>NZ_JBIUCB010000007.1:0-372636 GCF_044593455.1 Kitasatospora sp. NPDC051984
GACCTGCTCGCCCAGGGCATCGAGCTCGCCGAGGGGCACCGCCGGAACATCGACCTGAAGGAGCTGGGCCAGAACGCCCTCGCCGGCGCGATCGGTGGCGCCTCCGGTCACCTGGTCGGCAAGGGGCTGGGCGGCGCGGCCGGCCGGCTCGGCCTGGGCAGTGCCGCGCGGTCGCTGCCCGGGAAGGCGGCGATCGGCGCGGCCACCGGGGTCGGCGCCGACGCCACCACCCAGTACCTGACCACCGGCAAGGTCGACACCTCCACCCTGCTCGGCTCCGGCCTCTCCGGCGGCGCGGGCGCCGGCCTGCACGCCGGCGCCACCTCGGTCAAGCACCACAGCGCCCCGCCCAAACCCGGCGGCGGCCCGCACGACCTGCCCGACCTGACCCGCGCCGGCGGGGACGGAAACCAGGACGGCCCACCGAAGTTCGGCAAGCCCGGCACCTCCTCCTCCAGCAGCTACCACGGTCCCGAGCTCACCCCGGGTGCCGGGAGCTCCCGGACCGATGGCCTCTCCCCCTTCGGTACCGCCGGCACCACAGCCCCGCAAGGGCGGCCCGGACCTGCACCCGCTCCCCATCGGGCACCCGCAAACCCTCAAGCGCAGAACCCGAACCCGGACCTTTCATCCATGGCTGGTGCGGCTTCCGTCTCCCGGCCCTCCACCCAACAGGCCGACACCACCGCCCCCTGCACAGCTCCCTCGAACGTCGGCAGCACAGCGTATGAACCCTGCCGGCTTTCCAGTGTGATCATTTTCCACAATGGGGGTGCCCAGCAAGGCCAGTGACGAGTTGTTGCAGGTCAGGAGGTTGTTGACGAAATGAAGTGCTGATCGACGGTTTGCTCTTTGGTGCCGACGTCAGACTGCGCGCAGTAGGCGTTGTGCAGTCAGATTGAGGAAGTATCGGTATTCGGTGGGCTCGTCGATGGTGAATTCGATGTCGGTGGCTGCCAGGACGACGGTGATCCATTCGAAGGAGTCGACGTAGGCGGTGTAGCGGCAGTGGTGGTCATCGATCGGTTCGAGTTCACCGTCGATCCGGTGAAGCCTGCCGGCGGCGTCGCGAGCGTCGGCGTTGAGCGTGAGGACGATGCGGACGGTTCTGGGGCCGTGGAAGCGGTGTTGGAGGTGGCGTGCGAGATCGTCCGTCGGTAGGGCGCGCGGGGTGAATCTCTCCGCCTCGACGTGTGGCGTACCGACCCGGTCGACGCGGAAGTTCCTCCAGTCGTGGCGGTCTCGGTCCCACGCGTAGAGGTACCAGCGGCTGCGGATCTGGACCATTCGCATCGGCTCGACCGTGCGCCGCGAGGAGCCCGCCTTTCCCAGGTAGTCGAAGGTGGCGGGGGCGTGCTCGGAGATCGCTGTCGCCAGTGAGCGGAGGACGGCGTTGTCAGTCTGCGGGGGCGCGGTGTGAGCGAATTCGACGGCGGCGAGGACTTGTTCGGTGCGGTGCCGCAGGGCCGATGGCAGGACCCGTCGGAGCTTGTCCCCGGCGCGTTGAGCGGACTCGGTGACGGTCTCGACTCCAGTGCCTCCCGCCGCTGCCCAACGCAGCCCGAGGGCGATGGCGATGGCTTCGTCGTCGTCGAGCATGAGCGGCGGCAGCGCAGCGCCCGCGACGAGCTGATAGTAGCCACCAGGTCCACGGGTGCTCCGGACGGGGTACCCGATCTCGCGCAACAGGTCGAGATCACGTCGGAGCGTGCGGCCGGGCACCTCCAACGCTCGGGCGAGATCCTCACCGGTCCACCGCCGGCCGGACTGCAGCAGCGACAGCAACCTCAGCGCCCGCTGGACCGGTGTCGCCACGGCGTCCTCCCGACCAGGTCGCTCATCTCCATAGTTGTGGCAATGATATGGCCACAACTGCTTGTAGCGTCGGTCCATGGCCCACAAACGAGTCCCCGACCGCGCAAGTTGGATCACGGTCGAGAAAGCGCGCACGCACAACCTCCGAGATGTCACTGTGCGGGTGCCCAAGCATCGACTGACGGTGTTCACCGGAGTTTCGGGGTCGGGGAAGTCGTCGCTGGCCTTCGACACCATCGCCGCCGAGGCCGACCGCCTGGTGACCGGTTCCTATCCGGTGTTCGTGCGCAACCGGCTGCCGCAGCATCCGGCGGCGAACGTCGACCGAATCGACGGGCTGACCTTCACCACGATCATCGATCAGCGGCGGTTCACCGGCAGCGCACGGTCGACCGTAGGCACGGCCAGTGACATCGCTCCGATGCTGCGGCTGTTGTTCTCGCGGGTCGGACGCCCCAGCGCGGGCTTCTCCCCGGCCTACTCGTTCAACGACCCGACCGGGATGTGTCCGCATTGCGAGGGGCTCGGCGTCGTCGATGACATCGACCTCGACCGGCTACTCGATCGGTCGCTCAGCCTGCGGGAGGGCGCCATCCGGTTTCCCACGTTCGAGCCGGGCACGTACCGGTGGAAGCGACTGGTGGACTCGGGGCTGGCCGACGTGGACGTGTCTCTGCGTAACCTGCCGGGAAGCGTCGTCGACACGCTGTTGTACGCCGAAGAGATCAAGCTGACGAACCCGCTGCCGGGCTACCCCAAGCATGGGACGTTCGACGGCGTCATCCCGCGACTGCGGAACTCCTATCTACGCAAGGCGCCGTCGCGGTTGTCCGACGAGGTCGAATCGGCGCTCTCCCGCATCGTTTTCCGCCGAGCCTGCCCTGACTGCGGTGGAACTCGGCTCAACGAGGCGGCAAGAGGCAGCCTGATCGGCGGCAGGTCGATCGCCGACTGGTCGAACCTTCCGATCACAGAACTGCACAACACCGCAGCCTCGGTGAATGATCCGACCGTGGCGCCACTGGTCACAACGATCCTTGAACGGCTCCACGCCTTCGAGCTCGTCGGGCTGGGGTACTTGTCCCTCGACCGGGAGTCCTCCACTCTGTCCGGTGGCGAGGCGCAGCGGGTCAAGATCGTTCGGCATCTCGGCAGCCCGCTCAGCGACGTGTGCTACGTCTTCGACGAACCCAGCGCCGGACTGCATCCCCACGACGTGCAGCGACTCCTCGACCTCATCGCACGACTCCGCGACGCGCACAACACGGTCCTCGTCGTCGAACATCACCCGGCCGTCATCAACGCGGCCGACCACATCATCGACCTCGGGCCCGGCGGCGGAACCCTCGGCGGGATCGTGACCTTCGAAGGAACACCGAAAGACCTGACCGCCACCGACACCGCAACGGGGCGGTTCCTCCGGCAGGCCGTCCCGCTGAACACCACACCGCGCGCACCGACCGGGAAGGTGCGGATCAGCAACGCCCGCCGGCACAACCTCCGCGACATCACCATCGACGTTCCCCTCGGCGTCCTGGTCGCGGTCAGCGGTGTCGCCGGCTCGGGGAAGAGCACCCTGTTCGCCGGCGAACTACCGCGCCAGCATCCGGACTTCGTCACCGTCGACCAGACACCGTTGCGTGGCGGCATCCGGTCCACCCCGGCGACCGTGCTCGGCATCGCCGAGGCGATCCGGACCGTGTTCGCCGCCGCCAGCGGCCTGCCTGCACCGTGGTTCAGCGCGAACGCCCGTGGCGCCTGCCCCGTTTGCAGGGGCAAGGGAGTCGTCATCACGGACCTCTCCTTCCTCGACGACGTGCGCACCGAATGCGACGCCTGCGAAGGCACGCGCTTCAACCCCGAAGCCCTCGCGGCCCGATATCACGGTCACACCATCGCTGACGTCCTCACGATGAACCCCGAGGACGCGGTCGAGCTGTTCTCCGAACACCATTCGATCCGCCGGCGCCTGCCGTGGATGAGCCGCGTCGGCCTCGACTACCTCACCATCGGACAGAGCGTCGACACCCTCTCCGGCGGCGAACGTCAACGGCTGCTCCTCGCCAGACACCTCGCCGACACCACCACAGAGGCTCTCCGACTCGTCCTGGACGAACCCACCACCGGCCTGCACGGCGCCGACGTCGACCGCCTCCTCACACTCTTCGACGACCTCGTCGACCACGGCGCGACCATCATCGCGATCGAACACAACCAACGAGTCATCGCCCGAGCCGACTACGTGGTCGACGTCGGTCCAGGCGCCGGCCACCAAGGCGGGACCATCCTCTACCAAGGCACACCGCAGGGACTCCTCGACGCCCCTGACTCGATGACCGGTCAGCACCTCCGAGGGCAAGTTGCGCCGGCACGGCCTTCGGCCCGAGTACGGAACGGGCAATCCGGGTGAACCACGGTGCGGGTTGGCGGACAACCGCCTGCCGCCATGCTCGATCCTCAGCGCGGTTCCTCGCCAGCGGGCCGCTCGGCAAGCCGTTCCGCCGCGCGGGTACTCCCGAGGTCCGCTGCTTTTCGGCACCAGTCCACGGATTCGGCGTGCTTTCCTTGCTGCTCGAGAATCCACCCGACCGACTCCGCGGCCGTTGCGTTGCCCATTGCCGCGCAGATCAGAAACCAGTGTTTCGCCTCGCCCAGTGCGCCACGCTCTGCCAGCCTGACGGCGAGCCGGAACATCGCCTCGGGATCGCCATTTTCGGCATCAGGCCGGTAGCCGGCTTCGGCTGCGGCGGCGATTTCCGGTCGGTCGGGTTGCGGGTGAAGGTTGAATCCGGGGGTTCGGCTGCCGTCCTTTCGGAACGTCACCATGGACGTTTCGGCTGTGGTGCGGACGTTGCAGCTGGTCCACGCTTTTTTCTCCCCGCAGCTCCACTCGATGCCGAGTTCCCACTCGACGTCGTGCTCCTGGGTGTGCGCGGTCAGCAGGAACCACTCGCTCTGCCCGCGCGGAATGATGGTGGGAAGTGTGATGGGAACGGGCCCGTCCGCCATTTGCGCCGGTTCGTCCAGCCACACCCGAACCTGCGGGTCCGGGATGCTGCCCCAGGGGTCGATTTCCAACGGTGCGGTTCGAGTGGGATGACGGGATTTCACCCGGAAGCCCAGGGTGTGCACGACCACCGGCTCCGCCTCGGGTGCGCTCACTCGCACCGCGATCCCGTGTCCGCTGACCTGAGCGGTAATCGGGCGCGGACCGGTTGCCGAGCTGGGCGGATAAATCAGCTGAAGACGGCTGATGAATCGGACTTCAACGACGGGTTCCAAAGGGCCACCTCCGTGCTCCTGGCTTGGCCGTGAACTCGAAAGGATGCCCACCGAGATCGATGACGCTCGTGCCCGACCGGCCCGCGCAGGTCCAGTCGAGTTCCAGGCGCCATTCGACGTAGTGGCGGGTGGAGGTGACTGTCAGCTCGAATACTTCCGGGTCGCCCGGAGAGACCGTGTACAGGAATTTCGGGCCTTTCAGGCGTGGCGGGTTCTTGTCGAGATCAAGGGAATACTTGCGCACTTGCGGGATTCCCAGATGCGTGGTCTCGGTTCCGTCGAGCGGAGGGCGGCGCGCCACCACAATGGGGCGCAAGGCGCGTAGCAGGACGGCCCGGTCCTCGACGGCCTCCACAAAGATCCGGACCAGCCCACCGCTGAGGGGAACTCCGTCGGACCAGTCGCGCTGGATCACGTAGTCGGATTCCACCTCGCAGGTAATGGCGACCGGAATTTCGGCAGGAGGCCGCTGCGGGGGAGAGTGGTAGATGTTCACCGCCCCGACCGATCCGGCCTGTACGGCCGACTCGGCCCTGCCCGAGAAATCGTTGTGCGTCCGCGGTTCCGACGTCCCGCCGCTGTCCGAGCGTTCGGGATCCCTGGTGCCACCGTGATCACTCATGCTTCCCCCACGCTGAGATCGTGCGATCGGCGCTGCGGTCGCCGGCGTGCGTCTCAGCCATCGTCCTCCGTCCGGGTGCCGGAAGGAGCCGGTTCGCCGGAGATTCCAGGGCTGGGCCGAGAAAGGTGGGAAGCCCGTGGCGGTGTCGCGGACGAGCGAGTAGCGTCCGGGCTCGATGACCGACTCCTGGGACACCATCGCCGATTGGTACACAGCCCTGCTGCGGGCCGGCTCCGCGATGAACGACTTCAACCGCGATGTCCTGCTCGAACACCTCCCCGACGAACTCGGCGGCCATCGCGTGCTCGATCTCGGCTGTGGCGAAGGCGTCATCGCCCGTGCGGTGGCCGCGCGCGGGGCCTCGGTCGTGGGTATCGACCCGTCACCTCGCATGATCGAGCACGCGAAGTCCGCCGTGGCAGGCCGGGCCGGTACGGTGAGCTACTCGGTCGACGACGGATGCGTGCTGAGGACGGTCGCCACCGACTCGGTCGACTGGGTGACCGCCGGACTGTCCCTGAACAACGTGCCCGACCTCGACGCCGCACTCTCGGCCGTCCGGCGAGTGCTGACGGTGCACGGCTCGCTCGTCTTCACCATCCCGCACCCCTGCTTTGAAGCACCCCACGCCACCTGGACGCAGACCGAGGACGGCACCGCCCGCCGGGTCGTCGGCGCCTACCTCGCCGAAGGATTCTGGCGCTCGACCAACCCCGAGGCCGTCCGCCGAGCCGGCAACCAACACCGGACCTTGTCGACGTACCTGATGGCCCTTGTCCGCCAGGGTTTCGTCCTGGACGCCATCACCGAGCCGGCCCCGGGCTGCCAACTCGCGGCCGCACAGCCACAGCGAGCCGGGCTGCCGCCATTCCTCGCCGTCCGCGCGCACCGCGGTTGAGCGCGGACCAGTACCAACCGCGCGCCCTCGGCCCCGACGTTCACGAGGGCAGTGGCATCAACTGCCCGCAGTGAGGTTTACCGGCCACGGCCGTTCGCCGACCTCGCAGTGGTAGCACCGGGCGACGCAGGAGCGCGTTGCCGGCACCGATGGCGGGCTGCTCGAAGCTGCCGTTGACCAGGGCGATGCGGGACGGGACGGGCGTGGTCACAGTCTTCCCCTTCGGGTCGGTGGCGTGAGTGCGGACGGTCGGACCGGAGGTGACGAGGGATCCGGAATCGCCGGCCGAGGAGCCCGCGCAGTCGCGGCCGGGCCCCGCAATTCCCCGGCGAACCGGGAGCGGAGCTGCGGCGGACCGGGCATCCGAGCCTCAGAGTGGCTGGTCGTTTCTGTGCGCACCAGGGCGTGGGATTCGTGTGCGGAGCATGGAAAGTGGCGTCCGCCTCGAACACCCCGGGGCGTGAACGCCCTGGCGTGGACCGGGGCCGGGCGCAGCGCGGCGCGTTCGCGAGCCGGGGGGCGGGGGTGTGGCGTCGCGTCAGGGCTGATGGGGGCGCGGGGTGCCGAACCAGCGGGTCAGGGCGGCCGTCAGGGTGTGCTGGTCGCCGCCTAGCCAGGCCACGTGGCCGTCCGGGCGGAGCAGGACCGCGGGGGCGGGCAAGTCCGGGCAGGGGTCGGTGAGTTGGTCGACGCGGTCGGACCAGGGGGCGGCCGAGAGGTGGCCGGTGCGGTCGAGGAGGAGGCCGCGGGCGGTGTGCAGGTGGGCGTAGAGGCGGCCGGTGGTGAGGGGGATGTCCCGTTGGTGGCGGCCGAGTTGGTCGGGGCCGTCGCCGAAGTCGTAGCGGATGTCCAGGGCCGTGATGATGCCGGTGATGTGGCGGTTGACCTCGGGGAAGTCCATCAGGCGGGTGAACAGGTGGCGCAGGGCGGTCGGGCCCGGGTCGGTGCCGATCATGATGCTCTGGGCGCGGGTGTTGTCCAGGACGGCGGCGCCCACCGGGTGGCGCTCGGCGTGGTAGGTGTCCAACAGGCCGGGCGGGGCCCAGCCGTTGACCTCCGCCGCCAGTTTCCAGCCCAGGTTGAACGCGTCCTGCACGCCGAGGTTGAGGCCCTGGCCGCCGGTCGGCGGGTGGATGTGCGCGGCATCGCCCGCGAGCAGGACCCGGCCCACCCGGTACTGCTCCGCCTGGCGGGTCGCGTTGCCGAAGCGGGACAGCCAACGCGGCGAGTGCACACCGAAGTCGGTGCCCGCCACCGCACGCAGCTGCTGCCGGAAGTCGTCCAGCGTCGGCGCCGTCCGATCCTCGGACACACCGTCGGCCGGCACCACCACCCGGTACTGCCCGTCGCCCTCCGGCTGCAGGCCGAACCGCACCTGGGTGCGCCGCACCCGCTCCACCACCTCGGCGATCCGCTCCGGGTCCTCCGCGGCCGACAGCTGCCCCACCAGGGTCTCCACCGTCGCCGCCTCGCCCGGGAACGCCACACCCGCCAGCCGGCGCACCGTGCTGCGACCACCGTCGCAGCCCACCAGCCAGCGCGCCCGCAGCCGCGAGCCGTCCGCCAACTCGACCTCGACACCCTCCTCGTCCTGCGCCAGACCCACCACCTCGCGCCCGCGCCGCAGCTCCACGCCCAACTCCGCGGCGCGCTCCGCCAACAGCCGCTCCGTCACCGGCTGCGGCGTCGCCAGACCGTACGGATGGGCGGTGTCCATGCCCTCCGGCCAGTCCTTCATCACGCCGCCGAACAGGCCGCCGACCCGGTACTCCGGACTCACCGCCCGGAAACGCTCCAACAGACCGCGCTGATCCATCACCTCCACACTGCGCGCATGCAGACCCTGCCCGCGGGACTCCCCGGTCGGAGCCGTCAACCGCTCAAGAACCACCACCTCCACCCCGTGCAGCCGCAACTCGCACGCCAGCATCAGCCCGGTCGGCCCGCCGCCGACCACCAGCACGTCGATCATCAACTCTCCCAAATCGTCCGGCAAGTGATTTTTCGTCAGATTCGGCGCGTACTTCGCTTCCCGCGCTTCCCCGCCCTTGGTCGGACATTCTGCGACAGCCCGGGGGCCTTGCCGCAAGCCCCCCGTCGCGCTATAGCTTGAGAGTGGCAGGAGCGGCCCGACCGCCCTGCCGTTGCTGTTCCCGGCACCTGTGTTCGAGCCGGCGGCCGGCGCGACGGCGCGCCGCCCCCGGATGCGGCGTGTGCGCGGCGTGTGCGCGGCCGGGAACCGGACAAACCCGTGGCCGAGACCCCGGCAGACCGCCCGCAGCCGCACACCCACGGTGACCGTCCGGATACGATGACGGCACATCAAGTCCGCCGGCGGGGAGCCGGGACGGACGCGAGCCGGGGAGGGCGGGATGCGCCGAGCCGTGCCGCCGATCCGGCAGTTGCGCGCCGGTCCGAGCGCCGCGAGGGTCGCCACGTTGGTCGCCGCGTTGGCGGTGACGCTGGTCGTGGCGCTGCTCCCCGGCCCGGCCGGCGGCGACCGGTTCGCGGACGCCCGCGGGGCAGCGGTCCGGGCGGCCAACAGCGCGAGCAACGCGAGCGCCGCGGGCAGCATGGCGGAGGAGGAGCCGGAGAGCGTCGAACGTGGACGCGGCTCCACAACTCCCGCCCCCGCAGCCCCCGTTCGCCGCGAGGCCCGGCCGTCCGCGGTGGCGAAGCGATCGGCGGTCGGCGCGGCCCCGCGCACGCCGCCCGATACCGCCGGCCGTCAGCCCGCACCGGCCGCACATCCGGCCGGGCCCGCCGTACTTCAGGTGTTCCGCCACTGAGCCGGAGCCGTCGCGCCCGGCCCCGACACCCCGTCACCGACCGACCACCGTCGCGCCGCACCGTGCCGTATCGCCCCGCGCACCGCATCGCGCCGTGCCGCACCGCATCGCCCCGCGCCGCGCAACCTCGCCCCAGCCTGCCCGCGCCTGCCCGCGCCCGCCCGCACGCCGGACGGCCGCCGGGCGGACCGGGCGTGCCCCGCGCCACCGGAAGTCCCCGTCACTGCTACGTCCGAGGACCCGCCATGCCCTGGAACCCTGCCCGGGTGCGCGCCGTGCTGCGCACCGATCTGCCCGCCTCGATCACTGTCTTCCTCGTCGCCGTCCCGCTCTGCGTGGGCGTCTCCGTCGCCTCTGGCGCGCCCGCCGAACTCGGCCTGGTCACCGGCATCATCGGCGGCCTGGTGGCCGGCGCGCTGCCCGGCAGCAGTCTGCAGGTCAGCGGGCCCGCCGCCGGGCTGACCGTGCTGGTCCACTCCGCCGTCACCACCTACGGGTTGCCCGCGCTCGGCGTGGTGGTGCTGACCGCCGGGTTGGTGCAGGTGTTGCTCGCGGTGCTGCGCCTGGGGCGCTGGTTCCGGGCCGTCTCCGCCGCGGTGGTGGAGGGGATGCTCACCGGGATCGGCATCGTGCTGATCGCCTCGCAGTCCTATGTGTTGCTGGATCGCAAGGCCGGCGGCGAGGCGCTCGCCAACCTGGTCGGTCTGCCCGTCGCCGCCGTCCGGGCGGTGGACACGGCGGCCGGCGGGGCGTCGCTCGCCGTCGGCGCGGGGGTGGTCGCGGTGCTGGTGCTGTGGAAGTTCGTGCCGCGCCGACTCTCGCTGCTGCCCGGCCCGTTGGTGGCCGTGGTGCTCGCCGCGGCCGCTGTCCGGCTGCTGCACCTTCCGGTGCCGACCGTCCGGGTGGACGGCCTGCTCGACACCGTGCAGCCGCCGGGCGCCGAGCAGTTCGCGCTGCTGGTGCGGCCCGAAGTGTGGGGCACCGTGCTGGCGTTCGCGCTGATCGCGTCCGCCGAGAGCCTGTTCAGCGCGTCCGCAGTCGACCACATGCACGCCGGGCCGCGCACCGCGTACAACCGGGAGTTGCTCGCCCAGGGCGTCGGAAACGCGGTGGCGGGGGCGCTCGGCGCGCTGCCGATGACGGCGGTGATCGTCCGCAGCGCCGCCAACGTGCAGGCGGGCGCCCGGACGAAGGCCTCGCGGATCCTGCACGGAGTCTGGCTGCTGCTGTTCGCGCTGGTGCTGCCGGGTCTGCTGCACCTGGTGCCGCTGGCCGCGCTCGCCGGGCTGCTGGTTCACGCGGGCGGCAAACTCGTCGCGCCCCGGGCCCGGTTGAGGATGTGGCGCGCGGATCGCTCCGAGGCGCTCGTGCTGCTCGCCACCGCGATCGGCATCGTCGCCCTCAACCTGCTGGAGGGCGTGGTGATCGGCCTGGTCGCCGCGCTCGCCAAGACCGCGTGGGACGTCACCCACATTCGGCTGCACGTCGAACAGTCGCCGGACGGCACCGTGGTGCGGGTGCACGGGAACGCCACCTTCGTCAAACTCCCCACCCTGGTCGACCGGTTGGAGGACGTCACCCCGACCGGCCCGGTGGAGCTCGACCTGTCCGCCCTCACCCACCTCGACGCGGCCTGCCGCCAGGCCCTCACCTCCTGGGCCGACCAGCACCGCCGACGCGGCGTCCCCGTCACCGTCACCCCCGGCCCCGAGCTGGTCGGATCGACCTGACGTATCATCAACAGCCGGTGCCCGGCACCGTGGTTGACAGCCCACGGCGCCGGGCATCGGCGCGTTCAGACGCGGCGGACCGGGTGACCCACCGTCGCGTTCAGACGCGGCGGACCGGGCGGCCCAGCCGTCGCGTTCAGACGGCGGACCGGGTGACCCGCCGGTAGACCAGGAACACCAGGGCGGCCGAGAGGGCCAGCAGCAGGCCGCCCTCGACCAGCTGCATCGGGATGAAGTGCGAGTTCGGGTGGTAGGTCGCCCAGGCCTGGGTGGCCTTGTCGCACGCGTCGCCGAGGTGGTAGCAGTCGGCCTCGGTCGCCCGCGTCCCGTTCGCCAGCACCGGTCCGTGGTCCACCAGCCAGGCTCCGTACGGAATTTGGCCGGGGACGCCGCGCCAGTGGCTGATCTGCCCGCCGAGGTTGCCCGTTGCTTCGGACACCGGAACGAAGTACACCCGGAGCGAGCGGACCAGCAGTTCGGCCCCCAGCACGAGGACGCCGGTCACCAGCATCGACACCACGGTGCGGCGCACCAGTTGACCGACCGCCACGCCGACGGCCAGCGCGAACAGCGACCAGGCGAGCGGCGCGAGGCCGATCGTCGCGTAGGTGAAGCCGGGGAAGAGGTCGTTCCGCCCGAAGTCGAGACGGTTCATGTCGAGCGCGAGCCAGGTGTTCAGCGCGGCGAACAGGCCGATCGCGAGGATCACCAGCGCCGCCGGCGCGGCCAGCCGGGCGGTCAGCCAGCGCGCCGGCGACACCGACTGGGCGCGGATCATCCGCACGGTGCCGCGCTCGTACTCCTGGGCGAGCAGCGGTGCGCCCAGGAACATGCCGACCACCGCGGGCAGCAGGAAGAACGGCCGGTGCATCCAGTCGGCGGTCCAGTTCACCGCGTCGTTGACGTCGGTGATGAAGTGGTCGCAGGCCGGCACACCCCAACCGCCGCCATCGCGGCACTCGCCGTGGTACAGGGAGATCTCGCGCTGGATCTTGAAGTGCAGGAACAGCTGGACGGCGGCCACCAGCAGCATGGCGCCGCCGACGGTCCAGACGGCGAGGCGGTTCTGTCGCCAGGCCAGCCAGGCGAGGCCGTGCAGGCGGGAGCGGCGGGCGGGAGCGGGCTCCTTGGCCGGGCCGGAAGCGGTGTCGGGCGAGGTCAGCTGTGCGGTGCTCATGCGGCGGCCTCGCTGATGGTCGAGAGGCGGTCGCCCGGGGTACCGGCCTCGGCGGGATTGCGCAGGTGGGCGAGCAGGAGTTCCTCCAGGCGCGGACGCGTCGCGTCCCACGACTCGGGCAGGTCCCCGGTCGGCGGGCCGGCCGGGTCGATGCGGATCAGGCCGGTGGCCTGGCGGCCGGTGACCCGCCACTCGATCACCTTCCCGGCGGGCCGCTCCGCGTCGGCCAGGCCGGCCACCAGCCGGTGCCCGTCCAGGAGTTCGTCCAGGTCGCCGGCCAGTCGGACGCGGCCGGACTGCACCAGCAGGACGTGGTCGACCACCTCCTCCAGCTCGGACATCAGGTGCGAGGAGATCACCACAGTGGTGCCGTGCTCGGCGGCCTGGGCCAGCAGCAGGCCGGTCAGGTCGTGCCGGGCCAGTGGGTCCAGATCGGCGAACGGCTCGTCCAGCAGCAGGAGTTCGGCCCGCTTGCCGAGCGCCATGGCCAGCGCGACCCGGCTGCGTTGGCCGCCGGACAGCCGGCCGACCCGGGCGTTCGGCCGCAACTCGCCGAGCTCGACCACGCGTTGGGCTGTCGCCTGGTCCCAGGACGGGTTCAGCTCGCGGCCCATCCGCAGCGTTTCGGCGACCGTGAACGTCCGGTAGAGCGGCTTCTCCTGCGTCACATAGGCCACCTTGGCCCGCAGTTCGGGCGCCGCGGGGCCCGTCACCGACTCGCCGAGCACCCGCAGTTCGCCCTCGGACGGGGCGAACAGCCGTGCCGCCAGCCCGAGCAGTGTGCTCTTGCCCGCCCCGTTCGGCCCGACCACGCCGCAGACCCGGCCGGTCGGCACCGTGAAGTCGCAGTGCCGGACCGCCCATTGATTCCGGCGGTAGGCCCAGCCGAGGTCCTTCGCCTCGAGTGCGAGCGGCGTACCCATCGCTGCTGTCATTCCTCACCCTTGTCCAGTGTCGTCCGCTCCGCCGGGCGGCCCCCGGTCGCGAAGCGCTGATCCAGTACGGAGGCCACCAGCGCGCCGATGTCCTCCCGCTCGAGCCCGGCCTTCCGGGCCGCGTCCACCCACGCCGTCAACTGCGCCCGCAGCGGCCCGTCCTCGGCCGTCTCCGGCCGGGACAGCGACCGCAACACGAACGTCCCCAGCCCCGGACGCGGCGCCACCAGCCCCTCCCGCTCCAGCTCCCGGTACGCCTTCAGCACGGTGTTCGCATTGACCGCCGTCCGCTCCACCACCTCCCGCGCCGTCGGCAACCGGTCCCCGGGCTGAAGGGCGCCGAGCCGCAACGCGTGCTTGGTCTGCTGGACGATCTGCTGATACGTCGGCACGCCACCGCGCCGATCCAGGCGGTACTCGATCACGGCACCACCACCCTTTCACTAATTGATTAGTGGAATGGTGGCGGTCGGGCGTGGCCAGGTCAAGTCGCCTGGTGAGAGGCATGTTTGACGACACTTCGGGTCGGGCGGGGTGAGATGCGCGGGCCGTGGTGAACGTTCCACGAGGTGCCCGGGCTTGCTGCGAACGGCGGGAAAACCGGCGGATCCGGGTGCGGACCCGTGTGACCTGGGCACACGCGCAACCATGGTGCGAATCGGATACACGATGATGACGGAGCAGCGCGGCCCGACCGATCTGGTCGCGGACGTGGTGGGTGCGGAGCGGGCCGGGTTCGACTTCTCGGTGATCAGCGACCACTACTTTCCGTGGCTGGCCGAACAGGGGCATGCCCCGAATGCCTGGGTGGTGCTCGGCGCGGCCGCCCGGGCCACTGACGCGCTGCCGCTGATGACGTACGTGACCTGCCCGACGTTCCGCTACCACCCGGTGGTGGTCGCGCAGCAGGCCGCGACCGTTCAGCTGCTCTCCGGCGGTCGGTTCCGGCTCGGGCTGGGCAGCGGCGAGAACCTCAACGAGCATGTGATGGGCCGGGGTTGGCCCGCCGCGGCGGTGCGGCAGGAGATGCTGGCGGAGGCCGTCGAGATCATTCGGGCGCTGTTCGCCGGGGGGTACGTCACCCATCACGGGCAGCACTTCCAGGTGGACCGCGCGAAACTGTGGGATCTGCCCGAGCCGCCACCGCCGATCGGCGTCGCCGTCTCCGGCCCGGCCTCCTGCGCGCTCGCCGGACGCCTCGCCGACCTGGTGATCGCGGTCCAGCCGGAACGGTCGCTGCTGACCGGGTTCGCCGAGCACGGCGGAGCGGGAAAGCCCGCCGTCGGGCAGATCCCGATCTGCTTCGACCGCGACCGCGACGCCGCCGTCACCCGCGCCCACCAGCAGTTCCGCTGGCTCGGCGGCGGCTGGAAGGTCAACGCCGAACTTCCCGGCCCGGCCGCGTTCGCCGCCGCGAGCCGGTTCGTGCGCCCCGAGGACGTCGCCCGGATCGTCCCCTGCGGCGACCGGACGGAGGACTTCCTCGGCGCCGTCCGCCCGTTCGTGCAGGCCGGGTTCGACGAGCTCGCGCTGATCCAGATCGGCGGCGGGAGCCAACCCGCGTACCTGGACTGGGCGGAGCGCGAGCTGCTGCCCGCGCTCCGCGAACTCTGACGGAACGCCCCGCGCACGCGCCGACGGAGCGCTCACTCTCGACGGGCCGCCGCACCGCCTGCGGGGCTGACCGCCGAAACGGACCGGCGCGTCGCGTGGGCGCGCAGCTCGTCCGCGTACGGCGCCCAGTGTTCGCGGGTGAGCAGGTGGCCCGCGCCCGGCATGACGCGCAGGCGGGCTCCCGGGACGGCGGCGGTGAGGGCGCGGGCGGCGGACGGGCGCAGCAGCGGGTCGCGTTCGCCGTGCAGGACGAGGGTCGGTGCGGCGATCCGGGCGAGCGGCCCGCCGGACCACTTCGCGCCGATCTGCCGGCTCTGCGCCTGGGCGTCGCGGAACCCGGCGAGGCCGTGCGCGGCCTCCCGTTCGACGAACTCCCGGACGTCGTCCGGCCCGACGGCGCGTTCGGGAGCGTCGAGGATCCGGGCGAGCGCGACCGCCAGGGCGAGGTTGCCCTCGGGGGTCTCCGGGTGGTGCAGCCGGGCCAGTCGGAGCACCGGCCCCGGGCAGACGTGGCGCAGCGCGCCGAGCGCGCCCGCGTCGCTGGGCATCGCCGCGGAGGAGGTCAGGGTGAGCACCCGCTGCGGGTGCCGGACGGCGACGCGCTGGGCGACCAGCCCGCCCAGCGAGTGCCCGAACAGGTGGGCGCGGGGCCAGCCCAGTGCGTCCAGCACGGCGACGGCGTCGTCCGTCAGGTCCTCGGCCCGGTAGGCGGGCGCGGTGCGGCGCAGCAGTGCGGTGACGGGGTGCCTGGCGGGCGGCGCGGTCACCCGTCCGGACTCGCCGGCGTCGCGCTGGTCGTAGGCGGCCACGTGGAAGCCGCGTGCGACCAGTTCGCGGACCAGGCCGTCCGGCCACCAGAACCGGGTGGTGCCGAGGCCCATCACCAGCAGCAGCGGTTCGCCGCCCGTCCCGCCGAGGTCCTGGTAGGCGATCGGTACCTCGCCGTTGTACGTGTAACGCGTTGTCGTGGTCATCTGTCTCCTCCCCGACTGTATCGCGTACAGCGTTCGCGAACACCGTACGCGATAGGTAGGCTGGCCGCCACACCCACCCCGGAGGCGCAACGTGACGCAGCGGCAGGACGGCCCGATCTGGCTGCGGCCCGAACAGGCCAGGGCCGGACGCCCGGCCGAACGCAGCCGGGCCGAGATCACCGCGTCGGCCGTCGAACTCGCCGACCGCGAAGGCCTGGACGCCGTCTCGATGCGCCGCGTCGCCACCGCACTCGGCACCGGCGCCGCCTCGCTCTACCGGTACGTCGCCACCCGCGACGAACTCCTCGACCTGATGACCGACAGCGCCGCCGCCGAGTACGACCTCCCCGCGCCCACCGGCGACTGGCAGACCGACCTGCTCACCGTCGCCCGCCAGGCCCGGCAGATCATGCGCCGCCACCCCTGGCTGCCCGCCCTCGTCATCGGCCGCCCCACGCTCGGCCCGCACGGCGCCGACCTGCTCGAACACGTCCTCGCCGTGCTCGCCGACCACCCCGCCGCCCCGTCCCGCAAGGTCGAGGCGTTCGCCCTGCTCGGCGGCCTCACCGCCCTGTTCGCCCAGAACGAGACGGCCGCCCGCGCCGACGACGCCGCCCACCGCACCGCCTACCTGCGCCACCTCGCCACCGACGGCGGCCACCCCCGGATCGCCGCCCTCTTCACCACCCCCGGCCCCGCCGCCCCCCGCGACCCGTTCGAGGACGTACTCACCCGCGCCCTCGCGGGCGTACTCGGCTGACGGGGCTTCGGTACGGGTCGGCTCAGCCCGCGGCCGGGCGGCCGGCGAAGGCGTCGACCAGGGCGCGCTCGAACGCGGGCAGGTCGTCCGGCCTGCGGCTGGACACCAGCGTGTTGGGCCCGTCCACGCAGACCACCACCTCCCGGTCCACCCAGGTCGCACCGGCGTTCACCAGGTCCGTGCGAAGGCTCGGCCAGGACGTCAAGGTGCGGCCGCGCACCGCGTCGGCCTCGATCAGCGTCCACGGACCGTGGCAGATCACCGCGACCGGTTTGCCGCGCGCGAAGAAGCCGCTGACGAAGTCCACGGCGTGGCGGTCGGTGCGCAGGAAGTCCGGGTTCGCCACGCCCCCCGGCAGCACCAGCGCGTCGAAGTCGGCGGCCGAGGTGTCCGCGGCGACCGCGTCCACCGGGAAGGCGTCCGCCCGGTCCAGGTGGTGGAACGCCCGGATCCTCCCGGGTTTCGTCGACACCAGCCGGGGCGTGCCGCCGCGGTCCGCGACCGCCTGCCACGGCGAGGTCAGTTCGACCTGCTCCGTTCCTCGGGGTGCCGCCAGAAAGGCGACCACGACCTCGTTCAGCTCGTTCATCTCGACTCTCCGCTCCGCGGTCGATCCGGCCCCCGCGGCGCGTTTCACCACGATCGCCACCCGGCAAACCGGCCGGCCGGGACCGGCGGGGCCTGGACCACGTACTGCGCCGCCCGGCCCCGGATTCCCCGACCCGCCGGGCGGCGCCTGCGTCCCCGCCGGTCCGGCTCACCGGCACGGCGGCGAGCCGGACCGGTCAGCCGGACCGACGCCTGCCCGGCGGTTCTTCTGCGAGCTGGTGCCGCCCCGGTCAGCCCTCGCGCATGTCGCCGAAGCGGAACCGGCGGTGCATCCGCTCGTGCCAGGTCAGCTCGGGTGCGACCAGGTCGTCCGGGGGCAGGGTGTCGCGCGGCAGAACGGCCCTGGAGAGCGGCGGGGCGGTCCGCTCGGTGTCGCGGGCCTGTTCGCCCAGGGCCGCCAGCTGGAGCGGGGTGGCGTGGGTGCGGACCGTCGGGAACAACTGGGCCTCCTCCACCCCGAAGTGCCCCGTCGCCTCCTCGATCAGCCGGGCCAGCAGCCGGTCGAACTCGGCCGAGCCGGATGGGGTCGCCCGCAACTCGCGCACCAGCTCGTACAGCACCGCGTGCGTCCGCAGGCCGTGGTCCACCGTGTCGTCACGGGCCGGCCGGCCGCTGCGCGCGATCGGGTACAGGTACTCGTCCTCCGCCGCCAGGTGCCGCACCAGCCCGTCGGCGGTGAGCAGCGCCAGCCAGTTCCGCCGCGGATCGCCCAGCGGCAGGCCCGCCAGCTCACTGAAGCGCACCCGCAGCACGTCGTGATCCGTCGTCATCTGTTCCAACAGGTCCAGCTCCAGGTCGGTCGCCATCGTCAAGCACCTCTTCGTCGCGGTCCCAACCCCTCGCGGATGCGCCTGCCCGCCTCCGCGAACCGGAAACCGCACTCTCCGGCTGCGCCGCGAGACCGCCCCGGGGTCAACCTCGCAGCGTGACGAACCCGTTCACGAACCCGTTCACGGACCCGGACGCCGAGCCGACGCGCGACAAGATCGCCGACGTGCTGGGCCCGGCGATCGAAGGCTGGGACGCGTTGCTGCGCGTGCTGGCGGATGGCGGGGTCGAGACACCCTGGCGGTGGTTCCGGGACGGCGGCCGGCTGGTCAAGGCCGCGGACCGCACCCGAGTGTCGACCGCCTGCGCCCCATCCTGAAGGCCCGCATCGCGCTGCGGTAGCGCGCCTGCGGTGGCGCGCGCGGCCCCGGACGGACGGTTCCTGGTGGGCGGACCGACCCGTTCAGCCCTCGCTGGCGATCTCGATGCAGGCAAGGTCGATCTGGTCGGCGAGCTGGCGGACCAGGCTGGCGAACACTGCGGCCGTCACCGGGTCGAGTTCGTTGTCGTCGCGCTGCGCCCAGTCCTGCCACTCCTCGGGGAGTGCGCGCAGCAGGGCGACCACTTGCAGGGCGGGAATGGCCAGGTCGCCGGAGAGTCCGCAGACGATCGGGACGCTGAGTTGCGCCATGGTGTCCACCTCCTGCTGCGTCGATGCCCGTTCGGGCGTCTGCCCGCGAGCGGGGGGCGGAAACGGGGGGCGGTGCGGCTGTCCTGCGGATGTGCTGCGAGCGGGCCCGGGGCGGCGAGGGTAGTAGTGGTGGTGGCGGGTGGTGAAGGCGCGGGCCGGCGTGCGGGTTGCGGCGGGTCCGGGCGGACGGGAGGCGGGAGTGTGATGGCCGGACGCGCAGGTGGGCCGCGCGAGCGCAACGTCCGTGCGCCGCGAGGCAGTCGCCCGGCCAGGTCGGGGCGGCCGGCGGCCGCGCGCGGCGCCGAGGTGCCCCGGCGGCCGAGCGGGCTGGAGCGGATGGCCGGACGGGCCTGGCGGTTGCTGGCCATCGCGGTGGCCGGGTACGCCGGTTATCTGATCGTCAGTCGGCTGCTGCTGCCGGTGGTGGCGGTGTTCGTCGCGCTGGTGGTCACCGCCGTGCTGCGCCCGCCCGTCGATCTGCTGGCCCGCCGGATGCCGCGCGCGTTCGCGGTGCTGTTCACCGTGCTCGGCGCGATGCTGCTGCTCGCCGCGGTGGGGACGCTGATCGCGGTGGTGACCCAGGCCCAGTCCGGGCAGCTGGGAGGGCAGGTGCGGGACGGCCTGGACCGGCTGGAGCACTGGCTGGAGGGCCCGCCGTTCCACGCCCGGGCCGGCACCCTCGGCGACCTGCGGCACCGGCTCGGCCAACTGCTCAGCACGCACCGGCAGGCCGTGCTGTCCACGGCCGTCACCGGCGCCGGCTGGGTGGTGGAGGCAGCGGCCGGCGCCGCGCTGGCACTGTTCTGCGCGGTGTTCTTCACGCACTCCGGCGAACGGATGTGGAGCTGGGGGACGTCCCTGCTGCCCGCCCGCACCGGCGAACTGTGGCAGCGGGGCGGCCGCGCCGGGTGGCGGACCTTCGCCGGCTACACCCGGGGCCTGTTCCTGGTCGCGGGCACCAACGCCGTCCTGGTCGGCGTGGTGCTGGCCGTACTCGGCGTGCCGCTCGCCGTGCCGCTGGCCGGCCTGGAGTTCGTCGCGGCGCTGATCCCGCTGATCGGTTCGCCGATCGCCCTCGCGGTCGCCTCGCTGGTCGCACTCGCCACCCGCGGACCGGTGACCGCGCTGGTGGTGCTCGCCCTGATCGTGGTGATCGGCCAGCTGGAGGGCCACATCCTGCACCCCCTGGTGATGGGCTGGGCGGTGCGCCTGCACCCCGTCGCGATCGCTCTGGCCGTCGCCGCCGGCGGCACGCTGGGCGGGATCGTTGGCGCGGCCGTCGCGGTGCCGGTGCTGTCGGTGGGCTGGGGGGTGTTCCGCGAACTGCGCGGACCGGCGGGAACTACCTGAGGGGGCGCGCGGCGGGGGAGTTCGTGCGCCCGGCGCTCATTGGTCGTAACGGTGGCTGCCCCGTGACTGGGTGCCGGTGGTCGGGTCGATGGTGCCCGTGCCGAGCGGGTCGGTGGTGGTGGTGGTGGCCGGGTGGCTGCGGCGGTGGCCGTAGTGGTGGCGCCGGCGCAGGCCCGCGCGGATCAGGAGCAGGCCGGCGCCGAAGATCAGCGTCAGGGCGATTCCGGCGAGGAACGCGCCCAGGGTGCTGATGGTGGCGATCTGGTGACCGAACATCGTCACGGCCGTCTCGGGTCCGCCGCCCAGGTTCTCGGCGATCAGCAGTCCGGCGAACGCACCGGACGCGGCGAACAGGAGGAGTCCGAGCAGCAGCATGGGTCCACGTCCTTTCGCGTGCTCCATTGCTCCGTTCACGCGGCGTCTGCCCGGTGGCCCCCCGCTCAATCACCGGGCCCGGCCGAGACGCGTGACCTGCCGCTGTGTCCGGCCGTGTCGGGATGTGCGCCCTCAGATGAGGTCCGGGCACTCCGTGGCGAAGCCGTCCGAGACGGGCTGCCAGACGCCTTCGTCCTGGCGTGCGCTCAGTCGGTCGGCTTCGGTGGCGGTCTCGATCAGCTGGGCGGTGGTCAGGTGGACGGCCGCCGTGAAGACCCGGCCGAGGTGGTGGCAGTGCATCACCGGGCGGAACTCCTCGGAGTACGGCTCGTCGGCGACCGCGAACAGGTCGGGCAGCGTCCAGCCCAGGGGGCCCGCGATGGCGCACAGCTGGTACCTGTGGTGCGGACTCGGCTCCCAGCTCTCCACCATGCTGGGCAGGGTGCTGCGGGACAGGCCCATGAACGGCAGTTCGCGGAGGCCGAAGCCGCGGTTGTGGATCATCGTGCCGAGCGCGGCGGCGAAGCCGGTCTGGGCGGGAAATGGCTCAGGCCGTACCGCGCTCCGTCGCGGCGATGCGGGGCAGTGAGCGGACGAAGGCCTCCAGGGCGACGAGTTGCGCGTGGTTGCAGTGGCTGACGCGGTAGGAGAACCGGTCCATGACCTTGGCGTCGCGCCGCGGGGGGAGGAGTTCCGGCGGGACCGGGTGGCCGGCGACGGCGTACAGGTCGGCGAGGGGTAGGCCGAGTTCGGCGGCGAGTTCGGTGAACCGCTGCGGGCCGGGCTGGTGTCGGTTCCGCTCGCGGCGAGACTGCCGAGGATGGTGGTCCGTTCCAGGGGAGGAAGGTAGCGGATCCGCGAACTCCCCTTCCGGGCAGGCCGGGTGGGGTCAGGCGCCCTGGCGGAAGACGAGCAGGTAGCGCCAGAACAGCAGGCGGCGAATGCGGCACCCGGGCAGCAGCGAAGCGGCCTCCCGGCGGATCTCGTGCAGGGGCATGGTCGGCATGGCGACCGGCGCCGTGCCCGCCGGTGGAGCCTGGCGGCGGCGGAGCGTTTCGGCGGCTGCCACGGCGAGCCGGGCGGCGGCGTTGACGGGTACGGCCGCCAGGCTCCACGCCCAGTCGCGGCGGGTCTTCTCGGGGTAGCAGCCCAGGATCACCAGGACGCCGCCGGGCGCCAGTGCCTCGCGCAGTGCGGCGACGGTGGCGAAGGGCATGTGGTGGACGGTGGCGAGGCAGGAGATGAAGTCGTAGTGCCCCTGGGGGAGTTGGAGCTCTGTGAGGTCCGCGTGCCGGAAGTGGAGTGCCCGGTGGTCGGCCGTCCGTGCGGACGCCGCGCGGGCCTGCGCTATCGCCTCCGCCGACCGGTCGATCGCATCGACCCGCAGGCCCGACTGGGCGAGTCGGCGGGCGAATCGGCCGGTCCCGCAGCCGACGTCCAGGGCCGCACGGCCGTTCCGCGGCACCTGGCGCAGCAGCAGGCGGTGGTAGTGGTCGTTGTGATCGAAGGGCACGATCCGATCCTGCCACGGCGACCGCAAAGGCAACTCGCCTGCGTACCGCTGCTGTTGGGGGGAGTCAGGGCGTCCGGAAGAGCCGGTCCAGGTGGTGGTGGAGGACGGCGATGGCGGACTCGGGGGTGCGCTGGCCCAGGAGCACGCTCAGGCCGAGGCCGGCGGAGAGGGCGAGGAGGACGACGGCCTCGTGCTGGGGGTCGGTGATGGCGGCGGCGGT
Organism: Kitasatospora sp. NPDC051984; assembly: GCF_044593455.1. NCBI lineage: Bacteria > Bacillati > Actinomycetota > Actinomycetes > Kitasatosporales > Streptomycetaceae > Kitasatospora > Kitasatospora sp. NPDC051984. Next base: position 22,123 of record NZ_JBIUCB010000007.1, read on the forward strand.
GAGGTGGGCGACGAGGAAGGCCTCCATCTCGTTCGGGGCGGAGAGGAAGGATTGCTCGGCGAGGGCCGGGTCGGTGACGGAGAGGACGGCGTACGCGGTGTAGACGAGGTGGAAGGTGCGGCTCTCCTCGTCGGTGGGGACGGCCTCGACCAGGACGGCTTCGACGATCTCGCGCGGGGACGGGGTGGCGGCGGTGGCCCGGACGCGGTCGCGGACGCGTTCGCCCATCCGGACCCCGAGGCGGGTGAGGGTGGCCAGGAGCAGCTGCTCCTTGGTGTCGAAGTAGTACTGCACCAGGCGGACCGAGACGCCCGCCTCCTGTGCGACGGAGCGCATCGTGACGGCGTGCAGGCCGGTCCGTGCGGCGGAGCGAAGCAGGGCGTCGATGATCAGGGCCCGCCGTTCCTCGTGGTCGACCAGCTTCGGCATCCGGGCTCCTTCGAACGTTTTTGTGGTACAAACATACCATCAAAAGCTCCGGAGGGGATTCATGACCAGGACCAGCGTCGGACACTTCGTCAACGAGGAGGCCCGCACCGCGTTCCTCGACGCCTACGATCGGGCCATGGGCCTGTGGCCCGCCCCGCACAGTGCCCTCGACGTCGAAACCTCCTACGGCACCGTGCACGTCCACCACTACGCGGGGCCCGGCGCGGGGGAGCCGGTCGTGCTGCTGCACGGCCACGCCGGCCACCCGGCCAACTGGTACCCGCAGATCGCGGCGCTCGGCGCCCACCATCCCGTGTACGCGATCTCCACCCTCGACGACCCCGGCCGCAGCGTGCAGCGCGCCGTCGCCCCAGGGCCGGCCGAGAACGCCGAGTGGCTCGGCGAGGTGCTGGCCGGGCTCGGCCTGGAACGGGTGCACCTGGTCGGCGTCTCGTACGGCGGCTGGCTGGCCCTCAACCAGGCGATCCGCGCGCCCGGGCGGCTGGCGTCCATCGCCCCGCTGGACCCGGGCGGCATCGAGAAGGTGCCGGTCCGGTTCTACTTCCACATGATCGCGGGCCTGTTCGGCATGCTCGCACCCCGCCGCTTCCGTCCCGCCCTCGCCCGGCTGCTCGCCAACCCCGCGCTGATCGCCCCACCCGAGATGCTCGCCCCGATGATGCTCGCCATGCGCAGCTGGAAGCCCACCGGCCGTCCCGCCGCCCCGCCGTTCGGCGACGAGGAACTGCGTGCCGTCACCGTCCCCACCCTCGTGCTGGTCGGTGCCCGCAGCGCGCTGCTGCGCCCGCGCCGGGTGCTGGCCCGGGTCACCGGCCTGATCCCGGGCGTCCGGGCCGAGATGGTTCCGGGCGCGGGGCACGGCCTCACCCTGGAACGGCCGGAGCTGGTCAACGCGCTTCTGCTGGAGTTCTTCGCCGCCACGAAAGCGGAGTGCGCGGCGGAGTGACGTGACGTCAGGCCGCCAGTCGTCCGCCGGGTGGGGGAGCGGAGGGCTCGGGTTCGGGTGCGGGCTCGGGTCCGGGCGCCGGGTCGGGCGGGGCGGGGTTCGGCGGCGGGGGCTCGTACGGGCCGGGCGGGGAGAAGGGCGGGTCCGGGTCCGGCGGCACGGGCGTCGGGCTGTACGGGCCGGGCGGATCGGTCGGGCGCGGCGGGCTGTCCGGCGGTTCGGGCGGCCGCACGTCCGGGTCGACGGGGATCGGCATGGTCATCGCGCTCACCGTCCCAAAGCCTTTTCGAGCTGGTGTTTGTTCATCTTCGAGCGGCCCTCGACGTTGCGCTGCCGGGCCTCGTTGTACAGCTGGTCGTACGTCGGCCCCTCGGCCCCGCTGTGCGAGCGCTTGCCGCCGCGGTGTCCGGAGGAGACGTCCTTCACCGAGCTGCGCGAGGCCGTCCGACTCTCGCCGTGCCGGGCGCGTTCCTTGTTCACGGTGCGCGCCGCGATCTCCTCGGCGCGCTGCTCGCTCGCGCCGCGCTTCAGCTGGCTCTCCTTGATGTGTTCGTACTGGCGCTCCCGTTTGGGGCTCGATCCGGCGGGCATGACTGCTCTCCTTTCGTGGCCGGACGGGTTCATGTCGGCGCATACCCGGATCGGTCGGGACGAATCGGGTTCAAACGCGGCCGATCGGGTAAAGGTGGAGCGTCGCTCCGAGCAGGCTGCCCAGCGTCCCAGCAGCGATGCGCCCGGAGCCGTGACCAGAAGCCCGGCAGACAGCAACAGCGGGCCCACCGCCGTCCCCCGGGAGATGACTCCCAGTGATCACCACGACCCACCGCCACCGGCCGGCGCGCCGTCGCCGCGCCGGCCGGCCGAACGACCGCCGGTACGGAGAAAGCGACCGGCGGTACGGAGAAAGCGACCGCCGGTACGGAGAACGCGGCAGCCGTGAGATCGACCCGATGTACCGGCCGACCCGGCGCGAGATGCGGGCCATGGGCAAGTTCGAGGCCCGGGAGCTCAGTGACGCGCTGTTCCGGCGGCTGGCCGAACTGCCGCCCGAGGATTCGCGGTCGAGCTATGTGCGCGGCACCGTGATCGAACTCAACATGCCGCTGGTGCGGTTCGTCGCCGCCCGGTTCCGGCACCGCCCGGAGGAGCTCGACGACATCCTGCAGGTCGGCACGATCGGCCTGATCAAGGCCGTCGACGGGTTCGACCCGGATCGGGGCGTCGAGTTCGTCACCTACGCGATCCCGACCATCGCCGGTGAGATCAAACGATTCTTCCGCGACACCTCGTGGCCGCTGCGGGTCCCGCGCAGCGTCCAGGAACGCTACCTGGCCGCTGCCCGCGCCTCCGACCGGCTCGAACAGGACCTCGGCCGGCTGCCCGACACCGCCGAACTCGCCGAGGAACTGCACGTCACCGAGGCCGAGGCGGCCGAAGGGCTGGACGCCGGGCGGCTGTGCCGCTGCGACTCGCTCGACTCGCTGCGCGACGACGAGTCCGACGAGACCGGCAGCGCGCTGATCAACCGGCTCGGCTGCTGCGACCCGGAACTCGAACTCGCCGAACTGCGCGTCGCGGCAAGGCCGTTCATCGGCCGACTGCCCGAACGGGAACTCACCGTGCTGCTGCTGCGGTTCTGGGGCGGACTCACCCAGAGCGAGATCGCCGTCGAGATCGGCGTCTCGCAGATGCACGTCTCGCGGATCCTCACCGCCACCCTGACCGGGCTGCGCGAACAGATCGAGGGCGGGACGCGCGGCACCACGGACACGGCGCGTGATTGAGCCTCGCCCAGCCGGGTAGCCGCGCGGACCGTAGCCGCCTCAGGGCGGGAAACCCTACCGTCGGCAGGAGGTGTTCGCACCGTGGACGCCCGGACTGCCATCGGTGCCCTCCTCACCGTCACCCTGCGCCGTCCCCCCGGCGCACTGGTGGTGCGCCCCGAGGGCGAACTCGATCACGACAGCGTCGGCCCGCTCCGCGAAGCCCTGGAGCGGGCCGTCGCCGACCCGCCCGCCCGGCTGGTGGTGGACTGCGGCGGCCTCGACTTCTGCGACTCCACCGGCCTCAACCTGCTGCTGCGGGCGAACGCCGCCCTCCAGCAGGCGGGCGTCCCGCTGCTGGTGGCCGCTCCCGGACGGGTGATGCTCCAGATACTGGAGATCACCGGCGCGGACGAGGTGCTGGCCGTGCGGCCCACCGTCGAGGACGCGCTGACCGACGGGCCGGCCGGGAACGCGGCAGCGCCGGCGAGCAGCGATGAGAGGCCGGCAGCGCCGCCGGGCGGTGGCGGGCCTTCGGGCGGTACTGAGTCCGGCGGTGTCGAGCCTTCGAACAGTACCGAGCCTTCTGCCGCGTCTTCGGACAGTGCCGCGAGTCCGGAGCCGGGCGGCGCGGAGAGGCACGGGGAGCAGCGATGAGCGGCCGGCCCGTCGAGGGTCGCACCGAGCGCCGCCGCCTGCCGCTCACTGCCGCGCCCGGCGCGGTCGCCCGCAGCCGGGAGTTCACCCGCCTCGCCCTGCTGGAGTGGGGCTGGCTGCCCGCGCGCGACGCCGTCGGCCGGGCCGCCGCCGAGGACGTGCTGCTGATGACCGGCGAACTCGTCACCAACGCCTGCCAGCACGCGTCCGGCCCGTACGCGCTGGAACTGACCAGGTGCGGGCCGCTGCTGCGGGTCGCGGTGTGCGACGGCGACGACCGGATGCCGGTGCTGCGCGCCCCGCACGTGCCCGCGCGGCCGGGTGGCCACGGTCTGCGGGTGGTCGACCGGCTCGCCGCGGCCTGGGGCAGCGAACCGGTTCCCGGCGGCGGCAAACGGGTGTGGCTGGAGACGATCCGCCCCCCGGCGGAACCCTGGCGGCGACGGTGCCACAGTGGAAGAGATGTCAGTGAACGGCCGGGGCCCCGCCTCACCCGGCGGGCCCGGCGCCGTTGACCGGACCCGAGGTGGTGGTGACGTGGACAGCGCGCCCGACCCGCGCACACCGGAGCCCGCACGGCCCGAACCCGAGCCCGAGCCCGAATTCGAGCCCGAGCCCGAGCACGCCGACGCGCGGCACCCCGCGGCGCCCCGGCCCACGTCCGACGGCGTGGCGCTGCGCCGGCTGCTGGCCGGGCTGACAGCCGTGCGGGACGGCGACCTGTCGCTGCGGCTGCCGAACGCGCCCGGGGTGCTGGGCGAGATCTCCGGCGTCTACAACGACATGGCGGAGCGGCTGTCCCGGCTGAACGCCGAGGTGACCCGGGTGGCCCGCGAGGTGGGCACCGAGGGCATGCTCGGCGGCCAGGCCGAGGTGCCGCAGGCGGTGGGCGCGTGGCGGGAGCTGGCGGACTCGGTGAACGCGATGGCCGGCAACCTCACCGCGCAGGTCCGCAACATCGCGCAGGTGACCACGGCGGTGGCCCGCGGCGACCTGACCCGCACCATCGCGGTGGACGCCCGGGGCGAGATCCTGGAACTCAAGAACACCGTCAACACCATGGTGGAGCAGCTCAGTTCGTTCGCCGCCGAGGTGACCCGGGTGGCCCGCGAGGTCGGCACCGAGGGCATTCTCGGCGGGCAGGCGGACGTGCGCGGCGTGTCGGGGACGTGGCGCGACCTGACCGACAGCGTGAACTTCATGGCGGGGAACCTCACCGCGCAGGTCCGTTCGATCGCCCAGGTGGCGACGGCGGTGGCCCGCGGCGACCTGACCCGGAAGACCGACGTGGTGGCCCGGGGCGAGATCCTGGAACTGAAGAGCACCGTCAACACCATGGTGGAGCAGCTGAGTTCGTTCGCCGGCGAGGTGACCCGGGTGGCCCGCGAGGTCGGCACCGAGGGCATGCTCGGCGGGCAGGCGGACGTGCGCGGCGTGTCGGGGACGTGGCGCGACCTGACCGACAACGTCAACGTGATGGCGTCCAACCTGACCGGCCAGGTCCGGTCGATCGCCCAGGTGGCGACGGCGGTGGCGCGCGGCGACCTGTCGCGCCGGGTCACCGTCGAGGCGGAAGGCGAAGTCGCCGAACTGGTCCGTACGTTGAACGCGATGGTGGACACCCTGTCGGCGTTCGCGGCGGAGGTGACCCGGGTGGCCCGGGAGGTCGGCACCGACGGCATCCTCGGCGGCCAGGCCCGGGTGCCGAACGTGGCGGGCACCTGGAAGGACCTGACCGACAGCGTCAACTTCATGGCGCACAACCTGACCAGCCAGGTCCGCAACATCGCGCAGGTGACCACGGCGGTGGCCGGCGGCGACCTGACCCGCAAGATCGACGTGGACGCCCGGGGCGAGATCCTGGAACTCAAGAACACCGTCAACACCATGGTGGAGCAGCTCAGTTCGTTCGCCGCCGAGGTGACCCGGGTGGCCCGCGAGGTCGGCACCGAGGGCCGGCTCGGCGGGCAGGCCGAGGTGGAGGGCGTCTCCGGCACCTGGAAACGCCTGACCGAGAACGTCAACGAACTCGCCGGGAACCTGACCCGGCAGGTGCGGGCGATCGGCGAGGTCACCGGCGCCGTCACCGCGGGCGACCTGACCCGGTCGATCACCGTCGAGGCGTCCGGCGAGGTCGCCGACCTGAAGGACAACGTCAACGTGATGGTGGAGTCACTGCGCGAGACCACCCGGGCCAACCGCGAACAGGACTGGCTGAAGACCCACCTGGCCCGCCTCACCGGCCTGATCCAGGGCCGCCGCGAGCCCGCCGCCGTCGCCGAACTGCTGATGGACGAACTCTGCCCGCTGCTGAACGCCCAGTACGGCACCTGCTACCTCTCCGAGGAGTACCTGACGGAGGACGGCGCGGCCCGGGCCGGCGCCGGGCGGCCGGTGCTGGTGCGGGCCGCCGCCTACGGCCACCGGGCGAGCGACACCCCGCGCCGGTTCGGCCTCGGCGAGTCGCTGATCGGCCAGGCCGGGCGCAGCCGCCGCCCGATCGCCCTCACCGACCTGCCGCCCGGCTACGCCGAGATCGGCTCCGCGCTGGGCTCCGGACCCCCGCGTGAACTGCTGATCCAGCCGATCACCATGGAGGACCGGCTGCTGGGCGTGGTCGAGGTCGCCACCCTGCACCACTTCACCGACCTGCACCGGGACTTCCTGGAACGCCTCGCCCAGGACATCGGAACCACCCTGGCCACCCTGCTGGCCAACGCCCGCACCGACGAACTGCTCCAGGAGTCGCAGCGGCTGACCGCCGAACTCCGGGCCCGGTCCGAGCAGTTGGTCGACGGCCAGGAGGAACTGCGGCGCTCCAACGCGGAACTCGGCGAGAAGGCCGAACTGCTGGCCGCGCAGAACCGCGACATCGAGGCGAAGAACCTGCAGATCGAACAGGCCCGCCGCGAACTCGAGGACCGCGCCCGCCAGTTGACCTCCGCCTCGATGTACAAGTCGGAGTTCCTGGCCAACATGAGCCACGAGCTGCGCACCCCGCTCAACAGCCTGCTGATCCTCGCCCAGCTGCTCGCGCAGAACTCCGAGGGCAACCTGACGGACAAACAGGTCGAGTACGCCGAGGTGATCCGCTCGGCCGGCTCCGACCTGCTGCAACTCATCAACGACATCCTCGACCTGTCGAAGGTCGAGGCCGGCAAGCTCGACGTCACCGTCGAACGGTTCCCGCTGCGCGAACTGCTCGACTACGTCGACACCGCCTTCCGCCCGCTGGCCGCCGAGAAGGGCCTCGACTTCCGGATCGGCGCCGCGCCCGGCGCGCCCGCCGAACTGCGCACCGACCAGGCCCGGTTGCGGCAGATCCTGCGCAACCTGCTCTCCAACGCCGTCAAGTTCACCGACCGCGGCTTCGTCGAACTCACCGTCGAACCCGCCCGGACCGGTGAACTTCCCGGCGGGCAGCGGGAGTCGGGCGCCGTCGCGTTCCGCGTCCAGGACTCCGGCATCGGCATCGGCGCGGACCACCTGGAATCCATCTTCGGCGCCTTCCAGCAGGCCGACGGCACCACCAGCCGCAAATATGGCGGCACCGGCCTCGGCCTGTCCATCAGCCGCGAACTCGCCCGGCTGCTCGGCGGCGCGGTGAGCGCCGAATCGGTACCGGGCGAAGGGAGTTGCTTCACCCTGCTGCTGCCCGACCGGCTCGCCCCCGCACCCGAAGCCACCGAACCCCGCGCCGCCGAACCCCGCACCGGTGAACCCCGCTCCGGCGAAGCCGCCGGCCCGCCCGGCGCCGCACCCGCCGCCCCGTCACCCGCCCGCGCGGGCCGACTGGCCGGCCGCACCGTCCTGGTCGTCGACGACGACTCGCGCAACGTGTACGCCCTCAGCACCGCCCTCGAACTCGAAGGCGCCACCGCCCTGCACGCCGCCAACGGCCGCACCGGACTCGCCATGCTGCGCGCCCACCCCGAGACCGACCTGGTGCTGATGGACCTGATGATGCCCGAACTCGACGGCTACGCCGCGACCGCCGCGATCCGCGAGAGCGCCGAACACGCCACCCTCCCGATCATCGCCGTCACCGCGAAGGCGATGCCCGACGACCGCGCCCGCAGCCTCGCCGCCGGCGCCGACGACCACCTCACCAAACCCGTCGACACCAACCACCTGATCGCCACCGTCCAGCACTGGTTGGAGAGTTGACGCCGTGTCGAAGAACTGCGAGCAGCACCGCGCGGGGGCCGACCCGCGCCGTCTGCTCGCCCTGCGGCTGCGCCACGCCCAGGACGAGACCGAGGACCTGCGCGCCGCCCTCGCCGCCCGCCCGCTCACCGCCCTCGCCACCGGCGTCCTCGCCGAACGGCTCGGCTGCGGACCCGCCGAAGCCGGCAGCCAACTGCTCGCACTCGCCGAACGCGCCCGGCTCACCCCGCAGGAACTCGCCGCCGACATCCTCACCACGCTGCCCGGCCCCGCCGACGGCGACACCACGCCCGCCGCCACCGCACCGCCCGACCGGCCGCCTGACCGACTGCCCGGACCGCCCGAACCCACCGTCGAGTCCGCCCTCACCCAGGCCGCCGCCATGGTCGCCGCCACCGCCGCCGTGCTGTGGACCGCCCGCCCCGGCGGCGTCCTGCACCCCGCCGCCGCACCCGGCTTCGGCGACACCGAACGCGCCGACTGGCGACACGTCCCGCCCGGCCTCGACACGCCCGCCGGGCGCGCCCTGCGACAGCGCACCACCCAGGGCCCCGAAGGCCCGGTCGCCGCCACCCTCGGCGCCGCCCGCGCCCCCTACCGCCTCGCCGTGCCCGTGCACCGCGCCGACGGGCCCGCCGCCGTCCTCGAACTCGCCTGGCCCGAGCGCCCCGGCGACCCCACCACCGCCGAACGCCGCCGCCTGCAAACGATCGCCGAGGTCTGCGCGCTCGCCCTCACCGACCCCGGGCTCGCCACCACCGGCCCCGCCCCCACCGACACCGGCGCCCTCGACGCCGCGCTCGCCCCCGCCGCGCTGCTCGACCCCGAACCCGCCCACGGCACCCCCGCAGACTTCCGCCTCGCCCGGGTCAACGCCGCCTTCACCGACCTCGCCGACCGGCCCCCGCACCGCCTCGAAGGCCGCACCCTCACCGAGACCTACCCACTGGCCTGCGCCGACGGCCTGCTCGACCTGCTGCTCGAAGTGCACGCCACCGGCCGCCCGCAGCACCACGACAGCCTCGCCCTCACCTTCCTGGCCGGTCAGACCCCCGCCCCCGTCCTGCTCGAACTCGCCGCCGCCCGCCACGGCAACCGCCTGCTGGTCAGCTGGCAGCCCGCCGCCGGCACCGACCGCACCGACCACCTGCTGCGCGCCGCCCAACGCCTCAGCCACCTCGCCGGGTTCGAGGAGGACCTGCGCACCGGCGAGATCCACTGGACGCCGCGCACCGCCGACCTGCTCGGCCTGCCCGCCGGCACCGCCCCCGTCCCGCTCGCCGCCCTCGCCGCGCACGTCCACCCCGACGACGAACAGACCGTCCGCCGGGTCGTCAACTCCGCCGTCCAGCACGGCCGCGCCGACTCCGCGGTCTTTCGGATGCGACACCTCAGCAGCTACACCCACTACGTGCGCCTGGTCGCCGAACCCGTCCTCGACGCCCACGGGCACACCGCCGCCGTCCGCGGCGCCTACCAGGACGTCTCCGCCCAGCACTGGACCGAGACCGCGCTCGCCGCCACCACCGAACGCCTCGCCGACACCCGGCAGGAAGCCGCCGACAACCACCGCCTCGCGCTGCGCCTGCAACAGGCCATCCTGCCGCCCGCCCCGCCGCCGCTGGAGAGCGCCGGCCTGCGCGCCGCCGTCCGCTACCGGCCCGCCTCGCAGCGCGACCGGGTCGGCGGCGACTGGTACGACACCACCCTGCTGCCCGACCGCACCGCGCTGCTGGTGGTCGGCGACATGGCCGGACACGGCGTCGAGGCCGCCACCGGCATGGTCGCCCTGCGCAACGCGCTGCGCGGCCTCGCCTACACCGGCGCCGGGCCCGGCCGCCTGCTCGGCTGGCTCCATGAGGCCGCCGCCGACCTCACCGACGCCACCGCCACCGCCGTCTGCGCCCGCTACCACCCCGACACCCGCACCCTGCACTGGGCCCGGGCGGGCCACCTGCCGCCCCTCCTGCTGCGCGACGGCACCGTCGGCCCGCTGCCCATGCCGCACGGCATCCTGCTCGGCGCCGCCGAAGACCCCGAGTACGAGGAGGCCCGGCACACCCTGAGGCCCGGAGACATCCTGGTGCTGTACACCGACGGCCTGATCGAACGCCGCGACCAGTCCGTCGAGGAAGCGCTCGACCACCTCGCCCAGGTGCTCGCCGAACCCGCCGCCGACCTCGACACCCTGCTCGACCGGGCCCTGGAACTGAGCGTGGCCGACACCGACGACGACACCTGCCTGATCGCCGTCGAGGTCCTCGGCACGGTCCTCGGCACCACGAACGACACGTCGGACCACGCGTCCGACCCACCCGCACCGGCCGCACACCCGACCGGGACGACCTGACGAGAGACGGAGGAGAGCAGCCATGACCATGATCCAGGAGACCGTCGAGGTGGACGTCCCACTGCACACCGCCTACAGCCAGTGGACGCAGTTCGAGGACTTCCCCCAGTTCATGGACGGCGTCGAAGAGGTCACCCCGCTCGACGAACGGCACAACCACTGGCGCACCAGGATCTCCGGCGTCAGCCGCGAGTTCGAGACCGAGACCGTCGACCGGCAGCCCGACCGGAAGATCGTCTGGCGGACCGTCGGCGGCGACACCGACCAGATGGGCATGGTCAGCTTCGCCCGGCTCGCCGACGACCGCTGCGAGGTGCGCCTCGCGATGGACTACGACCGGCAGGGGATGGCCCACCACACCGCCGACACCACGGGGATCATCGACCGACGGGTCCGCGGCGACCTGGAACGGTTCAAGTCCTTCATCGAGGAGCGTGGCGTCGAATGAGGACCCCGGGTTCGCGGCCGGCCAGGTTTGAGGCCCGCCACAACGGACAGCCGCCCCACATGGACAGAGCATGCTGCTCAGGCCCCGCCGACTGGCTGGACGCCCCCACCCACTGGACGTTCCTCGACCCGGTCGCCGACCGCCTCGCCGACTTCATCCAGGCCCTGCCGCTCGGCCGGGTGCGCGACGTGCTGCACGGCGTCCCGCTCGGCCACCCGCTGCACCCGGCGCTCGTCGACACCCCGATCGGCTGCTGGCTGGCCGCCGGAGTGCTCGACCTCACCGGCGGCGACGACCGGGCCGCCCGCACCCTGACCGCCGTCGGGCTGATCAGCCTGCCGCCGGTCTTCTGGTCCGGCTGGGTGGACTGGTCCCGGCTGCCGCCCGCCCAGCGCCGCCTCGGCCTGGTGCACGCCGCGAGCGCCGCCGCCGGCGCCATCCTGCACGGGTGCTCGCTGCGGGCCCGCTGCCACGGCCACCCGCTGCGCGGCCGGGTGCTCGGGCTGAGCGGCACCACCCTCGTCGGCCTCGCCGCCGGGCTCGGAGGACACCTGGCGTACCGGCACGCCGCCGGCGCCGCCCACGCCGAGGCCGAGTTCCGGCTCGCACCGCCCGACTGGCAACCGCTCGGCGACACCGCCGAGTTCCCCGAAGAGGTCCCGGTGCGCCGCCGGCTCGGCGAGGTCGCCGTGCTCGTCGTGCACGGCTCCGACGACAGCTGGACGGTCCTCGCCGACCGCTGCACCCACACGGCCGGATCGCTCTCGGACGGCGAACTGATCGACGGCTGCGTGCAGTGCCCGGAATGCCAGTCCCGGTTCCGGCTCAGCGACGGCCACCCCGTACAGGGCCCCGCCACCGCCGTACAGCCCCGCTTCGAAACCCGGATACTGGCCGACCGGCTGGAGGCCCGGCCACCCCAATGACCACCGTCCAGGACCTGCTGGAGCGGCACGGCACCACGTACGCCGAGCAGGCCGGCATCCGGCTGCGCGACACCCCCGCGCCGCTCTACCAACTGCTGGTCCTCACCCAGCTGTGCGCGATCCGGATCCGCGCCGACACCGCCGCCGACGCCGCCCGCGAGCTGTTCGCCGACGGGCTGCGCACCCCCCGCGCGATGACCGGGTCCAGCTGGCAGCAGCGGGTCGACGCGCTCGGCCGCGCCCACTACGTCCGGTACGACGAGAGCACCGCCACCGCGCTCGGCGAGGGCGCCGCACTCGTCACCGAACGCTGGCACGGCGACCTGCGGCGGCTGCGCGAAGAGGCCGAACGCGACCCCGCCGCGATCGGCCGGCTGCTGCGCGAGGTGCCCCGGATCGGCCCCGTCGGCGCGGACATCTTCCGCCGCGAGGCCCAGCTGCTCTGGCCCGAGCTGCGCCCGTTCTTCGACCGCCGCGCCCTGTCCGCCGCCGCCGGTCTGGGCCTGCCGCGCGAGCCCGACGCGCTTGCCGCGCTGGTCCGCCCCGACGACCTGGCCCGGCTCTCCACGGCGCTCGTTCGGTCCACCTTGAGCTGATCGGCGGTCGGCCAGGTGGGCGCCGGGGACGCAGCTGGGCAGACGCGCTGACGGTACGTTCGGAACCGCCGGATGTTCGGGACGGTTCGACGGAGGCCGAGATGTCCGCACCGCAACGCCAGTCCACCGTGGCCGTGGAGACCGACGTCCCCGGCAGACTCGACCGGCTGCCGTGGTCGCCCTGGCACTGGCGGATCCTGATCGGCCTCGGCACCGTCTGGATCCTGGACGGCCTGGAAGTCACCATCGTCGGCAACCTCGCCGCCCGGCTCGCCGAACCCGGCAGCGGCATCGCCATCAGCACCGCCCAGGTCACCACCACCGCCGCCGCGCTGTACGTGGCCGGCGCCTGCTGCGGCGCGCTGTTCTTCGGCTGGCTCACCGACCGGCTCGGCCGCAAGAAGCTGTTCATGGTCACCCTCGCGGTGTATCTCGCCGCGACCGCCGTCACCGCACTCTCCTGGACCGCCTGGTTCTTCTTCCTGTGCCGCTTCTTCACCGGCTTCGGCATCGGCGGCGAGTACGCGGCGATCAACTCCGCCATCGACGAACTGATCCCCGCCCGGGTCCGCGGCCGGATCGACCTGATCGTCAACGGCAGCTTCTGGATCGGCGCGGCGATCGGCGCGTTCGCCTCGATCGCCCTGCTCAACACCGCGCTGTTCGCCACCGACGTCGGCTGGCGGCTCGCCTTCGGCATCGGCGTGGTGCTCGGCCTGGTCATCCTGCTGGTGCGCCGGCACGTCCCGGAGAGCCCGCGCTGGCTGATCACCCACGGCCGCCGCCGGGAGGCCGAGAAGATCGTCACCGAGGCCGAGAGGACCGTCGAACGCGAGACCGGCGAACCCCTGCCACCGGTGGACGAACCACCGATCCGGATCCGCGAGCGCGGCCCGATCGGCTTCGGCACCATCACCCGCACCCTGGTCGCGCACTACCCGCGCCGCACCGTCCTCGGGCTGGCGCTGTTCATCGGCCAGTCCTTCCTCTACAACTCCGTCACCTTCGGCTACGCCGCGATCCTCACCACCTTCTTCGACGTCCCCGCCGGCGACACCGGCTACTACTTCGCGGTGATCGCCGTCGGCAACTTCCTCGGCCCGCTGCTGCTCGGCCACCTCTTCGACTCGGTCGGCCGCAAACCGATGATCGCCGGCACCTACATCGGCTCCGGCGTCCTGCTGTTCGGCACCGCCTGGCTGTTCCAGCGCGGCTCGCTGGACGCCACCACCATGACCGCCTGCTGGACGGCCGTGCTGTTCCTCGCCTCCGCCGGGGCCAGCGCCGCCTACCTCACCGTCAGCGAGATCTTCCCGCTGGAGACGCGAGCGCTGTGCATCGCGTTCTTCTACGCCGTCGGGACCGCCGCCGGTGGTATCTCCGGCCCGCTGCTGTTCAACGGCCTGGTCTCCAGCGGCCAAGTCGGCGACGCCACATTGGCGTTCTGCATCGGCGCCGCGCTGATGACGCTGGCGGGCCTGGTCGAGGCACTGATCGGCGTCAAGGCCGAGCGGCGCAGCCTGGAGTCGCTGGCCGCGCCGCTCAGCCAAGTGCCGTCCGAGCAGTGACGGTACGTCAACCGTCGCGCGGGGGTCGCGTCAGCCCAGCGTCCACTGCTGGGCGGGCGTGCCGTTGCAGGTCCACAGCTGGAGCCGGGTGCCGTCGGCGGGCGAGCCGTTGGGGGAGTCCAGGCACTTGCCGGAGCCGGTGTTCACGAAGGCGCGGCCGCTGCCGTACGACCACTGCTGGGCGCCGGTGCCGTTGCAGGTGTACAGCTGGATCGCCGCGCCGTCGCTGTGCGAGGCGGCGTCCACGTCCAGGCACTTGCCGAGGGCGCGAACGGTGCCGTCGCTGCCGACCGACCACTGCTGGGCGGCGCTGCCGGTGCAGTTGTGCAACTGGATCGGCGTGCGGTCGGCACTGGACGCCCCCGCCACGTCCACGCACATGCCGCCCGGGCCGGTGATCCGGCCGGTGTAGGGCACCGGGCCGGTGCCCGACGTGCTGGCGTGCACGTAGTCGACCACCATGGTCTGCGGGAAGGCCGACGACCCGTCCGGGCTGCCCGGCCAGTCGCCGCCGACGGCCAGGTTGAGGATCACGAAGAACGGGTGGTCGAACACCCAGCGGTTGCCGCCCAAGTCGGCCGGGGTACGGGTCTGGTAGGCGTGGCCGTCCACCGACCAGGTCACGGCGGACGGGCTCCAGTCGACGGCGAAGACGTGGAAGTCGTCCGCGAAGGACTGCCCCGCCGGCAGCGAGTACGGCGCGCCGATGCCGCCCGCGCCCGAGTAGCCCGGCCCGTGGATGGTGCCGTGTACGGTGCCCGGCTCGCGGCCGATGTTCTCCATCACGTCGATCTCGCCGCTGTTCGGCCACTGCACCGTGCCGATGTCGTTGCCGAGCATCCAGAACGCCGGCCAGATCCCCTGCCCGCGCGGGATCTTGATCCGGGACTCGAAGTGCCCGTACGCCTGGGCGAAGCTCCGGGCGGTGTTCAGCCGGGCCGAGGTGTACTGGCAGGTGCCGTACCAACAGCCCAGCCCCGCATCGGTGTTGCGCTTCGCCGTGATCACCAGATGCCCCTGGCCGTCCAGCGCGGCGTTCGCCGCACCCGCCGTGTAGTACTGGAGCTCGTGGTTGCCGTTGCCGGAACCGCCGGTCTCCACCGTCCACTTGGCGGGATCGACCGCGGATCCGGCCGGGCCGTCGAAGTCGTCGCCCCAACTCTGTGCGGCGGTCGGTTGGTTGGCGATCGGCGTGGCGACCGGGGCGGCGTGGGCAGCCGGTGCGGCCGGGGCGGCGCCGAGCAGCGCGGCGGCCAGGAGAAGCGCGAGGCCGCCGAAGGGCCGGCGGCGGGTGGACGGTGCAGCAGTCATGGACGAACCCGCTTCCTGCTAGCGCTCGTTGACGATACGCCTGATGGTAGGAACGCGCTCTCGCCATGGCAATGTCAAGGTAGCGGTCGCCGCGTCACGGATTTCGATCACCTGGTGTGCACAATCGGTCGCCGCGTGTGAGCGGTGCGGCTTGCGGGCACGGGCACCCCGCAGCCCCCTCGCAGATCGGAGCTCACGGTGAACCTGGCACGCAGCTCGGAGACGGGCGCCGGCCATGCCCTGGTGCTCGGCGCCGGCATCAGCGGCCTGTGCGCCGCCCGGGCCCTCTCCGAGGTCTACGACCGCGTCACCCTGGTCGAACGGGACACCCTCACGGGCGACGGCACCGTCCGGCGGGGAGCGCCGCAGGGGGCGCACGTGCACTCGCTGACGGTCCGCGGCGCGAACGTCCTGGAGGAGTTCTTCCCCGGCTTCGCCGACGAACTCGCCGCCGACGGCGCCACCTTGGTCACCGCGCTGAGCGAGGTCGACATCGTGTTCTTCGGCTCCCTGCTGCACAAAGTGCCGCTGGGCACGGTCCTCCAGGCCGGGCGCCCCTTCCTCGAGGAGCGCCTGCGCGCCAAAGTCTGCGCGGCGCCCAACATCACCCTGCTGGACGGCCGGGAAGCGACCGCCCCGCTCACCACGCCCGACCGCACCAGGGTGACGGGAGCCCGGTTGGCACGCTCGGGCACCTTCGAGGCCATCGACGCCGACCTCGTCGTCGACGCCATGGGACGGGCGGGCCGAGGCGCCACCTGGCTGGCGGCACTCGGATACGACAAGCCCACCGAGCAACGCCAGCGCGTCGACGTGGCCTACGCGAGCCGCCGCTACCGGCTCCCTCCGGGCGCCCTCGGCCCGAACAAGGCCCTCCTGGTCGGCGCGACCCCCGCACGCCCACGTGGCCTGGTCCTCACCCAGCAGGAGGACAACCTCTGGGTGCTCTCCCTGTACGGATTCGGCCGCCAGGACCACCCGCCGACCGCACCCGACGAATTCCTGCTGTTCGCACAGGAGTTGGCCACCGTCGACGCGTGGGAAGCCCTCCGGAACGCCGACCCGGTCACCGGCGTCGCCTCCTTCGCGTACCCCCACTCCGTGCGCCGGCACTTCCACCGGCTCCGCCGCCTCCCCGACGGCCTGATCTCCATCGGCGACGCGATCTGCAGCCTCAACCCGATCTACGGCGCCGGCATGACCGTCGCCGCACTCGAAGCCGCCGCTCTGCGCGACTGCCTCGCCGACGGCACACGAGACCTCCCCCGCCGCTTCTACCGGTCCGCCGCGAAATCCGTGCAACTCTCCTGGCTCTTCGCCACCCTGGCCGACCGTTCCATGCCCCAAGTCCCCGGCACCCGCCCCGCGTTGGCCGCCCTCCTGGCCAAGTCCTTCCGCGCCACCATGCGAGCCGCGGCCACCGACCCCAAGGTCGCCGCCGCCGTCTGGAACGCCGTCAGCCTCACCGGCTCCCCGGCCGACCTGGCCCGCCCGCACATCATCGCCGCGACGCTGCGCAACTGGCCGCGCGAGAAGCCCGAAGGCTAGCCCAGAGCGACGCTGAACACGTCGCCGTGCCCCGGCCGGCCGTCACGTTCCTCGCGGCTGTCGACGACGAGCGCCGAGACCCGCAGGGCCTGCGCCCGGTACTCGACGTAGCCGCACGTCGCGCTTCTCGCCCGGATCGGCCCGGTCGAACAGCGGGAGCAGCCACTCGTCCGGTGTCAGCCGCAACGCGCGGTGCTGTTCGGCGAGTTGGCGGGCCGTCGTGGTCTTTCCGGCCCCGGGAGGCCGACCCTCAGGAACAGTGTGGGCACGCCCCGATGGTGTCAGCCTGCCGATCTGGACGGTCACCCGATTGTTGCCCTCACGGGACGTTCCAGGCGGCGATGACCGGGTGGCCGTGTTCGGTGGCGAGGGTGCTGAGGGTGCCGGGGTGGGGGTGGCCGAGGAGGCCGGCCGCGGACGGGGCGAGGTCGAGCCAGCGGGCGGCGAGGATGCGGGCCAGGTGGCCGTGGGCGACAACGGCGACGTCACCGTCGGCCAGCAGGGGGCGGATTCGGGCCAGTGCCGCGTCCGTGCGGGCGGCGACCTGCTGGAGCTGCTCGCCGGGGAAGGCCGCTCCGCCGGGGATGACGCCGTCCCGCCACAGGTCCCAGCCCGGCCGGGACTGTTCGATCTGGTCGGCCGTCAGGCCCTCGTAGCCGCCGTAGTCCCACTCGATCAGGTCGGGGTCGGCCATGACGTCGGACAGGCCCGCGAGTTCGGCCGTCCGCAGGGCGCGGCTCAGCGGGCTGCTGAACACCGCCACCGGGCGGCGGCGGGCCGCGAGTCGCGGCGCGAGCGCCCGGGCCGTCGCCTCGCCGGCGGCGGTCAGCGGGACGTCGGTGCGGCCGGCATGACGGCCCGACAGGCTCCACTCGGTCTGGCCGTGCCTGATCACTGTCAACTCGCCCATGGCTGTGCAGGTTAGCCGATGATGTGATCACCATGGCGGGGGTATGCGCGATGCGGCAGGCTGACCGTCATGGAGACGACGCCGTTGGCCGATGGAGATGTTCGCTGGGTGTTTCCGGAGCTGGAGCGCCCTGCCGAGGTCGAGGCGCTGCTGCGCGAAGCGGGCACGCTGATCGAGGCGCTGGCGGAGCGCTTGGGCGTCCGGCCGAGCTGGACGGGCAGCGGGTTGGAGTTCTGCCGCCCGGGCGGCGAGCCGAACGCGTCCCTGTTCGGTTGCGCCGAAGTGCCCGAGGTGTCGTTCGTCGTCGACCTGGAGGCGGAGCGTGGTGCCGTGCGGCGCTGGGAGGTCGAGGCGAGGATCTCGGTGCGCTGCGACCACGCGGGGCCCTGGGACTGCGGCCATCACACCATCGAGGAGAGGTCCGCGTCGTTCGGCTCCCCGGCGGCCGCAGCGCGAGGCCTGGTGGAGGCGGCCGCGTGGTTGCGGGAGCGTTGCGCGGCCGAGCCGCTGAGCGTCTGGCGGGAGCGGGACGACGAGCCCGGGGAGCGCCGGTCGGTGTCGTCGAGGGCAGTGTGACAATCGGGGCGTGAGTGAAGAATTCGTCGACCTGGGGTTCGTGACGGCGCCGTCCGGTGTGCTGGTGTTCGGCATGGCGTCGTGGATCGACTACTGGCCCGAACTCGGGCTGCCGCTGTCCGAGCGGGCCGCGGCGGCCGCGGCGTCCGGTGGCGGCCATCTGTGGGACGGCGAGTGCGAGGCGGTGGCCGTGCCGGCGGCCGGGGACCGGAAGTTGGCGGTGCGGGCGCAGACCGCGCTCTCCTGGTACACCGAGGAACCGGTGATCTCGCTGCTCGAGGTCGACCTCGGCCTGACCTGGGCCGGGGTTGACGACATCCCGATCCCGCTCGGGGACCTGCCGGTCGACCGGTGTGGCATGGTCCTCGGCGACGGTGTGGCGCTCGACGCCTGGATCGGGATGGAGGGCGAACCGGCCGACGGTCTCGCCGACCTCACCTACTGGGGGCTCCACGGGCCGGACGCCCACGCGCGGTTCGGCGGGCAGGAGTTCACGACGGACGGCACCTGGGGCTGGCTCGACCTGCCGGTCGCGCAGGCGGAGGCGCGCGCGGCCGAGATCGAGGCGTGGCGGGGCGGCCTGCGGAGCGGAAAGGGCGTTGCCGTCACGGTCAGCAAGCACACCGACCACCACCTGTTCCAGCGTGCCGGCGCGAACCACCCCCTGCTGGCCGGAGCGATCGAGGTCGGCGGCTGCCAGGTGCTCGGCATCGACTGGGAGCCGGCCGACCACTCGATGACCCACCACGGCGAACGGGCCCTCGGCCAGGTCTACCCCGTCACGCTCGAAGCGGACGGGGCCGGCGGGACGGTGCTGCGATGGGCGGTTCAGCCGGCTGATGAGCACGAGGACTGACGGTCAGGTGGCCTCGCCGCACAGGTCCGCGCCGTCGCGACGACTGCCAGGCTGCTCGGGATCGTACATCGCAGCAGCATGCCCACCGGCGTCGATGTCGACAAATCGTGCGGGTGCCCGATGAGTTCCTCGGTGCAGGCGTGCTACACAGGCGCATGACGTTCTTTCGTGACCTGAGCCCGTACACCTATTCCGAACGGGAAGTCATCGCCGACGGGCCCTATTTCGCGACGTTCGCCCCCACCTACCGCAGGGTGAACGTGGGGTGGCTGAGCAGATGGCACCGATACTCGAGTGGCGCCGCCCCGGAGGGTTTCCTCGTCCGGCTGCTCGACATCGTCCAGTGGCAGTGCGTGAACGGCACGCGGGGGTTCCACAGTTGCGGGCTCTGTCCGCCCTGGCGGCGGCAGGACGGGGCGTTAACGGTCGAGCACCAGGGTGCGGCCGTCGCTCTGGGGTCCAGCGAGATTCGTGTCCCGGGCCGGGCCGGCGAGGTCTTCGCGGCGCCGACGTTGGTGGTGCATTACGTGAGCGCGCACGGGTATCTTCCGCCGCCGTCGTTCGTCGAGGCGGTGCTGGCCTGTCCCGAGGGGTGGATGTCCGGGCCGGACGCGGCTGGGGTGCCGGACGGGGCGGAGCGGCAGGACTATTCGGCTCGGGTCGGGGAGGGGTAGCCGGACCGTCAATTCGCGAATACCGGGAGCCGTGGCCAATTCCCTTGGCGGAGCCGACAGCTGCGGCCCATTCAGCGGTGGGGGACGCGACTTTCCAATGACGGCGTTGATCACTAAGGTCTGGGGTCTGTGACCACGAGTGAACCCGGCGACGACCTGTGGGCAGAGTTCGTCAGGGAGTTTGAGAAGAACAACGCGGTGCACGAGCCGAGCGCCGCGGAGCGGGCGGCGGCGGCCCGGCAGCGGCCGGTGCGGCGGCGTTCGCGGCGGTGGCTGGTGCTTCCGGCGGCGGCCGTGCTGCTGGCGGCGGCGGGTGCGACGGCGTACGTGATGCGGCCCGCGGAGAAGAAGGCGCCCGTGGTGGCGGCCAGCCCGTCGGGGGTGGCGGGTGCGGCGATCCCGCTGGCCGTTTTCCCGAAGCAGGTGCAGGGGTTCACGCTGGTGGCGGCCGTGCAGAACCCGAGTTGCACGGGCCCGGACACGGTGGGGGCGACCCTCGCCGGGATGATCGCGCAGGGGAAGGGGTGTCTCGGCGTCGATCTGGCGCTGTACAAGGACGCCGACGGCAACCAGTACAACCTGGCGCTGTTCACCATGAAGGACCCGGTCGAGGCGCTGCACCTGGTGACGTTCCTGGCCGGCAACGCCGACACGTACCAGGTCGCCGTCCAGCTCCCGCCGAAGGACTCCGGCCTGCGCGAACTGCCCGCCGACAGTGGCCTGGTGCAGAACTTCGGGTCGTACGGGCACGGCATGCTGGTCGGCATGGCGCAGTGGTCGGACGGCCGCACCGCCGACTTCAACAAGCTGGCGGACCGGCTCAAGCCGCTGACCGATGCCGTCATGAAAGACATTCCGGCCTGAGGAAAAGCATGACGGTGCGTCAACTCGCTTGAACCGTCCCGGGTCGGTGGCCTGCTCGGTTAGGGTGAGGCTGCGCTTCGGTGCGGCGGCGGACGCGGTCGTCGCGGGGCGGGGGAGGAATGGACGCGGTGGTTCCGAGCACGGTGCAGCAGTTGGCCATCCTGGTGGCTCTCGTTCTGCCCGGGATCTTCTACCAGGCCGTCTCCGACCGCCTGCGCGGGCCGCGGGCCTCCGAGCAGGAGCCGCAGAACCGTGCGCTGCGGGCGGTCGCGATCAGCGGTCTGCTGGACGCCGTGTACGCGGTGGTCGCGGGGCCGTGGCTGGCGCGGCTGTTGACCGGGGGCGACGGCGGGCCGCTGGCGGGGGTGCTGCGGCATCCGCGGCAGGCGGGGCTGGCGGTGCTGCTGCTGGTCGTGGCGGTGCCGGCGGGCGCGGCCTGGGCGGCGGCGGCCGTGCGGCGGCGGCGCGAGCGGGCGCACTACGAGCCGACGCCGACGGCCTGGGACTTCCTGTTCGCCGACCGGGACCCGTGCTTCGTCCGGATCCGGCTCAAAGGCGGCCTGTGGGTGGGCGGTTGGCTCGGCTCGCGGTCGGCGGTGTCGGCGTTCCCGCAGCAGCAGGACATCTATCTGGAATCGCAGTGGCGCCTGGGCAGCGACGGGACGTTCCTCGGCAAGGTGCCCGGCACCGCCGGGGTCTACGTCAAGGGCAGCGAGGTCGAGGTGCTGGAAATGCTGGCGCCGCCCGAGTTGGTGGAGGTGCCGGTGACACGGAGGGAGCAGAACGATGGCAGCGAGCAACCCGAAGAAGCGCGGCAGTGACGACGACCTGTCGCTGGAGGGCCTGATCGAGGAGCACGGTTCCCGCCGGATCTTCCGGATCGGCGGCGGCTCGACCGAGCCGGACCAGGGCCCCGAGGGCGCCTCCGGCACGGCGCAGAGCGAGAAAGCACCCGAGAACGGCAGTTCCGAGTAGCCCGCTCACGGCCCGATGTGGAGGTGCGCCGCCCACAAGTGCGGTGCGGGCAGCAGGCGTTCACGCAGTGAGCGGACGGCGTGGTGCAGGGCCAACGCCGGGTCGAACGGTCGGAGGCCGGCGGCGTCGTCCTCCGCCAGGGCGGCGTAGAAGTCTCCGGTGACGCGGCGGGCGACCTTGTCGGAGACGCTCCACAGCGTGCCGACGACGTGGGTGAAACCGGCCAGCTGGAACGACGGCGCGAGGTGCACCGCCTCGTCCGGCAGATCGACGCCGCCCTGGGACGTTGAGCAGGCCGACAGGAAGGCCAGTTCGGCGTCCACCGGGCGCTGCGCGAAGAGGTCGAGGGCGCTGAGCCGGCCGTCGTGCAGGATCAGGCCGCTGTTCGACGGGCTGCCCGGGTCGCTGATGCCGTGACAGCTGAAGTGCACCCAGGAGTGCCGGGACAGCGCCCGGCGGACCTGCTCCACGGTGGCGTGCTCGCCGTCCAGCCGCAGGCCGCCGGGGAAGAGTTCCGTCACCAGTGCCGCCTCGGGCTCGGCGCCGGGCAGCGGCGGGCCGCCCGGGGTGTGCGGAAGCGCGACCACCAGCGGGGCGGGTCGCCGCCGGGGTGACACGGTGGCCCTGCGCCGGGCGCGCAGCAGGGAGCGCACGGTCGGCGTGTACGAGGAGACGGCGCGGTCCATCACCCAGGTGCCGGGGATGTTCCGGCCCTTGCCCGCGGCGTGCAGCGGCAGGAACGCCAGCCGGCCGGTCGGGCACCACCGCAGCCGCGGCCACTCCTCGCCGTCCAGCGGGGTCCCGCGCAGGCCGAGCCGGTTCAGGACGGGCGCGGCCAGGCTGTCCCACAGCCACTCGAGGACGGTGCTGTGGAAGGTCATCATCTGCTTGGCGGCCGCCATGCCCTGGTCCCCGTAGGCGACGTCGATGCGCCGCTCGTCGAAGGCCAGCGCGGCCGTCAGCACCTCGTCCGGGCTGAGGTCCGGCAGCGGCAGGACGTCGATGCGCGGCTCGCCGCCGCCGCGGGCGGCCAGGATCAGGGCGTGCGAGCCGTACGCGCTGACGTTGACCACCACCACCGGCCCGTGCTCCGCCACCGAGAGCAGCTGACGGGTGGTCGGTGGGCGCAGGAAGTCGTCGAGCCCGTCCAACTCCCGTATTTCCTCCAGGAGTTGGTTCCATCGGCGGGACAGCGTGTGGCGCTCCTCGGCGTCCCGCAGGGCGGCCGCGCCTGCCGTCTCCTGGACGAAGAAGGCGTCGGGCCCTTGCTGTTGCAGCGCGGGGTGCTCCTGGCTCAGCCGGTCCCGGATCCGTTCGAACTCCGCGGCGCGGGCCGGGTCGAGCGCGCGCAGCCGGGACAGGTCGCCCTGGTTCTCCAGGCCCTGGGCCAGCAGCACGCCCCGGCCCTGTTCGAGCAGGGCCAGCGCCCGCGCCGGATCGCCCGCCCGGATCGCCAGGGCCGCCGCCGAACTGGCCAGCCCCCGGCCGGAACTGAGCCGGTCCTCCTGGTCGATCCGGGCGAGATGACGCGGCGCCACGCTCGGCAGCAGGCCCACCGCGTGGGCGAAGCCGTCCAGGGCCTCCGCCCACCGGCCGGTTCGGGCCGCGATGCCGCCCCACGTGCGGGCCGCCTCGAGCCGGGTGTGCGGCGGGAGGACCGGATCCTCGGCCGTCTGCCGGTTCAGCCGGATCACCTCCGCCAGATCGACCCGCTCGCCGTGATCGCCCCGCCGCAGCTGCGCCGTCCCCTCGACCCGTTCGCCGTACCGGGCCCGCCGCAGCTGCGCCATCGCCAGCACCTGACGGGCCAGGGCGTGCATCGGGTCGGGGGAATGCGTGTGGTCGGCGAGGGCCTCGCGGGCGGCCGCCGCGGCCCGGCGCAGCGCCGTCCTGGCGGCACGTTCGGGGAGCAGCTCCGAGGTGCGCAGAGCGGCGAGGGCCAGCCGGGCCAGCGCGGTCGTCCGCAACGGGTGCGGGGAGCCGAGCTCCATCACCAGGTCCTCGAACTGCCGGCAGACGTCCAGCGCGGCCGGGGCGTCCTCGGCCTCGCGGGCCTGCTCGAAGCGCACCACGGCCAGGTTGAGCGCGGCGCGCTCCCGGGCCGGCGACATTCCGCGGTGCCGGTCGGCGGCCTCGCTCAGCAGGGCGAGCGCCTGCTCGCGCAGAGCCGGGTCGTCGGTGGTCGCGGACAGGCCGGACAGGGCCAGGCCGAGGTTGTTCAGCACCTGCGGGCGCAGTACCGAGCCCGGGGCGGTGTGCTCCACGGCCGACCGGAACACGGCAACGGCCTGAACAGCCCAGCTGCGGTCGCCCGTTCGGGACGCCCGGCTGAGCAGAGCGGCCCCGAGGTTGGTGAGGACCAGGCCCCGGTCGCCGTACCCCTCCGGTACGGCGGCGAGCGCGCCCTTCAGGGTGCCCAGCGCGGCATCCAGCTGCTCGTCCGAGCCGGACTCCGCCGCCAGCGACCACTGGAGATAGCCGAGGCCGGCCTGCACGGTCGAGCGCTGCGGGGCGTGCTCCGGCAGGTGGAGCAGCGCGGCACGGCAGCACTCCATCGCCTCGGCCCGAAGCCGCGCGTCCGGCCGGAAGCCGTACAGGTCGGCGAGGCAGGTGGAGAGCCCCTCGAGGGCGTACGGGTGGGGTTTCGGCGCGGTCAGCGCGATGGTCTCGCGGTGGCGGGCGGCGGCCTGCTCCAGGTACGCCGGGTCGCCGGTGAAGTGGAAGCGCATGCGCAGGTTGTTGCCGAGGGCCACCAGGCAGTCGGCACGGTCCGTCCGGTCCTCGGTCGGCTCCGCCAGGGCCTCGGACAGCAGGGCGGCGGACCGGTCGAGCGCGGCGGTGTCCGAACGCAGCCAGCCGGACTTGTCGAGCGCGGCGGCGAGACGGTGGATCACGGTCAGCTGTCGCGGGTCGTCGGCGGGGGCCATCGCCAGGGCCAGTTCGAGGTAGTGCACCGACCGGTCGAGCACGTCCGCGTCGTCACTGTGGTTGGTGAGATCCAGCAGCGCGGCGCCCAGCAGCAGCCGGTAGTACGCGCGGTCGGACGTGGTGCACCGCTCGTCGGCCGTCACGACCGCGTCCAGCACGGCCACCGCCGTACGGTGGGCGGCCGGGTCGCCGGTGTTCGCCGCGCGCTGCATCCAGTGACCGCCGAGCCGGGCCTCCAGGTCGAGCCGCCGCGGGTCGCCAGGGGGCAGCAGCGCGGCCGCGCCGCTCATCGACGCAGTGGCCTGCTGCCACGCGTCCCCGACCGGCTGGTCGGTGCCGAGTACGAGGGCCGTCCCCAGCGAGAACCGCACGTCGGCCTCGAAGTCCGGTTCGGGGTAGGGCAGTTCGAGGCATTCCCGGTAGTGCACCACCGCCTCGGCGGCGCGCTCGCCCCGGTCCTCCCTCGCTGCGGAGCCGAGCAGGCAGTCGGCCAGGTGCCGCAGCGCCAGTGCGCGTGCGGCCGTGGGCTGCGGCAGTTCCCCGACCAGCCGGCGCAGCAGCGTGATCGACTCGGCCGACGGGTCGTCACTTCCCTCGGACTCGGCCCGCAGACCCAGCAGGTCCGCCAGCGCCGAGCCCCGTTCCAGCCGGAGCACCGGGACCTGCGGCGAGGTGGCCTCGAAACCCGCGCCGGCCAGGGCGACGGCCTCCGCGAGATCCCGGGGGTCATGGCCGGCCCGGTAACGCCTGGTCAGGGCGAGCGAGAGCATCGTCAGGGCGTTGGCGGACAGCGCGGTCCCGCCCGGTGCGAGACCGGCCACCTCCCGGGCCGCGTCGAGCGCGACAGCGGTGGCCTCGGCGTCGTCCTCGGCGGCGGCCCCGAGCAGGGCGAGGCTCAGGTTGTGCAGGTACTGCAGCCGCAAGCCCTCGGCGGGCGCGACCTCGGCGGCCCTCCGACACAACGCGACACCTTCGGCCCGCAGCCCGGGCTCTGTTGCAGCCTGGGTGATCAGCACCATGCCCAGGTGGCAGAGCACGTCCGGGTACCCCGACGGGTCGGCGGCGCCGTCCGCTCCGCGCAGCGCCTCGCGGAGGAGGGCGGCGGCCTCCGGCAGGGCGTCGCGGTCGTCGAAGAGGACCGCGGACTGGGCCAGGGCTCGGCCGAGTTCGAGGCGGTAGGCCGCGAATTCGGGGGAGTCGGGCGGGCAGGACGCGAGCGCGGTGCGGATTTCGGAGGCGGCGTCGCGGATCGCCTCGTTGTCCAGGGTGGCGTCCGCCCAGAAGCGCAGGGTGGTGCCCAGGTTGGCGTGCCGGAGGGCCTGTTCGTCGGGCGTGCCGGGGACGGCCGCCACGGCGGCGCGGCAGACCTCCACGGATTCGGCGAGCGAGGGGAGTTCGGCGCGGTCCTGCCAGTCGTACAGCAGGGCCACCCCGAGCCGGGACAGCACCGAGCCCCGCACCGGGCTGTCCGGCGGGCACTGGGCCGCCGACCGGCGGAACAGCCGGACCGCGGCGGCGGGCGCGCCGGGGTACCGCCAGCGCTGGTACGCCAGCGTCAGGCCGATCGCCGCGGCGTTCGTGTGCGCGAGGCTCGGCCCGTCGTCCTCGGGGACGTCCTCGCCGGCGGCCACGGCCAGGACCGGCGCGTATTCGGACGGAATCTCTTCCGGCCGGTGCCGTCGCACCTGGAGCAGGCAGAGCAGCCCCTCGCCGAGCGGCGTCGGGTCGCGCTCGCCGCCGGCCCAGTACGCGAGCAGGTCGGCGCAGCCGAGCAATACGGCGTGCTCGAGCGGGAGTCCGGTGGCGGGTGGCACCCCGCCGGCCCGGAGTGCGGCCGTCGCCGCGTACGCCTCGGCGGTGGTGAACCACGTCAGCGCCGCAGGATCGGCCGCCGGAAGGTCGAAGTGGGCGGACAGCAGTGCGATCGCCTCGTCGTCGGTCACAGCCAGCTGCTCTCCGCCGGGATGTCGTCGGCGAGCAGCACGATGAGGTCCTCGCGGCTCGGGGTGTCGGCCCCGGCGAGCCGGGAGGCCTGCCGTTCGACCATCTCCTCCAGCAGGGTGCGGGCGTCGCGGGCGTTGGCGGGGTCGCCGCGGAGCTCGCGGCGGGTGAATCGTTCGACGAGCCGGTCGGTGACTTCCGGGGCGAGGCGGTAGGTGTGCCGTTCGGCTTCGCGGACCACGATCTCGGTGAGCTCGGCCGGGTCGTACGGGTCGAACTCGAGGATGCGGGAGAACCGGGAGCGCAGGCCGGGGTTGGAGTCCAGGAAGGTCCGCATCTCCTCGGTGTAGCCCGCCGCGATGACCACCACGTCGTCGCGGTGGTCCTCCATCAGTTTGGTGAGGACGTCGATGGCTTCCTGGCCGAAGTCGCTGCTCGAGCCGAACCGCCGGGCCAGGCTGTACGCCTCGTCGATGAACAGCACGCCGCCGGACGCGCGTTCGAAGGCCTGGCGGGTCTTCTGCGCGGTGTGCCCGAGGTACTCGCCGACCAGGTCGCCGCGGGCGACCTCCACCAGGTGGCCCTTCTTCAGCGCGCCGAGCGCGGCGAGTATCTGTCCGTACAGCCGGGCCACGGTGGTCTTGCCGGTGCCGGGCGGGCCGGAGAAGACCAGATGGTGTGCTCGGGGCGGCGGGGGCAGGTCGGCGTCGGTGCGCCACCTGGCCAGCCGGAGCAGGTCGACCTGGATGTCGACCTGCCGCTTGGCCTCGGCGAGTCCGATCATGCGCCCGAGTTCGGTGATCGGGCCGGTCTCGGGCCGCAGGATGTCCTCCGCGGTGGCGCCGGTGCGCAGGTTCTCCGTCCGCACCCGGTCGTTGGAGATCAGCGCCTCACCCTCGCAGCCGGTGATCTCGCAGTCCGTCAGGCTGCCGTACACGTTCTCGTCCAGGCGGACGCCGTCGCTCCCGGCTCCGTGCACCCGTACCCCGCTGAGCGTCAACTGGCTGGTGTTGCGGGCCCACAGGGCCGTGCCCCGGCTGGCGGAGATCTCCAGCCGGTCGATCTCCACGGTGGTGTTGTCGAGGGTCAGCAGCCCGACCTCACCGGCCTTCGTCACCGTGCAGTCGTGTGCGGTGAGCCGGCTGTCCTCGCGGCAGTTCAGGCCGTACAGGCCGGCCCGTTCGACCGTGACGGCTTCGGCGGTGAGACGCGCGGTGTTCTGCAGCAGCAGCCCGGAGGTGGTGACGTCGGCGATGACGGCGCCGACCAGCCGGACGGTCACGCCGGTGCCGATGCAGCGCACCCCGTTCTGGCAGCGTTCCAGGCGCAGTTCGGTCAGTTCCACCACCGATCCCTCCTGGATCAGGACGGCGCTCTCGGACTGGTCGTGGACCCGCAGCCGGGTGAACTCGCCGCGCGCCTTGTGCACGTTGACGCCGGTGCCGCCGAAGGCCACCGCGCAGTCGTCGACCAGCGGGACGCCGCCGGAGGCGACGCTGATGCCGTGCACGCCGGCGTTCTCGATCCGGCACCGCTCCAGCCGTCCGCGGCCCTGGTCCTCGACGATCACGCCGCAGTCCCGGCAGCGCGCGAACAGGCAGTCCCGGACCTTGGGTTCGGCGCCCCGGGCGATGTAGAGGCCGACGGTGGCGCCGCTGACCGTGGTGTCCTGGACGGAGCCGCGCGCCTGGTGGTCGTAGACGATGCCGGTGGCGTGCACCTCGTCGATCCGGGAGCCCAGGATCTGTACGGCGGAGTGGTCGCCGGCGGCGATCGCGGTGTCGCCGGTGCCCCGGAACTCGCAGCCGCGGATCTCCGCCGTCGAACCGGTCACGTCGATGCCGCGGCCCCGGCTGTCGACGACGGTGCAGTCGGTGATCTCGGCGTTCGCGCGTTCCTTCAGCACCAGCGCGTGGCCCTTGGCGGAGCGGAACGCGGTGCGCTCGAACGTGCCGCCGGCGCCCGCGAGTTCGGTCCGGCCCGCGGTGATCTCGCAGTCCCGCACGGTCAGTTCGGCGCCCTGGGAGGCGAGCAGCGCGTACTCGCCGGGCGCGTCGATCCGGCAGTGGCGCAGCTCCAGGCGGCCGGTGGTGGAGACGGCGATCGCGCCGCGGCCCTCGACGGTCAGGGAGTCGAGCGTGACGGCGCCCTCGCACTCCAGGGCGGATCCTTCGGGGGTCTCGATCACCACTGGCCCCTCGCCCTCCGCCCGGACCACCTCGACGGTGCCGGACACCAGCAGCGGCCCCGCCTCCCGGTACCGGCCCGGCTCGATCAGCACCCGGACCGGCCGGTCCCTCGGCGCGGCGCGCAGCGCCGACCCGAGACTCCGGTGCGCCGCCCCGCGACCCTGCCCGACCCGGACGGTCACGGCCTCGCCCGTCACCGACTCGGCCCGCCTGGTGTGCCCGGCGAGCAGGTTCGAGCCGTACGGGGTCAGCGCGTTCGCCAACTGCGCCGGAAACACGGCGAGTCCGTGCATCTGGGCGAGCACCGGCGAGTTCAGTGGCAGGAGCTGGACGGCCGGCCCGTCGGTGCGGAACGGCCAGTGCGGCAGCGGCGCCGGAGGGTTCGCCCCCGGGTTGAGCCGGGCCAGCACCGCCGTCACCGCGTACCGCCGCCCGGCGCGCGTGACGGTCTGCTGCCCGGCCTCCAACGAGGCGATCTCGGACCACGGCACGGCCCGCTCCCGGCCGCCGACGGCCACCACCACGCCCCGGCCCTCCACCCGCAACTCGCAGCCCCGGGACAGCCGGAGAACCAGCCACCTGATGCCGAACGTGCCGAACACCGCCACGGTGAGCAGCGCCAGCAGCGGCTGGACGGGCGCGAAGGCGCCGAGCGGGGCCATGGCGAGGACGGCGGCGACGATCACCAGCAGCATCACCACCCGGAACCCGCGCAGCAGCACCCGGCCCGGCAGGGACAGCAGCGCGCCGGCCGCGAACACCGAGGCCCCGCCGGGGCCGTCCGGCAGCCGGGTCGTCCCGCCCCAGCGGTCCGACAGGCGCGGGACGAACACCTGGTCGAGGCGCGCCGCCGGCACCGCCAGCGGCGCCAGGTCGAGCAGGATCCCCTGCCACTGCGCCGACCAGCGCGGCGAGCCGCCGGCCGGCAGCGCGGCCGGGCTGCCCAGCGAGGTCCGCACCAGCAGCGAGCCCCGGAAGTGCGGCGCCTCGTACGCGGCCACGAACCCCCGCGTCGGCAGCACGCACATCCCGTCGACCGCGTCCCAGGGCAGCCGCACCTTCCGCAGGCCGCCGCGGAGTTCGAGGTACTCGGGATCGACCACCACCGTGACGGGCGCCCACGCGCGCACCGCCTGCCGGACCAGCACCACCGCCCACACCACGGCCGTCAGACCGTCGACCAGCATCGCCGCCGGCCGCGTCACCACCCCGGCGAACAGCGGCAGCCCGCAGCCGGCGAACGCGCCGGCCGCGAACAGCGCGAACGCCGCGCGCCGGCGGCGGTACTGCGCCGACGGCCGCAGCCGCACCTGCTCACTCTCCTGTGCCATCGCGCCCCCAGTAACGCCGACTGCCCTCCTGGTCATCAAATCAGCGAACTCCGGCCCCGGCGGCCGGTTCGGCGTTTTGACCGGTCTGCTGATGGGACGTCAACGACGCGCGCACCACCCCCACTTGGAGACTGGTCAACGGCGGCCCCGGTGGCCAGCATGGGTACCCGTCGTTCCGCACCACCGCGCCCAGGAGGCCTTCGTGTCGCACGCCCCGAGCCAGCCGAGCCACTCCTCCGGCCCGTCCGGAACCCCGCTGCTCGGCGACACCGTCGGAGCCAACCTCGACCGGGCCGTCCGCGCCTTCCCGGACCGCGAGGCACTGGTGGAGTGCGCCACCGGCCGGCGCTGGACGTACGACCGACTCGCCGCCGACGTCGACGCGGTGGCGCTCGGCCTGCGCGCCAGGGGCGTCGGCCGCGGCGACCGGGTCGGCATCTGGGCGCCGAACCGCGCCGAGTGGACGCTCACCCAGTACGCCACCGCGAAACTCGGCGCCATCCTGGTCACCGTCAACCCGGCCTACCGCACCCACGAGCTGGAGTACGTCCTCAACCAGGCCGGCGTGCGCCTGCTGGTCGCCGCCCGCGAGTTCAAGACCTCCGACTACGCCGCGATGATCGCCGACGTCCGCCCGCGCTGCGCCGAACTGGCGGACGTGGTGCTGCTGGACGGGCCGGACTGGGACGAGCTGCTGCTGGCGGGCCGCCGGGAGGACCGGGCGGTGCTGGCCGGGATCGCGGAGGAGCTGGCCGCCGACGACCCGATCAACATCCAGTACACCTCCGGCACCACCGGCTTCCCCAAGGGCGCCACCCTCTCGCACCGCAACATCCTCAACAACGGTTATTTCGTCGGGGAGTTGTGCGGCTACACCGAGCAGGACCGGATCTGCATCCCGGTGCCGTTCTACCACTGCTTCGGCATGGTGATGGGCAATCTCGCCGCCACCTCGCACGGCGCCTGCATGGTGATCCCGGCGCCCGCGTTCGACGCCTCCGCGACGCTGGCCGCCGTCGCCGCCGAGTCCTGCACCTCGCTGTACGGGGTGCCGACCATGTTCATCGCCGAACTCGCCGACCCGGACTTCGACCGCCACGACCTGAGCAGCCTGCGCACCGGCATCATGGCGGGCGCGCCCTGCCCGATCGAGGTGATGAAGGACGTCATCGGCCGGATGGGCATGACCGAGGTGTCCATCTGCTACGGCATGACCGAGACCTCCCCGGTCTCCACCCAGACCCGGGCCGACGACTCGGTCGAACGCCGGGTCTCCACCGTCGGCCGGGTCGGGCCGCACCTGGAGGTGAAGGTCGTCGACCAGGCCACCGGCGCCACCGTCCCGCGCGGCGAGACCGGCGAACTGTGCACCCGCGGCTACTCGGTGATGCTCGGCTACTGGGGCGAGCCCGAGCAGACCGCGCAGGCGATCGACACCGAAGGCTGGATGCACACCGGCGACCTCGCCGTGATGGACCAGGACGGCTATCTGAGCGTCACCGGCCGCAGCAAGGACATGGTGATCCGCGGCGGCGAGAACCTCTACCCGCGGGAGATCGAGGAGTTCCTGTACACCCACCCCGACGTGCTCGACGTCCAGGTGATCGGCGTTCCCGACGCCAAGTACGGCGAGGAGTTGATGGCCTGGGTGCGGATGCGCGAGGGCGCCCGCCCGCTCACCGCCGAAGCGGTCCGGGAGTACTGCACCGGCCGGCTCGCGCACTTCAAGATCCCGCGCTACGTGCACGTGGTCGACGAGTTCCCGATGACCGTCACCGGCAAGATCCGCAAGGTCGAGATGCGCGAGCAGGCGGCCCGGATGCTGAGCGACTGACCGGCCGTCGGGGGAGCATGGGGGAGTGCCCGTTCTCGCCGTCCTGTTCGCTGTCCTCGGCGCCGCCTCCAACGCCACCGGCACCGCCTTCCAGCGCAAGGCGGCCGCCAAGCTCGGTCACGGTGGCGGCCTGCGGTTCGTGCTCACCCTGGCGCGGGACTCGGCCTGGCTGATCGGCATCGCCGGATTGGCCGGCGCGGCCCTGTTCCAGGCGCTCGCGCTGAGCTTCGGGGCGCTCGCGCTGGTGCAGCCGGTGTTCGTGCTGGAGCTGCCGTTCGCGCTGCTGATCGCCTCGCCGCTGATGCACCGCCGGGTGCCGCGGGCCGGCTGGGCCGGGGTGGCCGCCGTGGTCGGCGGACTGGTCCTGTTCCTCGGCAGCGCCGCGCCGACCGGGGGCACCGTCAACGCCCCGATGAGCCGCTGGGTGCCCGTGCTGGTGGGCTGCCTCGGCCTGATGGGCGCCGCCGTCCTTGCCGCCCAGCACTGGCGCGCCCCGCTGTTCCGGGCCGGCGCGCTGGGCAGCGCGGCGGCCGTCGGCAACGCGCTGACCGCCGCCCTGATGAAGTCCGCCACCGGGACCTTCGCCGACCACGGACCGGCCGCGTTCTTCTCCGTCTGGCAGACCTACGGCTTCGCGCTGGCCGGAATCGCCGCCGTCCTGCTGCTGGAGAACGCCCTGCAGGCCGGCCCGCTGGCCATCTCGCAGCCCGCCCTGACCATCGGCGACGCCGGGGTCAGCCTGCTGCTCGGCGTGGTGCTGTTCGACGAGACCGTCCGCACCGGCTGGTGGGTGCTGCCCGCGCTGCTCGGGCTGGCCGTGGTCATCGGCGGCGTGCTGACCCTGGTGCGGGCCGTCCCGCACATCCAAGAGGTCGTCAGCTCCGGGAAGAAGTGAGCTTCCGGGAGCTGACGACCTCGGCAAGACGGTGCGTCAGGAGACCGTGCGTCAGGAGACCTCGCGTCAGAAGATGAGCTTCCAGTTGTCGATGTAGCCGGTGTCACCGCGGTACATGTCCTGGACCTTCAGCCGCCAGGTGCCGTTGGCGACCTGCGCGGAGGCGTCCACCGTGTAGGTCTCGAGCACGTTGTCGGCGGAGTCGCCGACGTTGGCCTTCTTCAGCGAGTAGACCTTGCCGTCGGGGCCGACCAGGTCGATGTTCAGGTCACCGCGC
This sequence comes from Kitasatospora sp. NPDC051984, assembly GCF_044593455.1. Taxonomy (NCBI): domain Bacteria; kingdom Bacillati; phylum Actinomycetota; class Actinomycetes; order Kitasatosporales; family Streptomycetaceae; genus Kitasatospora; species Kitasatospora sp. NPDC051984. Next base: position 55,103 of record NZ_JBIUCB010000007.1, read on the forward strand.
CAGGTGTGCTTGATGTCCACGGACACCTTGAGGTCGCTGGGCGCCTGGCCCTCGACCTTGTCGACGACGATGTCCGAGAAGGCGGCCGGGCCGCCGCCGTCCGGGATCGGCACCCGGGTGGCGTTCGAGACGATGGCCCGGGCGACCTTCCAGGTGAACTTCGTCGTGACGCTGCTGTGGTGCGAGGCCTTGGCGAGCAGCGTGACCTCGTAGGTGCCCGGCGTGGTCGGGGTGCCGGAGACCTTGCCGGTGACGGGGTGCACCTTCAGACCGTCGGGCAGGCCCTCGGCGTGGAAGGTGAGCTGACCGGGGTTGAAGTTGGTGGCCTTGAACTGGAGGTCGACCTCCTCGCCGACCGCGCTGATCTGGGAGTCGATCGAGTCGACCATGATGCCGTCGACGACCCGCGGACCGACGTTGATCGCCGCCCAGGCGTTGGCGGTGTTCATGTAGGTCTGGCTGGTCTGCCCGTACAGGTCCGCGGCGGCCTTGAGGGTCGCGACGCGGGCGGCGGCGTAGTTGGTGGAGGAGGTCATGTAGGTGGTGAGCGCCCGGTACCAGATCTTGGCGGCGGCGTCGCGGCCGATCCCGGTCACCGGCAGGCCGTCGGAGGTCGGCGAGTCGTAGTTCACGCCGTTGACGGTCTTGGCGCCGCTGCCCTCGGAGGCCAGGTAGAACCAGTGGTTGGCCGGGCCGGACGAGTAGTGGACGTCGATCGAGCCGAGGCCCGAGTACCAGGCGTCCTTGGACTTGCCGTCCTTGGAGGGCTTGTCCATGTAGCGCAGCGGGGCGCCGGTGCCGTAGATGTCGATCTTCTCGCCGACCAGGTAGTCGCCCTTGTCCTGGGGGTTGTTGGCCCAGAACTCGATGGCGGCGGCCATGATGTCGGAGGTCGCCTCGTTCAGACCGCCGGACTCGCCGCTGTAGATCAGGCCCGCGGTGTTCGAGGTGACGCCGTGGGTCATCTCGTGGGCGCCGACGTCGATCGAGGTGAGCGGGTGGGTGTTGCCCGAGCCGTCGCCGTAGGTCATGCAGAAGCAGCTGTCGGACCAGAACGCGTTGACGTAGTTGCTGCCGTAGTGGACCCGGGTGTAGGCGCCGACGCCGTCGTTCTTGATGCCGTTGCGGCCGTGGACGTTCTTGTAGTAGTCCCAGGTGAGCTGGGCGCCGTAGGCGGCGTCCACGGCGGCGGTCTGCCGGTTGGAGACGGTGCCGTCGCCCCAGGTGTCGGTCGGGTTGGTGAACAGCGACTTGGTGGAGCCGCTGGTGCCCTTCAGGTCGTACGTGCTGTGGCCGCCGCGGGTGGGGTCGGTCATCGCGAAGCCGCCGCCGGCCGCTGCCGAGGTGCCGATGTCGACCTGGCCGGAGAACTGGCTGTTGCCGATGCCGGTCTCGATGCCCTGGAACTCGAAGATCTTCTTGCCGGTGTTCGCGTCGGTGATGACGTGCAGCTCGGACGGCGTGCCGTCCTCCTGCGTGCCGGTGACGATCGTCTCCCACGCCAGGGTCGGGGTGCCGGAGGCGGCCCAGACGACCTTGCGGGCGTTGTCCGCCGCCGGCTCCTCGACCTTCGCGTCCCCGGCGCTGTCCAGCGCGAGGCCCTTCGCGGAGTCGGCGCTCTCCTTCTCGTTGGTGTCGACGGCGATGTCCGCCTCGGTGGCCTTGGTGACGCCCGTGGTCGAACCGTCCGGGGCGGTGTGGACGACCAGGTCGCCGCCGAGCACCGGCAGTCCGGCGTAGGTGCGCTCGTAGCGGGTGTGCACGCTGCCGTCCGCGTCCTTCGTCACGGACTTGGCGATCAGCGCCTCCTCCGACCGCAGGCCCAGCGACCTCGCGGTCTCGGCCTTCGACGCATCCGCCGAGGCCAGCAACTCGCCACGCTGCTCCGGCGACAGCTGCACCGGCAGCGCGCCGGCGATGGCCTGGACCTCGGCCGGGGCCTGGTCCGTGGTGTCGGCGGAGGCGACACCGGAGGTCAGGGCGGCCGCGATCATGGCGGCGCCGGCTATCAGAGCGGTTGCGCTGACGGTCTTTCGGGAGGATCGAGTCACACGGAACTCCTTCTGCGACGGCCGCGTGGGTACGGCCGGAGTCAGCCGGGAGGGCAGGGATGGAGCCGCCCGGTAGAGCTGGTGGTTCGAACGAGCAGGACGGTGTCCGACGGGTCGCCGCATCGTGGTGGTGCGTGTGCGTCTGCAAGGACCTCTGCGGCGATGGGACGGTACAGTGCCAGCTTTGTTGGGAACGCGTCACCCATGCGGCAACAAGTTGGCCGAAATACTTCGTTCTCGACGTAATGTCGAGGTAATCGGCCGTCAGAACGTTGGTAATGCGCCAAAAAAGCGGGAGCCGGGGACGGCCCCACACCGTCCCCGACTCCTCTTCCCGCGCTCCCGGACGGGCCCCACACCCGCCGGGAGCTCTTCCCGCCTCCGGACAGACCCCCACGCCTGCCGAAGGCTCGACCGCTACGCGGCGGGCGTGATCAGCCCGTAGTGCCCGTCGTAACGGTGGTACATGACGTTGCCGCGGCCGGTCACGGCATCGGTGTAGAACACGAACGGCAACCCGGTCAGCTCCAGCCGCGCCCGGGCCTGCTCGCCCGTCAGGCGGGGCACCGTCAGACGGCTGACCACCAATCCCGTCACCGGGTGCGGCAGCGGGCCGGTCGAGGCCAGCCGGTAGCCGCCCGCCGCGCCGCGGTAGACCAGGCTGTCGCAACCGCTCTCGGCGTCCGTGAACAGCTGGAAGTCGTAGTCCATCGCCTCCAGTTCGAACACCGCGTCGAGCGCACCCAGCCGCGCCGCGCTGTAGCTGCGGTGCCGCACCAGCCGACGGTCCTCCGGCTCCACGTGACGGCGCTGCGGGCGGTGCTCCGGGTCCAGGCCGTCGGCCCAGCCGAGCGGCGTGCGGGCCGGCCGGCGGTGATGACGCAGGCGGGCGACCCGCGACACCAGGCGGTCCTGGAGCAGATCGATCGCCTCACGCATCGTCGCCGCAGCGACGTGCGCCCGCACCGGACGTCCGTTGACGTCCACCGTGGCCTGCGCCAACGACGGCCGGGCCACCGCGTGGTTGGGCTCCTGCACCAGCCGCACCCGGACCGCGAGCACCGGCTCGTCCAGCCGGTCCAGCACCGCGGCGATCTTCACCCGCGCGTAGTCGGGGGCGCCGGCCGAAACCTCGCCGCGGGTCTCCACCAGCACCTCGACCTCGGCAACACTACGGGTCTGCAGACGGTTCATCAGAAACTCCTTTCCCGATGACTCCAGCCTGCTCCATGGCCGCCGCCGCGCAGAGGGCCGAACGGTCCACGTGGGGGAGCCGACGGGCCTGGCTGTTTCGGGACGGTCGGCGGGCATGGTTCGACGAGGTGTCAGTCCTGCTTCGCCTCGTCGTTGCTGTCATCGTCCCGTTGGTGCTCGTCTTCGTGCTCGTCTTCGTGCTCGCGGCGGGCCTCGCGTCGCCGGGAACGCAGGTGCCACACCAGCAGGGCCACGAGCACCACCGCCGCCACCACGATCGCCGCCGAACGCCCCACCACAGCCTCAATGTGCGAATACGCGGAGCCCGCGAAATAGCCGAGCAGGACGAACCCCACGCCCCAGATCACCCCGCCGATCGCGTTGAACAGCAGGAACCGGGGGTACGGCATCCGCGACACCCCCGCCAGCGCCGGCATCATTGCCCGGAAGAACGCCACGAACCGCCCCAGCAGCACCGCCATCGGACCCCGACGGCGGATCAGGCTCTGTGCTCCCTCGACCCGGTTCGCGTGCCGGCGCATCGTCTTCGTCCGCAGCACCGCCGGACCGAACCGGCGGCCCACCTCGTACCCCGTCGAGTCGCCGAGGATCGCCGCGGCCACCACCACCAGCACCATCAGGCCCAGCGACACCTTGCCCTGATGGGCAAGCACTCCGCCGAGCACCGCCGCCGTCTCGCCCGGCAGCACGAACCCGACGAACAGCGCGTCCTCCGCGAACACCAGGGCCCCCACCACCGCGTACACCACCGGGCCCGACAGCCCCCGCAGCCAGTCGGTGAGGCCGTGCACCCGGACCACCTCGCTCCCGGCTCGCCCGCCGTCCGACCCTCACCGTAACGCCGGGCCCGCGCCACCGCCCGCAGAACCCGCTGCCCGGGGGGCGCGTCGCATGCCCCCGATGGGCCAGACTGTGCCGGTGACCGCGAGATCCCTGGCCAAAGGCAGCAACCTCCCGATCGACGTGCCCGCCGTGCACGCCGACCTCAGCTGGACGCCCGCACCCGGCGCCCCCGACCTCACCGCCGCCGCGCTGCTGCTGACCGCCGACGGCCAGGCCCGCGAGGCAAGCGATCTGATCCGGCGTCGACGCACCCCGCACCGTTCCGGCGCCGTCCTCTGCCGCGGCCGCACCGGCCCCGCCGAAGCCCCCGTCGAACGGATCGAGGCCGACCTCGCGGCGCTCGACGTCCGCGACGCCGACGTGCAGCGCGTCCTGCTGCTGGCCGCCACCGACGGCGAGGGCACCTTCGGCCGGATCCGCGACCTGACGCTGGCGATCTCCGACGCCCGCACCGGCCTGCCCCTCGCCACCTTCACCATCGAGGCCGGCCGGGAGACCGCCCTGATCGGCGGCGAACTCTACCGCCGCAACGGCCACTGGAAGTTCCGCGCCGTCGGCCAGGGCTTCGCCAACGGCCTGGACGGGCTGGCCGCGGCGTACGGCTTCACGCTGCCCACGGACTCTGCCGGGCAAGAGCCGGAGCCGGAGCCGGTGTTGGAGACGGCATTGGAGCCCGAGCCGGAGCCGGATTCGAGGCGGGAGGCCGGGAGTTCGCCCGGGCCCGAGGCCGTGGCGGGGCCGGCGCCGGATGCGGGCGGCGCGCTCACGGTGCCGCGACCGGCGGCAGAGCCGTCGCCCGTACCCGAGCCGAAGCGCGAGCCGGCCCCGGAGACCGGGCGGGCGAACGGGCCGCACACCGCACCGGAGTTGGAGGCCGGGCCGGCACCCGAGCCCCTGCCGGGGCCGGATGCCACCCGTGAGTTGAGGCTGCGCCTGTCGGCCGGGCCCTCGCCCGAACCGGTGCCGGTGCCGGAGGGCGTGCACTTCACCCGCGAGCTCAGGCTGCGCCCGGCGGAAGAGCCGTCTCCCGCACCGGAGTTGGAGCCCGGGCCCGGGGGCGTCCACTTCACCCGCGAGCTCAGGCTGCGCCCGCTGCCGACCCCGCAGCCCGCGCCCGCATCCGACCCGTTCGCGTCCTCGCCGGCACCGCGGCCCGCGCCCGCATCCGACCCGTTCGCGTCCTCCCCGGCCCCGCAGCGCGCGCCCGCGCCCGACCCGTTCGCGACGTCGCCGGAACAGCCCGCGCCCGACCCGTTCGCGCTCCCGCCGTCGCCGGAACAGGTCGCGCTCCCGCCGTCGCCGGAACCGCTCTCGGTGCCGCCGGCCGTCCCCCCGCGCCCCACGCACGCGCCCGACATCGCGGCCGCCGCCGCCGCGCAGCAGCTCGCCGCCGCCGCCGCGCAGCAGCTCGCCGCGGCAGGCGAGTCGCAGCTGCCCGTCGACATGCGCAAGCGCCTCTCGTTGCGCAAGCAGCAGGTCGCCGTCAGCCTGCAGAAGCACGGCGCGCAGGGTGTGGTGGCGCGGATTCTGCTGGTGCTGGACGCGTCCGGGTCGATGGCGGGGTTGTACGCGCGGGGCGTGGTCGCGGACGTGGTGGAGCGGATGGCCGCCGTGGCCGCGCAGTTGGACGACGACGGGACGATGCAGGCGTGGACGTTCGCGTCCCGCTCGGCCCGGCTGCCCGATCTGAGCGTGCCGGGGCTGCCCGAGTGGCTGCGGCTGCACGTCCGGCCCGGTGAGGCGAGCATGGGCGGGCTGTTCGGCCGTCGTCGTATCCGGGCGCCGAGGCCCGACGGGCGGGTGGACATGAAGGCGGTCGGGATCCAGAACGAGGAGCAGAAGGTGATCGCCGAGGTGCGGGAGTTCGTCCGCGCCTTCCCGTCGCCGCTGCCCACCCTGGTGCTGTTCTTCTCCGACGGCGGCATCTACCGCAACTCCGAGATCGAGTTCCAGCTGCGCTCGGCCGTCGAGGAGCCGATCTTCTGGCAGTTCGTCGGCCTCGGGCATTCCAACTACGGCGTGCTGGAGTACTTCGACCGACTGCCGGGCCGCCGGGTCGACAACGTCGGGTTCTTCGCCGTCGACGACATCAGCACCCTGCCCGACCCGGAGCTGTACGACCGGCTGCTGTCCGAGTTCCCGCAGTGGATCACGGCCGCCCGCCGGGCCGGCATCCTGCGCTGACGGGCCCGCATCCTGCGCTGACGAGCCGGCGGGACGTCAGGCCGCGGCGCGCGTGGTCCGGTCGGTGACCGAGACCACGCCGTCGACGGCGGCGCACAGTTCGCGCAGGGCGAGGGTGTGGCAGTGCGGGGCGGTGGTGCCGCTGAGGGTGACCTCGCCCTGGACGACGTCGACGCTGATCAGGGCGGGGCTGGTGCCTTCGACGGTGGTGAGGATCTCCTCGACGATTTCGCGGCGGATCGCCTGGTCCTCGCGGAGGAAGACCCGCAGCAGATCGCCGCGGCTGACGGTGCCGATCAGGCGGCCGTCGGTGGGGGAGACCACGGGCAGGCGTTTGACTCGCCGACGGGTCATCAGGCGGGCGGCGGCGACCACCGTGCTGTCGGGGGTGGTGCAGACGGCGGGGGTGGTCATCAGGTCGGCGGCGGTGGTGCCGGTGCCGCGCAGGTGGACGGGTGCGGGCAGCAGGGATGCCGGGTCGTACTGGGCGAGTTGGGTGCGCAGCAGGTCGGCCTCGGAGACGACGCCGAGCGGCCGGTGGTCGGTGTCCACCACCGGCACGGCGGTGATGTCGTACTCGGCGAGCAGTGCGACGATCTCGCGGAAGCCCGTTCCGGGGCTGACGGTGACCACTTGACTGGTCATCATCGCTCCGACGGTGCAGTGCCGCATCGCCCTTCGCCTCCTCGGTCCGCGCCGGTCCGATGCCGACGTTCCCACTCTGCGGGGTGTGCGGCGTCGGGGGCGAGGGCCGGAGGTCCCGGGTGGTGGGGCCGGTCGGCGGGGCGGGGGCGGGGCGGCAGCAGCCGCAGTCCGGACACCCATTCGGGGCGGATCCGGACGGAGACGGCGGGCGGGCCGGTGGCGGCGGTGGGGTGTACGGCGTCGGCGTGGCCGAGCACGGTGACAGTCCAGCCGCTGCCGTCGGCGGGGTCGACCTGGTCGGCCTGGAAGGCGACGACGGTGCCGGTCACGGCGCGCAGCAGCTCTTCGTCGGGCTGGTCGACCAGGACGCTGCCGCCGTCCGCGAGGCGGTAGCGGACCGGCAGGACGGCGGGCAGGGCGTGCCGGGTGTAGACGAGCCGGCCCACCGAGTGACGGGCCATCAGGCGCAGACACTGGCCCGGGTCGAGGCTGAGGCCATCGGGGGAGGAGACGGGTTCGCTGGTCATATCTCCGATCCTGGGCGGTCGGAGCCGTGTGGCGGGAGGGCCGTTGGTCGTTTCCGTACCGGTCGAGCGTCCTTCCGATCGGCGGGGGTGGGGCTCCGGGATACGAACCGATTACGTTCTTTTTCTGTTCATAGAACTGTTTGTATGTTCATCGACAGGCTGTCAGTCGGCCAGCCCCCCGCTACCCGACTGGAGTCACGAGTGAGCCCCTCCTCCTCCGCGCGCCGACGCACCCTCACCGCCGGCGCCCTCGCGGCGAGCGCCGCACTGCTCGTCGCCGCAGTCCAGGTCGACACCGCCTCCGCCGCCCCCGGCCGCGACGCCGCGATCGCCCGCGCGGAGGCGAACGTCTCCCACCACGCCGACCTGTTCGGCTTCGGCGCCGGCCAGGGCCTGAAGGTCAAGGACGTCATCATCGACGCGGACGGCACCCAGCACGTCCGCTTCGACCGCACCTACCGCGGCCTGCCGGTGATCGGCGGCGACCTGGTCGTCCACCAGGACGCCCGTGGCAAGCTCGCCGACTCTTCCCGCGCCAAGGGCCACGACGCCGCGGTGAAGTCCGTGGTGCCCGCCGTCTCCCCGCAGCACGGTGCCGCCGCCGCGCTCGGCCAGGCCCAGGGCATATCCGGCGCGACCGCCACCCCCGAACTGGTCGTCTGGGCCGCCGACGGCACCCCCCGCCTCGCCTGGCAGACCACCGTCAGCGGCGAGGGAAAGCAGGGCCAGCCGGCCGGCCGGATCGTCGTCACCGACGCCAACACCGGTGAGGCGATCGAGAGTTACGACTCCGAGCAGTCCGCGGCCGGCACCGGCCACTCCGAGTACACCGGCGACGTCCGGATCGACACCACCCAGCAGGCCGACGGCAGCTACACGCTGACCGACCCGGTCCGCGGCCACCTCACCAAGGACGCCAAGAACCTCGGCGCGAGCAGCGTCAAGGCCGGCTCCGGCAGCGCGCTCACCAGCACCACCAACGTGTGGGGCGACGGGAAGAAGTTCTCCACCGACCGGTCCACCGCCGCCGTCGACGCCCACGCCAACACCGCCTGGACGTACGACTACTACCTCAACACCTTCGGCCGCAAGGGCATCAAGAACGACGGCCGCGGCGCCACCGTCTTCGTCCACGTCGGCACCAACTGGGACAACGCCCAGTGGTCCGACACCTGCTTCTGCATGATGACCGGCGACGGCAACGGCACCACCGACCCCGAGCAGGTCGACCTCGACACCATGGGCCACGAGATGACCCACGGCGTCACCAGCGCCACCGCCAACCTGCGCTACAGCAGCGAGTCCGGCGGCCTCAACGAAGCCACCAGCGACATCTTCGGCACCATGGTCGAGTGGTACGCCAACAACGGCGTCGACACCCCCGACTACCTGTTCAGCGACCAGTCCACCCCGCCGTGGCTGCGCCGCTTCGACAAGCCCTCGCTGGACGGCCGCTCCGCCGACTGCTGGAGCAAGACCGTCGGCAAGCTGGACGTGCACTACTCCTCCGGCGTCGCCAACCACTGGTTCTACCTGGCCAGCGAGGGCAGCGGCAGCAAGACCATCAACGGCTTCACCTACAACAGCCCGACCTGCAACAACTCCACCGTCACCGGCATCGGCAACCAGAAGGTCGCCGCCATCTGGTACCGGGCGCTCACCGTCTACATGACCTCCACCACCAACTACGCCGGCGCCCGCACCGCCTCGCTGAACGCCGCCCGCGACCTGTACGGCGCCACCTCCACCGAGTACGCGACCGTCGCCGCCGCGTGGAGCGCCGTCTCCGTCGCCTGACCGCACGTGTGTCCGGATGGCGACCGATCGGCCGCTATCCTGGCCCGATGAGCGACAACCTTCCCCCCTGCCCCAGCTGCGCCGGCCAGTACACGTACGAGATGGACGCCCTGATGGTCTGCCCCGAGTGCGGCCACGAGTGGGCGCCCGCCGGGGACGACGCGGCGCAGCCGGCGGGGGAGCGGGAGATCCGGGACGCCGTCGGCAACGTGCTGGCCGACGGCGACACCGTCACCGTGGTCAAGGCCCTGAAGGTCAAGGGCAGCGCCTCCGGCATCAAGGCCGGCACCAAGGTGCGCAACATCCGGCTGGTCGACGGCGTCGACGGCCACGACATCGACTGCCGGATCGACGGGTTCGGCGCCATGCAGCTCAAGTCGAGCGTGGTCAAGAAGGCCTGACCCGCTTCCTGCCCCGCCGTGCTCCCGGACTCCCCGCGTGGGGGCCGGGAGCACGATCATTGTCGGGGTCGGCTTGCTAGGGTCGGCGCGACGCCCCCGTGCCCTTTCGGGCCTTGAACGAGACGGTGACGACCACGTGAACGCCGAGAACCCGCAGTCGCTCCCGGTGGCCAGTGTGCCGCTGTACCAGCTGAAGGCGGAGTTCTTCAAAACGCTCGGGCACCCCGTGCGGATCCGGGTCCTGGAGCTGCTCAGCACCCGCGACCACGCCGTCGCCGAGATGCTCCCCGAGGTCGGCGTGGAGCCGGCCAACCTCTCCCAGCAGCTGGCCGTGCTGCGCCGCGCCAAGCTGGTGCACGCCCGCCGCGAGGGCTCCACCGTCGTCTACACCCTCGCCAGCGGCGAGGTTGCCGACCTGCTGCGGGTCGCCCGTTCCATCCTCGGCTCGCTGATCACCGACCAGGCCGGCCTGCTCGCCGACCTGCGGGCCGCCGACAAGGGCTGACGCGCCGTCACTTCCCTTGCTGTGCCCGCGAGGGCGCCGTTGCGCCCCAACATGCAGACATTGCGACTTGCGAAATTCTTCAAGTCGATACATTCTGATCGGGTGCCCGGCAGGTCCGTCCTGCCCGGGCGCCTGCGTGCCGACATGGGGAAGGGGCCGGACGTGACCGAGCTGTTCGAGGATGAGGTCCGCGAGCAACTCGCCCTCGCCGAAAGGGCGTTGCGCGAGGCCCGGGACGCCGACGACGACCACGGCGCGCAGGCCCAGGCCGGCCGGATCGCCGGGCTGCTGCGGATCGCGGAGCAGCACGGCGTCGCCGTCCCGTCCCGGTCCGGAACAGAGCCGGAACCCCAGAAAGAGAGCTGAACGGTGCCCGCGTCGCAGTGTCAGGCCCAGGCGGAGGTCCATGATCCGCTCGCCACGATCCGATGCGGCGGGGCGGCGTGAACGGCGGGGGTGTGATCGGACGGCGGGTGCGGGCGGTACTGCCGAACCGCAAGGTGCTGGCCACCATGGGCCGCGACCCGCGCCGCGACTTGATCGCCGGCCTGACGGTGGCCGTCGTGGCGCTGCCGCTGGCACTGGGCTTCGGAGTGTCCTCCGGGGCGGGCGCGGCGGCCGGGCTGGCCACCGCCGTGGTCGCGGGTGCGATCGCCGCCGTGTTCGGCGGCTCCGGCCTCCAGGTCACCGGCCCGACCGGTGCGATGACCGTGGTGCTGGTGCCGATCGTGGCCCACTACGGCACCCCGGGCGTCCTGACCGTCGGCCTGCTCGCGGGCCTGATGCTGATACTGCTGGGGCTCGCCGGGGCCGGGCGCTGGATGGCGTACGTGCCGGTGCCGGTGGTGGAGGGCTTCACGGTCGGTATCGCCGGTGTGATCGCGCTCCAGCAGGTGCCCGGCGCGCTCGGAGTGGCCAAGCCGGAGGGCGAGAACCCGGCGGTGGTCGCCGCCCGCGCCGTGAAGGCGTTCGCGGAGACCCCGCACTGGGCAGCTGTGCTGCTCGCCGCGGGCGTCGCCGCCCTGATGCTGATCGGCGGGAAGCTGCGGCCTGCCGTCCCGTTCTCGCTGATCGCCGTGGTCGCCGCCACCGTGCTGGCCAAGGCCGTCGACCTGCCGGTCGGCGTCATCGGCAAGCTGCCCGCCGGGCTGCCCAGCCCCTCGCTCGGCTTCCTCGACCTGTCCGCCGTGCCCGGGCTGCTGCCGTCCGCGCTGGTGGTGGCCGCGCTCGGCGGGCTGGAGTCGCTGATGTCGGCGACCGCCGCCGATGCGATGACCGCGAACGACCCCCGCCGGGGCGGCGAGCGGCACGACAGCGACCGGGAGCTGTTCGGCCAGGGCCTGGCCAACCTGGTCGCCCCGCTGTTCGGCGGCGTTGCCGCGACCGGCGCGATCGCCCGCACCGCCGTCAACGTGCGCACTGGCGCGGTCTCCCGACTGGCCGCGCTGGTGCACGCCGCCGTGCTGGCCGTGGTGGTGTTCGCCGCCGCGCCGCTGGTCGCCGACATTCCGCTGGCCGCGCTGGCCGGTGTGCTGATAGCCACCGCCGTCCGCATGGTCCAGGCCGGGGCGCTGCGCGCACTGGCCCGCACCGGGCGCGGCGAGGCCGCCGTGCTGGCTGCGACCGCCGTCGCCACCCTCGCCTTCGACCTGGTCACCGCCGTCGGGGTCGGCCTGCTGCTGGCCGGCGCGCTGGCACTGCGCTCCGTCGCCCGGGGCGCCCGGCTGGAGCGGCTGCCGGTGTCCGAGGAGGACCACGCGGGCGGGCGGATCGCCGCCTTCAGGCTGCACGGCCCGCTGCTGTTCGCCGCCGCGCACCGGCTGCGGACAGAGCTGACGGCCGCCGCGCGGGCCGAGGTGGTGATCCTGCGGATGTCCCGGGTCACCGCGATCGACGCCAGCGGCGCGACCGTGCTCGGAGAGGCGCTCGCCGACCTGCACCGCCGCGGCACCCTGGTACTGGTCTCCGGGCTGCACGACGAACACCGGCGACCGCTGGACGCCCTCGGCGTGCTGGACGAACTCCAGCTCCAAGGGCGGCTGTTCGGCACCTCGGCGGAGGCCCTGGAATACGCCCGGGACAGCCTGCCGTCCATCCCCGCGCCGGCCGTCGGCACCCGCTGAACGGCCCGGGCCGCTCGCACGCCGGGCGGCCCGGCCTGCCCGGTAGAGTGGGCCCAGTAGCACCCCCTCGGGGTGCGTGACGGCGGTGGGGCCCGCCGGACACGAACCGCAGCGGTCTGCTGCCAACGGTCCCTGCTTGTACAGTGGCGCGCCCGGAATTCTCGGGTGCCGTGCGAGTAGGAGACGTGTGCCCGTGGAGAGTCCGATGGCGGTCGATGCCGAGGCCCGGCAGCGGCCGGTGAGGCGGGGGCCGGACAGTGAACTGGCGGCCGTGATCGGTGTGGTGGCCGTCGGGGGTGTGCTGGGGGCGTGTGCCCGGTACGCGATCGCGCTGGCATGGCCGACGCCGGTGGACGGGTTTCCGTGGGCGACGCTGGCGATCAATGTGGCCGGGTGCGCGGTGATCGGGGCGTTCATGACGGTGCTCACGGAGGCGTGGCGGGCGCACCGGCTGGTGCGGCCGTTCTTCGGTACCGGTGTACTGGGCGGGTTCACCACTTTTTCCACCTACGCGGTCGACATCCAGCGCCTGATGCTGGCCGGCCGCGCCCCGGCGGCGCTGGGGTACCTGGCCGCGACCCTGCTCGCCGCGATGGTCGCGGTCTGGGCCGGCGCGGCGGTCGCCCGCCGGGTGATCCGACGGAGGACGCGATGACCACACGCATCGAACGGGCGCTGCGGATGACGGCGCTGGTCGGCGAGGACGAGCGCTGGCACCACCGCCCGCTGTACGCCGAGATCGTGCACCGGGTGCACGCCGCGGGGCTGGCCGGTGCCAGCGTGTTCCGCGGGGTCGAGGGCTTCGGCGCGTCCTCGATGGTGCACACTTCGCGGCTGCTGTCGGTCGGCGACGACATGCCGATGGCGGTCGTGGTGGTGGACCGCGAGGAGCGGATCCGCTCGTTCCTGCCGCAGCTGGACGACCTGCTGGACCGGTGCCTGGTGACGCTCGACGCGTGCGAGGTGCTCCGGAAGGTCAAGGACGACGGGATGGCGCGGTGAACTGGCTGCTGGTGATCGTCGGCGCGGCGGTCGGCGCCCCGCTGCGCTACCTGACCGACCGGGCGGTGCAGGCCCGGCACGACACGGTGTTCCCGTGGGGGACGTTCGCCGTCAACGTGTCCGGTTCCCTGGTGCTCGGCCTGCTGACCGGCGCGGTGGCCGCCGGCGCGGCCTCTTCGCAGCTCCAGCTGCTGCTCGGCACGGGCTTCTGCGGGGCGCTGACCACGTATTCGACGTTCTCGTACGAGACCTTGCGGCTGGCCGAGAGCGGGGCCCGGTTCTACGCGGTGATGAACGCGGCGGGCAGCGTGGTGGCGGGTCTGGGGTCGGCGTTCACGGGGTGGGCGATCGCCCAGGCGCTGTGGGTGTGAGGCCGTGGCCCGTTCTCGATCGGCCGTAAGGATGATCCTCCGGCCGTGACGGACCTGGGCATGGCTGGTGGGCGGGGGTCCCGGACCCCGGGGGAGTGGCGGTGCGTCGCCGTGATCCGGACAGAATGCCCGCCGGGGCCAGGATCATCTTCCCGTGGGCACGGACCGCGAGTTAGCGTGACGTTGAGTTAGTTGCCCGAGGCACTCAACTGCCCGGGCCGCGCAGTCGCAGGCTCCATCGCCGACGCCACCGCCGGCCCAGCTCCGGGAAGGGAGCACCAGATGGCCACCGCCGCAGAAACCTCCCCCACCATCCACCCCGCCCCGCGCGAGGCGACCTGCCCGTTCGCCCCGCCGCCCGCCTACCAGCAGGCCCGGCACGACGAGCCGATCAGCCGCGTCACCCTGTACGACGGCAACACCGCCCTGCTGATCACCCGCCACGAGGACGTCCGCGCCATCCTCGCCGACAACCGGTTCAGCTCCGACCCGGCGAACCCCGGCTTCCCGTTCCTCACCGAGGGCGCCCGCCAACTCCTCAACGTCAAGCCCACGTTCATCCGGCTCGACGACCCCGAGCACGGCCGGCTGCGCCGCATGCTCACCGGCGACTTCACCGTCCGCAAGACCGCCGAACTGCGCACCGAGATCCAGCGGATCACCGACGAACTCATCGACAGGATGATCGACGGACGCCAACAGGCCGACCTGGTCGGCGAGTTCGCGCTGCCGCTGCCGTCCCTGGTGATCTGCCTGCTGCTCGGCGTCCCCTACCAGGACCACGACTTCTTCCAGGAGTGCAGCCGCACCCTGCTGCACCGCGGCGCCACCACGGAGGAGATCGTCGAGGCCAACAACCGCCTCACCGAATACCTCGACGCCCTGACCGCGTCCAAGCGCGACAACCCCGACGACGGCATCCTCAGCCGCCTGGTCGAGCGCGGTGAACTCGAGATCGAGGACATCGGCGCGATGGGCCGGCTGCTGCTGATCGCCGGGCACGAGACCACCGCCAACATGACCGCGCTGTCCGTGCTGGCCCTGCTCCGCAACCCCGAGCAACTCGCCCACCTGCGCGCCCACCCCGAGGACACGCCCGCCGCCGTCGAGGAGCTGCTGCGCTACCTCAGCATCGTGCAGACCGGCCTGGTCCGGGTCGCCGTCGCCGACGCCGAGATCGGCGGCACCAAGATCCGGGCCGGCGAGGGCGTCATCCTCCAGGTCAACACCGCCAACTGGGACGACGGACGCTACCCCGGGGCCGACACCCTCGACCTCACCCGCGACACCCGCCACCACCTCGCCTTCGGCTTCGGCGTCCACCAGTGCCTCGGCCAGCCGCTCGCCCGGCTGGAACTGGAGATCGCCCTGGAGACCCTGCTGCGCCGGCTGCCCGACCTGAAGCTCGCCATGCCGTTCGAGGACGTCCCGTTCCGGCACGACATGCTGATCTACGGCGTCCACGAACTCCAGGTCGCCTGGTGAGCGCCACCACGCCGGCCCGCACCGGTGACCCCGCGACGGCCGGAACCGTGACCGTCTCCGTCGACCAGGACCGCTGCTGCGGCGCCGGACAGTGCGTCCGCAACGCCCCCGAAGTGTTCGACCAGCGCGAGGAGGACGGCGTGGTCGTGCTGCTCGACGCCCGCCCGCCCGCCGAGCTGCGCTCCGCCCTCGAGGACGCCGCCGCGTCCTGCCCCTCCGGGGCGGTCCGGATCACCGAGAACTGACCCGGACGCCCCCGGTAAACTGCCGAACCGTCCCGCCGCTCCATGGCGGGACGGTTCGACGTTTGAGGAGGAGTCCCGTCGAGGCCACCGTCGAACTCGCCCCGCACGGCGTCACCGACCTGCGCGGGCAGGCAGGCCCGCCGCTGACGATCCGCTACGGCCCGGGCGCCGCCGTCGTGGTGGCCGGACTGCCCGGCAGCGGCAAGAGCACCCTGCTGCACCGCTGGGACGGCCGCGCCCCCGTCCTCGACCCGCGCACCAGCCGCCTGGCCGCTCAGGCCGCGATGCCCGCCCGGCTCCCGTACCCCGTCTACCGGCCCGTCGTGCGCACCCTGCACCTGCTGCGCACCCGCGCCGCGCTGCGCAGGCCCGGGCCGCTGCTGGTGCACGACTGCGGCAGCCGCCGCTGGATGCGCCTCGCCCTCGCGCACTGGGCCCGCCGGTACGGGCGCGAGCTGCACGTGGTGCTGCTCGCCGTCCGGCCCGAGCAGGCGCTGGCCGGCCAGCACGCCCGGGCCCGGACCGCCGCCCCGCGCACCTTCCGCCGCCACGTGCGCGGCCTGACGGCGCTGCTGGCCGCCGTCGAACGGCGGGGGCGGTCAGCGTTCCCGGGTGCCTCGTCCGTGCTGCTCGCGGACGAGACCTCGCGGGAGCGGCTGACCGCCGTCCGGTTCGTGGCCCCGGACCAGTAGCCGTCAGGCGTAGATGACGTTCCACTGCTGGTTGCGGTCGCCCGTGCGGCAGCCCTCGATCGTCACCTGGCTTCCGGCGTGGGAGGTCAGGCAACCCTGGTCGCCGTCGGCGGAGTGGATGTACGTGCCGATGTCGCCGGCCGCGTACCACCAGCGCGACCGGGACGCGGTGTTGTCGTACGGGTCGTACCAGGGGTTGTACTCGGACAGTTCGCCGGTGTTGTTGAAGCTGTTTCGCAGGTTCCGGTAGCTCTTGGTGGTGCACCAGCCGTCGGTGCACTTCTCCGTCTCCCAGGAGGAGAAGACGACCTGGTTGGCGGAGGTCATGGTGACGTACCACCACTGGTTGGACTGGCCGGTCTGCGCGTAGCTGTACACCGGGGCGCCCTGGTCGATGTTGTGCGCGTAGTCGTCCAGGTACTGGCCGGTGCCCATGTTCAGGACGTGCACCCAGCCCCGGGGCACGGCGGCCTGGGCGGGGGCCTCGACGGCGAACACGCCCGCGAGGACGGACAGGGACACGCCGGCGGCGGTGAGGATCGTTCGGATGTTCTTCACGGTGGGACTTTCCTTCCGGCGGGTCAGCTGTAGGTGATCTGCCACTGCTGGTCGTGGTCGCCCGAGCGGCAGCCCTCGACCGTCACCTGGCCCCAGGCGTGGGCGGTCAGGCAGTCGCCGTTCCAGGCGGCGGAGTGGATGTACGTCCCGGCGTCGCCACCCACGTAGTACCAGAGCTGCTCGCCGGGCAGTTCACCGAAGCGGGTGTCGTGCTGCCAGCGCTGCTGCGGGCCGAGGACGCCGCGGTTGCCGCTGTCTCGGGTGAGGTTGCGGTACCACCAGCCGGTGAGGCCGTTGCCCTGCTGGGTCTCGTAGGAGGAGAACGAGACCGTGTTGTTGCCGCTGTTGTCCACCCACCACCACTGGTTGGACTGGCCGGTCTGCGCGTACGTGTACACCGGGGCGCCCTGGTTGGTGTTGTGGGCGTAGTCGTCCAGCAACTGGCCGGTGCCGACGTTCCGGATGTGCGCCCAGCCCTGCGGCACGGCGGCCTGCGCGGGGGCCTCGACGGCGAACACGCCGGCGAGGACGGACAGGGACACGCCGGCGGCGGTGAGGATCCTTCGGATGTGCTTCATGGTGCGGCTCTCCTTCCGGCCGGTCAGCTGTAGAGGACGTTCCACTGCTGGTCGTGGTCGCCCGAGCGGCAGCCCTCGACCGTCACCTGGCCCCAGGCGTGGGCGGTGAGGCAGTCGCCGTTCCAGGCGGCGGAGTGGATGTACGTCCCGGCGTCGCCGGCCACGTAGTACCAGGCCTCCTCACCGGGCAGGCCGCCGAAGCCGATGTTGGCGGTCCAGAGCTGCTGCGGGCCGAGGACGCCGCGGTTGCCGCCGTCGCGGACGAGGTTGCGGTACCACCACTTGGCCACGCTGCTGTACTGCTGCGTCTCGTAGGAGGAGAAGGTGACCGTGCTGTTGGTGTTGTTGGCCACCCACCACCACTGGTTGGACTGCCCGGTCTGCGCGTACGTGTACACCGGCGCGCCCTGGTTGGTGTTGTGCGCGTAATCGTCCAGGTACTGGCCGGTGCCGACGTTCTGGATGTGCGCCCAGCCCTGCTGCACCATGGCGTCGGCGGGCGCGGCCGCGGTGATGGTGGCGGCCAGTGCGGCGCCGGCCACCAAGGCGCCGACGAATCTCTTCTTCACTGTCTTTCCCCCTTGTTCCTGTTCTGCGGGCGACGCCCCCGCGTCGCCGACCAGGTGAGGGGACGGTATGAAAGGCCGTTGGACAGATGATGGACAGCCGAAAATGCCGCCGCCCCGGACGTGGCGTCCGGGGCGGCGGATGGTTGACGGGCCGTCAGTGGCCGCGGGCGATCCACTCCGCCAGGTGCGGGGCCTCCGCGCCGACGGTGGTCGAGTCGCCGTGGCCGGTGCGCACCACCGTCTCGGCCGGGAGCGTCAGCAGACGGTCGCGGATCGAGTCGACGATGGTCGGGAAGTCGGAGAACGACCGCCCGGTGGCGCCCGGCCCGCCCGCGAACAGGGTGTCGCCGGTGAAGACGGTGCCCAGCTCCGGCGCGTACAGGCTGACCGCGCCCGGGCTGTGGCCCGGGGTGTGCAGAACGGTCAAGGCGGTTCCGGCGACGGTCAGTTGCTGACCGTCGGCGAGCGCGCCGTCGGGCCCCCGGTCCGGGTGGGTCTGGTCCCACAGCACCTGGTCGTCCGGGTGCAGCAGGATCGGCGCGCCCGTGCGGGCGGCCAGCTCCGGCGCGGCGTCGATGTGGTCGTTGTGCGCGTGGGTGGAGACGATCGCCACCAGTGCGCGCCCGGCCACCGCCGCGGCGATCGCGTCCGCGTCGTGCGCGGCGTCGATCACGATCACCTCGTGGTCGTCGCCGACCAGCCACACGTTGTTGTCGACCTGCCAGGTGCCGCCGTCCAGGCAGAACTCCCCCGCGGTGACCAGGTGTTCGATCCGGGCCGCCATCAGAAGACCACCACCGAACGCAGCACCTCGCCGCGGTGCATCCGGGCGAACGCCTCCTCGACGCCGTCCAGCGGGATGGTCTCGCTGACGAACGCGTCCAGGTCGAGCCGGCCCTGGAGGTACAGGTCGATCAGCATCGGGAAGTCCCGCTCGGGGAGGCAGTCGCCGTACCAGGAGGACTTGAGCGCACCGCCGCGGCCGAACACGTCCAGCAGCGGGAGTTCGAGGGTCATCTCCGGGGTCGGAACGCCGACCAGCACCACGGTGCCCGCCAGGTCGCGGGCGTAGAACGCCTGCTTGTACGTCTCCGGGCGGCCGACCGCGTCGATCACCACGTCCGCGCCGTTGCCGCCGGTCAGCTCGCGGATCGCCTCCACGGCGTCGGTCTCCCGCGAGTTCACCGTGTGGGTGGCGCCCAGGCCGCGGGCGGTGACCAGCTTGCGCTCGTCCACGTCCACCGCGATGATCCGCGACGCGCCCGCCAGCCGGGCACCCATCACCGCGGCGTTGCCGACGCCGCCGCAGCCGATCACCGCGACGCTGTCGCCGCGACCCACCTGGCCGGTGTTGATCGCCGCGCCCAGACCGGCCATCACGCCGCAGCCCAGCAGGCCCGCCGCGGCCGGCGAGGCCGCCGGGTCCACCTTGGTGCACTGGCCCGCCGCGACCAGGGTCTTCTCGGCGAACGCGCCGATGCCCAGGGCCGGCGACAGCTCGGTGCCGTCCTCCAGCGTCATCTTCTGCTTCGCGTTGTGGGTGGCGAAGCAGTACTGCGGCCGGCCCCGCCGACACGCACGGCAACGGCCGCACACCGCACGCCAGTTGAGGATCACGAAGTCACCCGGCACGACATTGTCGACACCCTCGCCGACGGCCTCCACCACGCCCGCCGCCTCGTGGCCCAGCAGGAACGGGAACTCGTCGTTGATCCCGCCCTCCCGGTAGTGCAGGTCGGTGTGGCACACGCCGCACGCCTGCACCTTCACCACGGCCTCGCCCGGACCCGGATCGGGCACCACGATCGGCACCACCTCCACCGGCGCGCCCTTCGCCCGAGCGATCACACCCCGCACAACCTGAGCCATCCCGAAACCCTTCTTGCATTTACGGCAATTTCGCGGCGCGGACGCGCCTGTGCCGAACCTACGCCGATCTGCCCGCGCGGCGGACCCTTCAGTCCCCGGACGGGCGACCCGCGGGCCGACGATCCAGCAGCACAGCGCCACTTCCACGGCCCTGACGTGCCAGCAGCGTACCCAGCGCCAGCCACCCCGCCGCCAGCAGCCAGCCGCCCAGCACATCCAGCGTCCAGTGCACCCCCAGGTACACCCGGCTCGCACCGACCGCCCCCGCGAACAGCACCGCCCCCACCACCGCGAGGCGGGCGGCCGCCGGACGGGCCAGCACCACCGCGAGCGCCAGCAGCCCCGCACCGGCCGCGGCCGTGAACGCGTGCCCCGACGGGAACGAGAAACCGGAGGCGTGCACCGCCCGGTCCGCGAGCGGCGGCCGCGGCCGGC
This sequence comes from Kitasatospora sp. NPDC051984, assembly GCF_044593455.1. Classification (NCBI taxonomy): domain Bacteria; kingdom Bacillati; phylum Actinomycetota; class Actinomycetes; order Kitasatosporales; family Streptomycetaceae; genus Kitasatospora; species Kitasatospora sp. NPDC051984. Next base: position 75,198 of record NZ_JBIUCB010000007.1, read on the forward strand.
CGAAGCCGTGCATCAGCAGCTGGCGCAGCCCCTGGCCGAGCAGCAGCCACACCGTCGGCGCGAACAGCACCAGCGCGACGGGCTTCGGTACCCGCCGGACCATGAGCGCGCCCGCCGCCAGCGTCATCAGGTACGGCAGCGGCGCCGAACCCAGCGCCGTCACCATCGTCGCCACCGTCGTCGCGCCGGGCGGCCGGTGCCCCACGCACCAGTCCAGCACGGCCTGTTCGAACCCGAACGGCCCCCACCCGTGCGCGGCCAGCACCCCCGCCAGCACTGCGAACGCCGCCCAGCAGCCGACCAGCGCCACCGCTGCCTTCCGGCCAGCCGTCATCGTGGAATCTCCCGAGGTCGCAAGCGGCGCACCGCCAGGAACCGCACGCACCGCAGGGGACATCGTACGGGTCCGAACAACAGCAGTCGGAACCGGTCGGCGATCGCTAGGATTCGGCGGTCGAACAGCAGGTGAAGGAGTGTCAAGGATGGCCGAGCAGGCGGTGGCCGGGGAACTCGGCGACCGGTACGTCGGGATGCTCGCCGAAGTCTCCCGCTCCGGGCGCCGGTTGACCCGCGCGGAAGTCGAATCGCTGCGCGCCCTCGGCGAACGCGGCGCCGAGACCGGACAGGGCCTGCGCGACCTGGTCGCCCACTGCATGAGTGCCGGACGCCGGGCCTGGCCGACCCTCCCCGGCATCGCCGGCGCCGGCACCGTCGGCGAACTGCGACAGGTCGGCGAAGCCCTGCTGATCGCCGCCGAAACCGCCCTCGCCGCCCTCGGCGAAGGCCATGAGCGCGCCCAACGGCTGGCCGTCCGCCAGGAGGAAGCCGCGCGCCGCGAGTTCATCGACGACCTGCTGTACGGCCGCAGCGACCTCGGCACCCTCGCCGAACGCGCCGAACGCTTCGGCCTGCGCCTGGCCCGCACCCACGCCGTCGCCGTCGCCGTCGGCGCCGACCAGCCCTACGGCCACCTGGACGCCGTGGTACGCCGCGTCGAACGCGAACTCACCGGCCGCTTCGGCGAACGCGACGTCCTGCTCGCCACCAAGGACGGCCGGCTGGTGTGCGTCGCCCCCGAGAGCGAACAGGCCGTCCTCGACGCCTTCGCCCGCCTCGCACTGCGCCCCGGCGCCGGCTACCCACCCGCCCGCCGGGTCGCCACCGGACGACGCCACTCCGGGGCCGGCGGCGTGGTGCGCAGCTACGAGGAGGCGCTCGACGCGCTCGACTTCGCCGAACGGCTCGACCTGCCGTCGGAGCTGCTCAAAGCCGAGGAGTTGCTGGTCTTCCCGGTCCTGATGCGCGACCGCGCGGCGATGGCGGACCTGGTGCGTACGGTCCTCGGCCCGCTCGCCGCTGCCCGCGGCGGGGCCGGCCCGCTGCTCGACACCATCGCCGTGCAGGCGGAGGCGGGCTACGTCAACGCGGAAGCGGCTCGCCGCCTGGGGGTCAGCGTACGGACGCTCGGCTACCGGACGGAGCGCATCAAGGCGCTGACCGGGTACGACCCGACGGACGCGCTGCACCGGTACACGCTGGAGACGGCGGCGATGGGGGCTCGGTTGCTGGGGTGGCCGGGGCAAGGGCTTTAGCTGCGCGCCAAGCGCAAGCCGGTCCGTGAGGTCGCGAGCACGTGCAAGTCATTGTTCGGTGTCGCGATCTTGCCGACAGTTGCGTTCCCCTTCGCGCAGTTCCGCCCCCTCGCTTCGCTGGGGGCACCCCCAGCGCCCCTGTTTTCGCGCCCGTCCGAGCACATGCGTGGATTGCGCGTCAAGAGGGCGTCAAGATTGCCGGGTTCTGGCAATGTGCGGAGGGGGCCCGAGCTGACACGATCTTCCTGTCGCCGGGAGATCGGCGCGGATGGGCCGGCGGGAATCGGGGGATTCGTTCCGTTGGCCCGGGTGTCGACGCTCCGGACCGGGGGGTACGGGGGTCGGCACTGGAGGGGGGAGGCGTCCCGACCGGGGGGTAGGGGCGTCGATGAAGGGGGAGCGGCGTCCTGACCGGGGGGTAAGGGCGTCCACGAGGGGGGAACGGCGTCCCGACCGGGGGGTAGGGGCGTCAACGAGGGGGAAGGGGCCGGCGTCCGTGGGGGGGCGGAGCCGGCGCCTGCCCCGTTTTGGGGTTCTGCGGGGCGGGGCCCGTTGAGGTGATTGTCGGATGAGTGGGCTGCGAGCCGTCGGGGGCGGTCGGGGCCGAGCTGCCAGGGTGGCTGACGGCTCATCCCTCCTGCCCCGCGCGTGCCGTGCGCTTCTCGGGCCCGTGCGGGCAACCCCCGACCACGGACGAAGAGGACATCGCAGCGATGACCGACGAGATCGCCTACGCCCGGATCCATCCCGCCATCGGCATGGCCCGGATCGGTAACAGCACCCGCGAGGACGGCTGGTTCTACGGACCGGAGACGCCGGATCCGGAACCCGCGCCGGTCGGCTTCTACAAGGACGACAGCGGAGCGATCAAGCGTCAGGCCGCCCGGTTCCGGATCTACGGCTACGACAGCCGGCACCAGGTGGTGCGTGAACTCACCGCCACCGAGGCGGGGGTGACGATCGAGTGGGCCGTGCACGTGGCCAACCGGAAGGCCGACTGGTACAACTTCGACCTCGCGCTGGACATCCCCGACATGAAGGGCCAGGCGTCGGCCCGCCGCAACCTCAAGCAGGCGGACCGCGGCAGCCTGATCATCGACCCCGGGCCCAAGACCCTGACCGCCGGGACCAAGGACGTCGTCGAGTTCACCGGCGGCACCTTCCTAGGCAAGTCGGTTCCGCTCGGCCGGATGCACACCGACGACCAGGGCCGCCTGGTCGTTCTCGGCGGCACCGGCGACTCCGGGGCGCCCGGCGGCGAGCCGTTGCACTCGTTCGGCAACAACGACGGCTGGTACGACGACACTTCGGACGGCCCGGTCACCGCGACCCTCACCCTCGGCGGCAAGGAGGTTCCGGTGCAGGGCGCGTGGGTGGTGGTCGCCCCGCCCAACTACGGCCCGGACCTGAAGGCCGTGCGCACCCTGTGGGACGTGCTGCACGACGTGTTCGGCGCAGGTGCCGGTTTCGGCGACAACGACGAGGACGGCGTCAACTTCCAACGGGACATCGAGCCGATCCTGCGGCGGTTCTGCGAACTCCAGTGGGCCAACAAGGGGTTCGCCACCCACTTCGGCTTCGGCGGCCCCGAGGACTTCCTCGCCCCGGAGCTGCTGAAGCGCCTGTCCAGCCCGGCCGAACGCAACCGCGAGCTGCGCCACCAGGTGCTCACCACGATGCGTGACTACAGCCGCGACGGCATGTCGCCGGTGCCGTGGCCGTGGATCTACGGCGACGCGATGGCCCGGACGCCCAAGTCGGCGCTCCAGTACCTGGCGCTGTCCGACACCCAGATCACGCACCTGATCGCCTGGTCCAAGGGCGAGTTCAGCACCACCCCGTGGCGGGGCTTCCCGCGCCGGCTGGAGGACGCCGAGGTCGCCGACCAGCCCGGCCTGCTGGACCGCGCCGCCCTCGACTTCTGCCTCGCCGACGCCTTCCACCCCGGCTGCGAAGTCACCTGGCCGATCCGGCACTCGTCGATGTTCGAGCACCCGTTCCGGATCCTGCGCCGCCCCGACGGGCAGCAAGAACCCGACTACGGGCCGCAGTTGAGCGCCGAGCGGGCTCTCGGCCCCGACGGCCCGCTGCACGCCCAGGGCCCCGGCGACCTCACCCGCTGGATGGCGATCCCCTGGCAGACCGACACCGCCAGCTGCCGGGCCGGCTACGAGATCCAGGCGCTGCCGCCCGACCGCTACGACCCGTACGTGCCGACCTTCTGGCCCGCCCGGGTGCCCAACCACGTGCTCACCGACGAAGACTTCCGGATCGTCAACAAGGAGGACGGGCAGGGCAGTTCGGACGAGGAGCGGGAGGACGCGTTCGCCCGCCGGGCGTCCTGGCTGCGCGGCCTGTTCGGCGAGTACCCCGACCAGCTGGCGCAGGCCGTCAGGGAGTGGCACCACTTCGGCATCGTCGAGACCCGCCAATACACCGTCGGCGACGGGAAGTTCCCGCCGGTGATTCAGGTCGAGTCCGTTCCGGGCTTCGATCTGGAGGGCGTTCCGCACGACCGCAACCTGGTGACCGTGCACGTGCCGGAGACCTCCGTGCTGGACGTCACCACCGTCAGCGGCGTGCTCGGCGACGCCGTCGAACGCACCGGCTTCCGGGCCGAGCAGATCACCGTCGGCTACATCGACAAGCTCGACCCGTTCGGCGAGGAGGCCGCCAACGGGGGCGGCGCCCGCCCGGCGGAGCCCACCAACAAGTGACCCGCTACGACGTCCTGGTGGCCGGCGGCGGACCGGCGGGCGCGGCCGCCGCGCTGACGCTGGTCAGGGCCGGGCGCAGCGTGCTGCTCGCCGACGCCGGACGCGGCCCCGCGCCCGTCGGCGAGGCGCTGCCGGCCGCCGCCCGGGTGCTGCTCGGCGACCTCGGCGCGGGCGGCGTCCTGACGGCCGGCCATCTGCCGTGCCTGGCCAACCGCTCCGCCTGGGGCGGGCCCCGGCTGGCGTCCACCGACAGCGTCTTCGACCCGCACGGCCACGGCTGGCACCTGGACCGCGTCCTGTTCGACCGTCAACTGCGCGAGTGCGCCCGGGCGCAGGGCGCGCACCTGGTCGCCGGCGCGGTGCGGATCAACGGGCGGGCCAGGGGCGGCAGTTGGCGCGTCGAGCTGCGCGGGGCGGGGGAGCGGCGGACGGTGCGCTGCCGGTGGCTGGTCGACGCCACCGGGCGGCGGGCCGCGCTCGCCACCGCGTGCGGGGCGCGGCGCCGCACCGGTGACCGGCTGGTGGCGCTGCACCTCACGCTGGGGCCCGCCGACCCGGCCGACCCGGACACCACCACCACCGTCGAGGCCGCCCCCGACGGCTGGTGGTACACCGCGCCGCTGCCCACCGGCCGCCGCCTGCTGGTCTGGTACACCGACGCGGACCTGCCCGCCGCCGACCCCGGACTACCGGCGTTCGCGGCCCGGCTGGCCGCCACCCGGCACGTCCTCGACCTGGCGGCCCGGCACCCGTGGCCCGCCGGCGCCGCACCCCGGCGGGCCCCCGCGCACACCGCCCGGCTGGCGGACGTCACCGGCGACGGCTGGATCGCCGCCGGGGACGCCGCGGCGGCCTTCGACCCGCTGTCCTCGCAGGGCATCCTCACCGCCCTGTACACCGGCCTGGCCGCCGGCCGCGCCGTGCACGCCCGGCTGTCCGGCCGGCCCGGGGCGCTCGACGCGTACCGCGCCGAGCTGGCCGCCATCGACGCGGCCTACCTGCGCAACCACCGCACCCACTACTGCGCCGAACAGCGCTGGCCCGACCGGCCGTTCTGGCGCCGCCGCCACCCGCACCCCGGCGGGAGCGGACACCCGACCCCCTTGGAGACCGCATGTCCACCGACCCCCGTGCCGACGTGACCAGCCGCGCCGCCGACGCCCCCCGGCACGGCCACCGCTTCCTGCTGCTCGGCCGGAAGACGATCTTCAGCTACCACCTGGCGCTGTACCACGTTCCCGTGCACGCCTTCCAGATGATCACCCTGTTCGGCCTGTCCGACGAGCTCCGCGCGCTGTACCTGAAGGACCTCGCCGAGCACGAGCGCGAGCAGGTCTACTACGCGCTGTTCTCCGAGGGCCACTGGCCGCTCAAGGAGATCGTCGACGGCACCCGCCGCTCGCTCCCGGTGGAACTGGAGCGCGTCACCGTGGACGAACAGGGCAACCGCACCTTCACCACCATCCTGCCCGCCACCGACGCCACCTGCCGCAAGGAGGACGTCCTGCACTACCAGCCGCTCGACGCCACCGGCTACCCCGACTACCTGACCCTGCTCTCCTTCGGCCAGGGCGACGAAGTGCACCTCGCCCACCAGCTCGCGGCGTCGCCCAACTGGGACGAGGTGGTCACCACCGTCGAACCGCAGGGCTTCGGGCCCGCCGACCTGCGCCCCGCCGGGACGGTCACCATCCCGTCGATCAAGGACGCCCACGGGGTGGTCGGCAAGAGCCCGCTGGTCACCGGCGGGAAGTACCAGGGCCGGATCGACGGCCGGACCGTCAACTTCATCGCGGGCCGCCAGGGTTGGTGGAACAACACCTCCCTGAACGCCAAGTAACCCGGCCCCCACCGGTAACAGGACGTCCCGGCCGCCCCAGGAATCGATGGCCACTACGCCACAACCGGTAGCCGGCGCTCCGTCGGCAGGCACGGTCGGTTGTCGTGCGAACGGCCGCCCGCCGTAGCCGGACGTATCGGTTCCGGTCAGGACGCTGGGCCACCGGACGGCGCCCCGCCTAGCATGTGTGGCCACCGGACTCCCCGTGCCACCACGCACCGCGCACCGCACCGTCCGCCTCGCCGGGTGCCGCCCGGCCTCGCGCGCCCCGTCCCCCTTCTCGGACGGGGCGCTCCACCTTGGGGGTTGACCGCCCATGCACACCGGATCCGCCGCACCGCCCGCCCGGCCCGTCCGGGCCGTCCTGCTGGTCCTGGCCCTGCTGGCCGCGCTGCTCGCCGCCGCCGTCCCCGCCGCGGGCCCCGCGCACGCCGCCGTCCCCGACCGCTGGGGCTTCGCCTACCTCGACAACCCGACGCCGCCGCCCGGCTACGTCCCCGACCCGTCGCGCCAGTGGGGCAGTTGGCCGTCCCCGGGGACCAACCCCGTCAGGGTCGACCAGCTCGGCACCGGCAGCTACGTGGTGCACTTCCCGCTGATCGCCGGGCCCGGCGGCGTCGCCCACGTCACCGCCGTCAACCGCTCCGGCACCTGGTGCCAGGCGGCAGGCTGGACCGCCGCCGGCAGCGGAATCGACGTCGGCGTGAGCTGCTACCGGCCCGGCGGCGCGCCCGACGACTCGCAGTTCACCGTGCTGTACACCGCCAGCAGCGGCGCCCCCCTCCCGCCCGGGGCCGGCTATGCCTACCTGGACTCCACCCCGGGCGGCACGCTGCTCGACCAGTACAACTCCTCCGGTGGCAGCAACCTCTCCAGCCACGGCTCCACCGGCATCTGGAAGGCCTGGCTGCCCGGCGTCGGGGGCGCCGGTTACCTCGGCAACGTCGAGGTCACCGCCGTCGACCCCGGCCAGGGCGCCCGCTGCAAGGTCACCGAATGGGGACCGTCCAGCAGCGGCCAGACCCTCGTGGTCAACTGCTTCGACGCCTCGGGCGCGCTCTTCGACACCGAATGGACGCTCAGCTACTCGGTCAGGCGCGCCGTGCACGGGCCCGCGATCCCGCCCAAGAACTTCGGCTACCTCTGGTACAACGGCTCGGTGCCGGCCGCCACCAACTTCAACTCGGCCGGCGGCACCAACACGCTGGCCGTCGGCATCCCCAGCACCGCCACCCTGCCGAGCCTCGCCGTGCCCGCCGACCACGCCCAGGTCACCGCGTTCGGCAGCGGCGCCGGGTACTGCCAGCTCGCACTGCCCTGGGCGCGCAGCTCCGGCAGCGTCCAGCTGTACCCGATCTGCTTCACCCCTGGGGGTGGGCCCACCACCGCACCGTTCTTCACCGCGTACACCTCGGCGTTCTGACGAGTGTTCTGACGCTGCATCGTTTTTGCGCCCCGCCCCCCTGTCCTCGGGAGGCGGGGCGTGGTGCGTCCACAAGCCGTTTCGTAACCGTACGGGTTCAGGTGATTACTGATAGAGATGGGGGGTCCGTCTCGGCAAGGGAGCCGCCATGACCGTCCTGACCGACCGCAATCCGTCGCCCGTGGCGGAACCCGATACGCGCGGCGCAGCGCGCAAACCCGGGAGCGTGCTGGTCCGCTGGATCACCACCACCGACCACAAGACGATCGGCAGCCTTTATCTGATCACGTCGTTCGCGTTCTTCCTGATCGGCGGAGTGATGGCGCTGATCATGCGGGCCGAACTGGCCAGGCCGGGCACGCAGATCGTCTCCAACGAGCAGTTCAACCAGCTGTTCACCATGCACGGCACGGTGATGCTGCTGGTGTTCGCCACCCCGCTGTTCTCGGGTTTCGCGAACTGGATCATGCCGTTGCAGATCGGTGCGCCGGACGTCGCGTTCCCACGGCTGAACATGTTCGCCTACTGGCTGTACCTGTTCGGCTCGCTGATCGTGGTGGGCGGCTTCCTCACTCCCAACGGCGCGGCGGACTTCGGCTGGTTCGCCTACTCGCCGCTGTCGGACGCGGTGCACTCGCCGGGCATCGGCGGCGACATGTGGATCATGGGCCTGGTGTTCTCCGGCTTCGGCACCATCCTCGGCTCGGTCAACTTCATCACCACGATCATCTGCATGCGAGCCCCCGGCATGACGATGTTCCGGATGTCGATCTTCGTCTGGAACACCCTGCTGACCGCCGTGCTGATCATCATGGTCTTCCCGCTGCTGGCCGCCGCGCTGCTCGCCCTGGAGGCCGACCGCAAGTTCGGCGCCCACGTCTTCGACCCCGGCAACGGCGGCCCGATCCTCTGGCAGCACCTGTTCTGGTTCTTCGGCCACCCCGAGGTGTACATCATCGCGCTGCCGTTCTTCGGCATCATCTCCGAGATCATCCCGGTCTTCGCCCGCAAGCCGATGTTCGGCTACTCCGGCCTGATCGCCGCCACCATCGCCATCTCCGGCCTGTCCCTCACGGTCTGGGCGCACCACATGTTCGTCACCGGCCAAGTGCTGCTGCCGTTCTTCTCCTTCATGACGCTGCTGATCGCCATCCCGACCGGCGTGAAGTTCTTCAACTGGATCGGCACCATGTGGAAGGGCTCACTGAGCTTCGAGACACCGATGCTGTGGGCCTTCGGCTTCCTGGTCACCTTCCTGTTCGGCGGCCTGACGGGCGTGCTGCTCGCCTCCCCGCCGATCGACTTCCACGTCTCCGACTCGTACTTCGTGGTCGCGCACTTCCACTACGTGGTGTTCGGCACCGTCGTCTTCGCGATGTTCGCCGGCTTCCACTTCTGGTGGCCCAAGATGACCGGCCGGATGCTCGACGAACGAATCGGCCGGATCTGCTTCTGGACGCTGTTCGTGGGCTTCCACACCACCTTCCTGGTCCAGCACTGGCTCGGCGCGGAAGGCATGCCCCGCCGCTACGCCGACTACCTGGCCTCCGACGGCTTCACCACCCTCAACATGATCTCCACCATCGGCTCCTTCCTGCTCGGCCTGTCGATGCTGCCCTTCCTCTACAACGTCTGGAAGACCGCCAAGTACGGCGAGAAGGTCGAGGTCGACGACGCGTGGGGCTGGGGCCGCTCGCTGGAGTGGGCGACCTCCTGCCCGCCGCCGCGGCACAACTTCGTCACCCTGCCGAAGATCCGTTCCGAATCCCCGACGTTCAACCTGCACCACCCCGACGTCCCCGACGAGCTCCAGGACGCCGGACACCAGGGCGGACGGCAGCAGGGGGCCCCGGCGATCCCGCGCGACGACCAGCGATGACCGAGCGGACGCCCACCGGCCCCTCCGTCGGCGCCGCCGGCGAGACCGACGCGGGCCTGCGGCAACTCGAGGGCTACCTGTACTGGCAGGACCAGACCCGGCAGGCCCGGCGCGCCGCAGCCGAGTTCGCCGACCTGCTGCCCTGGCTGACCGCCACGCAGCGCTTCGACCTGGAGCACCACTTCGCGCACGCCCAGCTCCAGGCCAGCCGGCGCCGGCTCGAACAGTTCCGGGAGACCCGCGAACGGCTCCGCGAGCAGTACGGCGCGCGCTACCGCCGGCTGCGCGCCCGCTGCCTGCTGGCCGCGCTGCTGGCGACCGTGCTCTGCACGACGGCGTTCCTGGCGATCGTCCGGCCGCACTGACCGGGCGCCACCGGTCGCCGGGGGTGTTCCCGGGACAGGCCGGGGACGGCCCGGGGAATGATCGAGGTCGCTCGCCTGTTCGGAGGTGGGTGAGCAGGGGCCGGTACGGCCCCGGCCGGTTCGCGGCCGGAGTCCGGGCCGGGGCAGGGGCGACGGAGGCGGGGATCATGGAACTGGGTGTGTACGGGCTGAGCGCCAAGGCGACGCTGGGGCCGGCCGATACGGCGCGGCTGGCGCGCAGGGCCGAGGAGTGGGGCTACCGGTCGTGGTGGGTCGGCGACCACGTGGTACTGCCCAGCCCCCGGGTGCCGGAGTCGCCGATGGCGCCCACTGATCCGATCCTCGATCCGCTGGTGCACCTGTCCTACGTCGCGGCGCTGACCGAACGCATGGAACTGGGCACCGGAATCCTCATCCTGCCGCAGCGCAACCCCGTGGTGCTGGCCAAGCAGGCCGCGAGCCTCGACGTGCTCTCCGGCGGCCGGCTGCTGCTCGGCGTCGCGCCCGGCTACCTGGAACCGGAGCTGGCCGCCGTCGGCGTGCGGCTCGCCGAGCGCGGCGGGCGCACCGACGAATACCTGGACGCGATGCGCCAGTTGTGGAGCTCGCCCGAGCCGGAGTTCCACGGCCGGTACGCCGACTTCGACCACGTGGACGCGCACCCGCGCCCCGTCCGGCCCGACGGCCCGCGGATCATGATCGGCGGCCACAGCCCCGCCGCCTACCGCCGGGCCGTGGCCAAGGGCCACGGCTGGATCGGCAACGGCCACAGCCCGCAGGACCTGGCCCGCCACCTCGACGGGCTGCGCAAGGCCGCGGCCGAGGTGACCCGGCCCGCGCACCTCGGCCGGCTGGAGATCAACTTCATGCAGATCGACCCGGTCGAGACCAGCCCCGACGACGCGCGGCGCTACGCCGACCTCGGCGTCGACCGGCTGCTGCTCTACCCGTTGCCGCTGGAGGACCCGGCGGACGTCGAAGCCTTCCTGCGACGGCACGCCGACCTGCCCCGCTGAGCGGTCGTCAGCGGTCCGCCGCCGCGCGCTCGGTGGCCGGGCGGCGCCGCGCGGACGGGGCGAGCGCAGGGGGAGTCCAGACACCGTCAGGGTGGTACACGTTGGTGCCCGGCGCGACGATCGCGTCGATCCGGTCCAGCGCCGCGTCGTCCAGCACCAGCGAGGCGCCCTTCAGCAGCCCCTCCAGCTGCTCCACTGTGCGCGGACCGATGATCACCGAGGTGACCGCCGGGTGCGCCAGCGGGAACGCCACCGCCAGCTCCGGCAGCGTGCAGCCCAACTCGTCGGCGAGCTCGACCAGTTGCTCCACCGCCTCGAGCTTGCGGGCGTTCACCGGCAGTGCCGGGTCGAAGCGGTGCGGGTGCAGCGCCGCCCGGCCCGAGGACAGGTCGATCGTGCCGCCCTTGCGGTGACGGCCGGTCAGGAAGCCCGACGCCAGCGGGCTCCACGTCAGCACGCCCATGCCGTAGCGCTGCGCCACCGGCAGCACCGAGGACTCGATGCCGCGCGCCAGGATCGAGTACGGCGGCTGCTCGGTCCGAAAGCGCGGCAGCGCCCGGCGCTCCGCCACCCAGTGCGCCTCGACGATCTGCTCGGCCGGGAAGGTCGAGCAGCCGAACGCCCGGATCTTGCCCTGCCGGACCAGGTCGCCCAGCACCGACAGGGTCTCCTCGACGTCCGTCCGGTGGTCCGGCCGGTGCACCTGGTACAGGTCGATCCAGTCGGTGCGCAGCCGCCGCAGGCTGTCCTCGACCGCCTGCGTGATCCACCGCCGCGAGTTCCCGCCCCGGTTCGGCCCCTGGCCCATCGGGAAGTGCACCTTGGTGGCCAGCACCACGTCCTCGCGCCGCCCCTGCAGCGCCTTGCCGACGATCTCCTCCGACTCGCCCGCCGAATACATGTCCGCGGTGTCGACGAAGTTGATCCCGGCGTCGAGCGCCGCGTGCACCAGCCGGATGCCCTCCTGGTGGTCCGGGTTGCCGACCGACCCGAGCATCATGGTGCCGAGGCAGTGTGCGCTCACCTCGATGCCGGTGAGTCCGAGAGTCCGGTAACGCATGGTCAATCCCCTTTGTCTGGCTGTTCGTTGTGCGGCGCGCCGGTAGTCACTGTAGGAACTGGAGTGGGCTCTAGATCAACTCTCTATGCTGATCCGATGCAGACCCCGCCCACCCCGGCCGCGCCCCTGACCATCGGCCAGGTCGCCGGACGCACCGGCCTGAGCGTGCACGCCCTGCGCTTCTACGAACGCGAGGGAATCCTCGCCGCCCCCGTGCGGCGCACCTCCGGCGGCGGGCGCCGCTACAGCGAGAGCGACGTCGAGTGGCTCAACCTGTGCATCGTGCTGCGCGCCTCCGGCATGCCCATCCCCGACATCCGCCGCTACACCGAACTCGCCCGCACCGGCGCCGGCACCGAACCCGACCGGCTCGCCCTGCTGCGTGCGCACGAGGCCCGGGTGATCGATCAACTCGCGGAGCTGCAACGGTCGTTGGACCTTGTGCGGTACAAGGTCGCGGTGTACGAGGACTATCTGGAGCAGCATCCGCAGGGCGCTGCTCCGGCGTGCTGAGCCGAGAGTTCAGGCGCCGTTCGCGGGGCGGGCCGCGGGCTGGGCGCCGCCGAGCACGTGCGCGAAGGCGACGCGGGCAGACGGCGGTGCCTCTGCGGTTGTGAAGGTTCGGGGTGCGAGGCGCTGGGGCGGGCGGGGCGGGGTAGCCGCCGGGGGACACCGAAGGAGGGCTTCTCGTATGACAGTCTCCGCCGCCCGGGCCACCCGGGTCACGTTGCCGGACAGTCCGCACCCCGAGGCCTGCGTCGAAGCGTGGCTGGGGTTCGACGCCAACGAGCCGTACGCCGTGTGCCTGATGTTTCCGCCGTTGCGGGCCGAGGACGAGCCCATCGAGTGGTGGTTCGCCCGGGACCTGCTGGACGCGGGGCGGCACGCCCGGGCCGGGCGGGGGGACGTGACGGTTGCGCCCGGGCCCGGCGGGGCTGTGCACGTCACGTTGCGGGGCGAGACAGGGGAGGCGGTGATCAGGGTTCCGGGCGAGGTGGTGGACGGCTTCCTGGGCGACTGCTTCGCGCTGATTCCGGCGGGTGCCGAGTCGTTGCAGCTCGACCTCGATGCCGAGTTGGTGCGGCTGCGGGCCTGAAGCGTCCGGGAGTTGGCGTGCGGTCGGCGGATCGGGGAGACTCGCGCGCATGGTTTCGGTAGTGCAGAACGTGGCGATCGACTGCGCCGACGCGTACGGACTGGCCCGGTTCTGGGCCGAGGTGACGGGCCGGCCGATCGATTCGGACGCGGCGCCGGGGGACCGGGAGACGCAGGTGTCGCTCGGTGGTGGGCTGGTGCTGTACTTCAACCAGGTGCCCGAGCCCAAGACGGTCAAGAACCGCGTCCATCTGTGCCTGCGCCCCGAGACCGCGCGCGACGGGGAGGTCGAGCGGCTGCTGGGCCTCGGCGCGGCCTTCGTCGCCGACCGCCGCAACCCCGACGGCACCGGGTGGGCCGTGCTGGCCGATCCCGAGGGCAATGAGTTCTGCGTGCTGCGCAGCCGTGCCGAGCGGGTCGCGGCGGCGGACTGAGCCGATCGGCGTGCCACGCCGATTCGGGATCGGGAATGCCCGGTAGATTCGGGCCCGTGACCGGCAACGACGCGGTCCTGGCGTTGATGGTGGTCACGGCGCTGGGGTTCGATTTCACCAACGGGTTTCACGACACGGGCAATGCGATGGCGACGTCGATCGTCACCGGTGCCCTCCCACCGCGAGTGGCGGTCGCCGTCTCGGCGGTGCTGAACCTGGTCGGGGCGTTCCTGTCGACCGCGGTGGCGGCGACCATCGCCAACGGGCTGGTTGAAACCGGGGTGGTGACCTTGACCGTGGTCTGCGCCGGGCTGACCGGCAGCATCCTGTGGAACCTGGCGACCTGGTACCTCGGGATCCCGTCCAGCTCCTCGCACGCGCTGATCGGCGGCGTGATCGGGGCGACGATGGCGGCGGCCGGGGCCTCGGCCGTGAAGTGGCAGGGCCTGGTCTCCAAGGTGATCGTGCCCGCCGCTCTGTCGCCGTTCATCGCCGGCGCGGTGGCCGCGACCGGCACCGTGCTGGTCTACCGGTTCACCCGGGGCGTCGCCGAGGACAGGCGCGGGCGCGGGTTCCGGTACGGCCAGATCGGTTCGGCGTCGATGGTCTCGCTCGCCCACGGCACCAACGACGCGCAGAAGACCATGGGCGTCATCACGCTGGCCCTGATCGCCAACGGCACCCTGCCCGCCGGGTCGAAGGCACCGGACTGGGTGATCCTGTCCTGCGCGGTGGCGATCGCGCTGGGCACGTACATCGGCGGCTGGCGGGTGATCCGGACCCTCGGCAAGGGGCTGGTGGAGATCGAGCCGCCGCAGGGGATGGCCGCCGAATCGGCCTCGGCGGCCGTGATCCTCTGCTCCACCGACTTCGGCTACTCGCTCTCCACCACCCACGTCGCCACCGGATCGATCCTGGGCTCGGGCATCGGCCGCACCGGCGCGATGGTGCGCTGGCAGCTCGCCCGGCGGATGGTGACCGCCTGGGTGTTCACGCTGCCGGCTGCCGCGCTGGCCGGCGCGGTGGCCTACCGGATCGCCGACGGGATCGGCGGGACGGCGGGCGTGGTGGTGATCTTCGTGCTGCTGGTGCTGGCATCGACGGCGTTCTACATCGCGTCCCGCCGGGCGGCCGTGACGCCGGACAACGTCAACGCCGAGTGGACGGGCTCGGTGACGCCCCAGCCCGTCAAGGCCAACAACCGGGTGAGCCCGTGAACTCCTGGATCAACCTGGACGCGCTCTGGCGGATCGTCGTGGTCGGCCTGCTCACCGGCGCCGGCCTCCCCGCCCTGTTCGCCATCGGGCTGCGCCTGCTCAACCCGCCCGGCACGTCCGTGACGGCGGCGCGGCCGACCGCCGGAGCGGTCGGCCGCGTACTGGCCGGGCTGATCTTCGCGGTGGTGCTCGCGGCGATCGGCTGGGGAATCTCGGTGATCGTCAACCACCGGTGAGCGCCCGGCCCGCTGCCGGGTGGTTCAACTGGCGCTCCGCTCGAAGGAGTTGACGGGCTCCGGGGCGGAGTGGGTGGCGCGGGCGGTGGGGCGCAGGGGCCACCAGAGGGCGCGGCCGAGGAGGGCGGCGAGGGCGGGGACGAGAGCCAGGGAGAGGACGGCGGCGGAGAGCAGGATGCCGAGGGTGAGGGCGAAGGCGATCTGTTCGGTGCCGGGGGTCGCGGCGAGGGTGGCGAAGGAACCGGCCAGCACCAGGCCGGCGGTGGCGATGGTGGGGGCGGTGTGGCGGACGGCGCGGGCGACGGCGGCGCGGGCGGAACCGGGACCGCGCATCTCCTCGCGGATCCGGTCGGTGATCAGGATGTTGTAGTCGGTGCCGAGCGCCACCACGAACAGGAACAGCACCAGCGGCAGGGTGAAAGCGACACCGGGTTCGGACCGCAGGTGCTGGAAGACCAGGGTGGACGCGCCCAGCGTGGCGGTGAAGCCCGCGCCGACGGCGAGCATCAGCGCCAGCGGGGCCAGCAGACTGCGCAGGAGCAGCAGCAGGATGACGGCGATGAGCGCCGCCGCGACCGGGAAGACCAGCTTCAGGTCGTGGTCGATGGCGGTGGAGATGTCCGCGAAGATTGCCGCCGTACCGCCGACGTGGGCGCTCGTCCCGGCGGGGGTGTGCGCGGCGACGGCGGCGCGGACGGGGCCGGAGACCAGGTCGCGGGCCTGCTGGCTCTGCGGGTCGGCGGTCGGGTAGAGGTCGATGCGGGCGGCCCGGCCGTCGGGGCTGAGGGCCGTCCGGCCGACCTGGCCGATGCCGTCCACCCGGGCCAGCTCCTTGGCCAGACCGTCCAGTTGAGCCACCGCGACGGGGCCGCCGTTGTTCGCCGTGACGTACACCGTGGTCGGGTCGGAGACGCCCGCCGGCAGTGCCCGGGAGATCTCGGCGGCGGTGGCGGTCGCCGGGGTGCCAGAGGAGGCGGGCGGGCTGTAGTTCATCCGGATGCCCACCATGCCGGCGGTCAGCGCGCCCAGCAGCGCGACGGACGCCAGCAGCAGGGCCGCCGGACGCCGGGCGACCAACTCGCCGAACCGGCCCGCGAAACCCTCCCGGGCCGGGCGGCGCAGCGCGCGGGACGGCCAGAACATCCCCCGGCCGCAGGCGGCGAGCAGTGCGGGCATCAGGGTGAGGCTGGCCAGCAGCATGACCAGCACGGCGACCGCGACGGCCGGACCGAGCGAACGGAAATCGCCGAAGCTCGCCACACCCAGAGTGGCGAACGCCGCCACGATGGTCAGCGCGGCGGAGGTGATCGCCGTGCCGACCCGGCCCGCGACCTCGGCCGCCGCCTCCCGGACGGGCTGCTCGGGCCGGGCCCGCAGCTGCTCGCGGAACCGGAACAGCAGGAACAGCAGGTAGTCGACGCCGATGCCGAGCAGCACCACCGTGATCAGACTCGACGTGGACGGGGACAGCTTCAGCCCGGTGAGCGCCGCCGCCCCGGCCACCGCCCCGCTTGCCGCGCCGCCGACGATCGCGACCGCCAGCAGCGGCAGCAGGGCCGCCAGCACGCTGCGGAACACCAGCACGTTGAGCAGCACGATCAGCCCGGCCAGCAGCGCGCTGCCGATCGCGGCGGCGGTCCGGTCCCTGTCGGCGGAGTCCGCCGAGTCGGCCAGGCCGCCGGTGAAGCCGGTGCGCATGCCGGCCTCGGCGAAGCGCTCGCGAGTATCGTCGCGGAAGGTCCGGTAGACGCTCTGCACACCCTCGTTCGAGGAGTCGCCGGTCAGTTCGACGGCGAGCAGTTCGAAGCTGCGGTCGGGGGCGAGCATCGCCGGGGCGACCTTCGGGGTCTGCGAGTGGTCGGGCACCAGGAAGGTCGGCTCGTCCTTCTTGCGCGGCATGACGATGCGGTGCTTGCCGAGCCGGTCCGCCTCGGCCTCGATCCGCTTCTGGTCGTCGTCGGTGAGCGCCCGGCCGTCGGTGCGGGCGACCAGGACGGTCACGACGGTGGCGTCCGGGTCCAGCCCGAAGTGGTCCTCGGCGATCCGCAGCGCGGCGGCCGAGTCGTAGCTGCGGGGCAGGAAGTCGCCGGACTGCGACTGGGTGACCTTGTCGAACAGCATCGGGCCGAGCCCCGTCAGTGCGATCCCCAGCACCGCCCAGACGGCGATGACCTTCCAGGCGTTTCTGGTGGCGAATCCGGTCAGTGCGCGGATCACGAAACCCTCCCGTTGATGGACGCGCACGCCGCCCCTGAAATCGGAGATCGGTGGGTGTGAACGTCGGTGTTTTCGCCGGGACTCTCCGGCCTGATCACAGCTCATCAGCCGATTCGGGCCCAGACGTCGGGTCGGCGGACGATCCGGGGCGGGGCCCGCGCTCCCGCCGCCCGGCAGGGCCTGGGACCGTGCTCCCAGCGAGAGCCACCGCAGGGGCCCATGTCCGGCCCGTCCGGCCGGTGCGAGAATGGGGCATCAGCGCAGATCAGCGACCCGGGGCCGACCGGGCACCGGGGAGTTGGGACATGACGGGGACGGTGGGTCCGGAGACGGCGGGCTCAGCAGCTTCGGGGACGGCGGGTTCAGCAGCTTCGGAGACGGCGGGCGCGCTCTCGCGTCGTTGGCCGGAGGGGCTGCCGTGGAGCCAGACCGATGCGCTGGTGGCCGTCGGCGCGAGCCTGCTGGACGTGCTCGGCTACCTGCTGTTCGCCGCAGCCGTAGGCGGCGTCGGCGTGCCCGGCTTCCTGCTCGCCCTGTGTTCCGGGATGCCGCTGCTGGCGCGCCGCACCCACCCGGTGCCGATGTACGCCGGCGTGCTGCTGCTCCAGGCGGCCACCAACCTGGCCGAGCCGGTCGGCATCCACTTCGGTGCCGTCCTGACAGTGGCGCTGTACACGCTCGCCCGCCACGCCCGGCTCCGGGTGACCGCCGCGGCCGTCGCCGTCACCTCGCTGATGACGGTGCTGACCCAGAGCCACTTCCGGGCGCCCAGTTGGGATGCCCTGGTCTCCGCACCGGCCTCCTGCGTGCTGGTGGCGGGCGCGGCCCTGGTGGTCGCCCGCTGGCAGCGCGAGGTGGCCGCCAACCGCCGGCTGATGGCCGACCGGGCGGTGGCCGAGGAACGCCGGCGCATCGCCCGGGAGCTGCACGACATCGTGGCCCACCACATCACCACCATGCAGTTGATGGCCGGCGGCGCCCGGGCCAACCTCGCCGACCCCGAGGTGGTCCGGGACGCCCTGATCACGCTGGAGTCCTCCGGCCGGCTCGCGCTGCGCGAGATGCGCCAACTGCTGGACGTCCTGCGGGCCGGCGACGAACCCGACGCCGCGCCGCCCGCCCCGCAACCCGGCACCGACGACCTCGAACGACTGGCGGACGACTCCCGCCTGGCCGGCCTGCCCACCGAACTGACCGTCCACGGCGCCCCGCGCCCGCTGCCGCCGAGCCTCGGCCTGACGGTCTACCGGATCGTCCAGGAGGCCCTGACCAACACCCGCAAGTACGCCGGCCCGAAGGCCCGCGCGACCGTCCGCCTGACGTACCGCCCGGACGCTGTGGTGGTCCTGGTGCGCGACGACGGTGTGGGTGCCGGCGGGGGAGCGGGTGGCGAGGGCGGCGGTCACGGCCTGATCGGCATGCGTGAGCGCGTCGCCCTGCACGGCGGCAGCCTCAGCTGCGGCCCGCACCCCGACGGCGGCTTCGCCGTCCTGGCCGAACTGCCCCTGACCGCCGACGAGACCGCCGGGGCCGAACCCCGGTACGGAGAGGTACCCGCATGAACGCCGCCGCCCCCGCGATCCGCGTCCTGGTCGCCGACGACCAGCCCCTGGTCCGCCGCGGACTGACACTGATCCTCTCCCCGAACCCGTCCTTCGAGGTGGTCGGCGAGGCCGAGAACGGCGAACAGGCCGTCGCCCTCGCCCAGCGCCTGCGCCCCGACGTGGTGGTGATGGACCTGCGGATGCCCGTCCTCGACGGCGTCGCCGCCACCGAACAGCTCGCCGGCCTCCTCCCCGAGTGCCGGGTGCTCGCGCTCTCCACCTTCGACCTCGACGAGTACGTGGTCGCCGCGCTGCGGGCCGGCGCCCACGGCTTCCTGCCCAAGGACGTCTCCCCCGAGGACCTCGCCACCGCGATCCGCACCGTCCACGCCGGTGACGCCGTGGTGGCGCCCCGCCTGCTCACCCGCCTGATCGCCACCCACGTCCGGTCCCCGCAGCCCGCCCCGCCGACCGCCGCCACCGCCTCGGTGGCCGACGACATCACGCCGCGCGAACGCGAGGTCTGGCGGCTGATGGCCACCGGGCTGGACAACAACGCGATCGCGGACGCGATGGAGATCAGCCCGTCCACGGTGAAGAACCACATCACCGGCCTGTTCGCCAAGCTCGACGTGCGCGACCGGGCACAGGCCGTCATCGCCGCCTACGAATCCGGGCTGATCACGCCGCAGCGATCCTGAGCGACCCGGACGGGCTGCTGCTTCCTGACGGTGCGTCAAGTCGAGTGAATGGCAGTGGAGTTGAAGGGCCGATCGGGGCCGAAGGCGTGGCGGGCGAAGTGTTCGCCGATTCGGCGGTGGGCGGCCGCGTCCGGGTGGAGGCCGTCGGGGAGCGGGAGTTCGGCGTACTCGTGTTCGCCGTACAGCCGGCGGCCGTCGAGGTAGTGCAGGTGCGGGTCGTCGAGCGCGCGCAGGCCGACGATCCGGGCCAGTTCCTCGCGGATGACGGTCAGCGTCAGGCGGCCGGCGGCGCGTTCGGCCGGGTCGCCGGTGGCGCGGAAGCGGAGCGTTCCGGCGGTGAAATCCGGCATCAAGGGGCCCGGGGTGTCCTCGTGCAACGGGCACAGTAGCGGGGAGACCAGCAGCAGCGGGGTGTGCGGGTGCCCTTCGCGGATCGTGTCCAGGAAGCCGTGCACCGCCGGGCCGAACGCGCGCAGGCGCATCGCGTCGCTGTTCACCACGTTGATGCCGACCTTCAGGCTGATCAGGTCGGCCCGCGCGTCCCGGATCGCCCGGGCCGTGAACGGGTCGAGCAGCGCGCTGCCGCCGAACCCCAGGTTGACCAGCTCCACGCCGCCGCGCGCCGCCGCGATCGCCGGCCAAGTCCCGGTCGGGTGGGCCGCGTTGGAGCCGTGGCTGATCGAACTGCCGTGGTGCAGCCAGATCTTGCGCCCACGCCCCGGGAGCGGCTCGACCGGCGCGTCGGTGCGCAGTGCGACCAACTCGGTGACCTCGGTGTGCGGCAGCCAGATCTCCACGTCCTTCGCCCGCCCCGGCAGGCCCGTGAACCGGGCCGCGCCGATCGGGCCCTCGGTGAGTTCGGCTTCCTGCGTCAGCAGATCCGTGACGGTGCGCAGATTGCCGCCCGCAACCGTGGCCTGAGCGGTCAGCCGCCCGTCGATCAGCAGGTCGTACACCCCGGCGGCGGGCGGCGGGAACCCCCGGTAGGCGCGCCTGGTCGGCAGCGTGTCCAGCTCGATCCGGGTGGCCGCCGTCCGGAACACCACCCGCACCCCCGACGGCTGCGCCTCCGCGACGGCCAACTGCCGGTCCGGCACCTGCCGCCGCGCCCGGCTCGGCAGCCGGTGCGGCAGCAGGCCGTGCGGGGTGATCTCGAAGTCGAGGTGGCCGCGCAGGAGTTGGGGGGTGATGGGGGTGGTGATCCAGTCCGGTGCTTCGGTGCTTGGTGCTTCAGCCTTGGGTGCCATGGCCTCTTCCTCGATCGCCTATGCGCATCATGCTGGTTCCTAAGTGGCTTAGGCAAATGTGGTGGTGATGATGGCGTGGCGTGAGGTGTCTTCGGCGTCGCCGGTGGGCGGGAGCGGCGAGGTGGAAAACGGGGTGCGGTGCCAGGAGTCGCAGAGCGGCTGACCCGTTGTCGGTCCCTGGCCGGTGGATCGGGATACTGCCGGAATGACAGACGATCTGACGGTCCGACCGGAGAGCGGTGCGGGTGGGGGCGAGCGGCGGCGGAGTCTGCGGCGGGACGTGTCCGGGCCCGCGTTGCTGGCCGGGCTGGTGTGTGTCGCGGTGTCGTTCTCCGGGCCGTTGGTGGTGGTGCTGGCGGCCGCCGCGGCCGGGCGGTTGGATGCCGCGCACACCGCGTCGTGGATCTGGGCGGTGGCGATCGGCAGCGGGATCAGCGGGTTCGCTCTCAGCTGGTGGACCCGGACGCCGGTGGTGACCGCGTGGTCGACTCCCGGGGCGGCGCTGCTGGTGACGAGTCTCGGCCACTACCCGTACCGGGAGGCGGTCGGCGCGTTCCTGGTGAGTGCCGTCGCGGTCACGCTGTTCGGTGTCACCGGCTGGTTCGGACGCCTGATCGCCGCCGTGCCCGAGGGGATCGTGCACGCGATGCTGGCCGGCATCCTGTTCTCGTTCGGCGCCGGGATCTTCGGGGCGGTGCACGGCGCGCCTGTGCTGGTGCTCGGGAGCTTCGTCGCGTTCCTGTTCGCGAAGCGGCTCGCGCCGCGGTACGCCGTGGTGATCGCCCTGGTGGTCGGCGGGGTGCTGGCCGCGCTGACGGTCGGACTGCGGCTGCACCCCGGCTCGGGTGGGCCGACCGTGCCGGTGCTCACCGCCCCCGCGTTCTCCTGGCCCGCGCTGGTCGGCCTGGCGCTGCCGCTCACCATCGTCTCGCTCGCCTCGCAGAACGCGCCGGGGCTCGGCGTGATGCGAGCGTTCGGCTACCGTCCGGACGACCGTCTGCTGATCGGCGTGACCGGCGGGGCGTCCGTCCTGCTGGCGCCGTTCGGCTCGCCCGGCGTCAACCTGGCCGCCATCACCGCCGCGATCTGCTCCGGTCCCGAGGCGCATCCCGACCCGCGGCGCCGCTACGTCGCGGGCATGTCGTCCGGTGCGCTGTACGTGCTCGTCGGCAGCTTCAGCGGCGTGCTGGTCGGCCTGTTCACCGGCCTGCCACGGGAGTTGATCGCCGTGATCGCCGGCGTCGCGCTGCTCGCCTCGCTGCAGAACAGTCTCGCCGCCGCGCTCGCCCCCGAACCCGGTCGCGACGCCGCCGTGGTGACGCTGCTCGCCGCCGCCTCCGGCACGACCCTGTTCGGCATCGGCTCCGCGTTCTGGGGCCTGGTGTTCGGCCTCGCCACGCATGCGGTCACGTCCGGACGGCTGCCGCGGTTGGGCCTGCGTCGCTGACGAGCCCCACTGCCGGCGGCAGTGGGGCTGTCGGTGGGCCGGTGGTTCAGCGGGTGTCGCGGGCCGCGCGGACGATGAGGTCGGTGACCTCGGCCGGGTGGGAGACGGCGACCGCGTGGGAGGCCTTGTCGATGGTGACGGTGTAGGCGTGGGCGCGCTCGGCCATCCACTTCTCGGCCTTCGGCGGGATGTTGTGGTCCTGACCGACGGTCATGGCGTAGGAGGGGATGTCCTTCCAGGCCGCCTTCGAGGCCTTCTCGTCCAGGGCGAGGGTGGTGACCGGCCGCTGGGAGGCCGCCATGATCGCGGCGGTGGGAGCGGGGACGTCGGCGGCGAACTGCTGGTGGAACAGCTCCTGCTTGATGGTCAGTTCAGTGCCGGTGCTGCCGTCGGGCATGGGGATGGAGGTGGGGCTGACGGCGTCGCCCAGGGTGCTGCCCGGGTACTTGGCGGCCAGGTCGCCGGCGCTCTCGCCGACGTTCGGGATGAACGCGGCGATGTAGACCAGCGCCTTCACGTCGGGGTCGCCGGCGGCGGCCTGGGTGATCACCGAGCCGCCGTAGGAGTGGCCGACCAGGACGATGGGCCCGTGCACGCTGTCCAGGACGCTGCGGATGTAGGCGGCGTCGCTGGTCACGCCGCGCAGCGGGTTGGCTGCGGCGATGACCGGGTAGCCGTCGTTCTTCAGACGCTTGACGACGCCGGACCAGCTGGAGGCGTCGGCGAACGCGCCGTGGACGAGCACGACGGTGGGCTTGGCCTGGCTCGTCACGTCCTTCTGCGGGGCGGCGCTGCTGGTCACCGTGGTGGCGGCCAGCAGGGAGCCGGCCACGGCGGTGGCGGCGGCCACGGTGGTGGCGGCCTTGACGGCTGAACGGGTGCGGGAGGAACGGGACATGACGGTCTCCTTGTAAGCGGTCGCCGGTGACACGGTCCGGCAGAAAGACGCGGGTGTGCCGCGCTACGGACCGTTCTGAGCGGCGACGGCGGTTGAACGGCCGCACCGATGACGGCGGGCGGCCGGCTGAGCCGGACAGGTCGGCCGGAAGGGCTGCGCGGTGCGCGGCGTCCGGCCTTGGGGGTGCAGGCATCCCAGGGCGGCCCGGGGGGAGCCGGGCCGCCCTGGAGCAGGGGTCAGGACCCGTTGTGCAGGCCCGCGTAGAGGAAGCGGCTGGCCTGGTCGACGGCCGCCTTCGCGGCGTTGGTGTTGGCGAGGGCGTCGAGCATGGCGAAGTCGTGGATGATGCCGTTGTAGCGGACGCTGGTGGTGTCGTTGCCTGCGGCGCGGAGCTTCGCGGCGTACGCCTCGCCCTCGTCGCGCAGCACGTCGGCCTCGTCGGTGATGACCAGGGCCTTGGGCAGCCCGGCGAGCTGGTTGAGGTTCGCGCGCAGCGGGGAGGCGGTGATCTGCTCGCGGTCCTTGGCGTTCGGGGCGTAGGCGTCCCAGAACCACTTCATGGCCTTGCGGGTCAGCCAGGGGCCGTCGGCGAACTCCCGGTAGGAGGGGGTTTCGAAGTTGGCGTCCGTGACGGGGTAGAACAGCACCTGCTCGCGCAGGGCGGGGCCGCCGCGCTGCTTGGCCATGAGCGTGACGGCGGCCGTCATGTTGCCGCCGACGCTGTCGCCGGCGACGGCGATCCGGGAGCCGTCGACGTTGATCTCGTCACCGTGCTCGGCGACCCACTTGGTGGCCGCGTACGACTGCTCGTTGGCGATCGGGTAGCGGGCCTCGGGCGCGGGCGTGTAGTCGACGAAGATGACCGCGGCCTGGGCGCCGTTGGCGATCTGCCGCACCAGCCGGTCGTGGGTGTTCTCGTTGCCGAGGACCCAGCCGCCGCCGTGGAAGTACATGACCGCCGGGAGCTTGCCGGTCACGCCGGCGGGGCGGACGATCCGGATGTTCACCTCACCGGTGGGTCCCACCTTGAGCGTGCGGTGGCTGACCTCGGCCGGCAGCTTGTCGACGGGACCGCTCTGCGCGCCGTCGAGCGCCTTGCGGGCGTCCTCGTAGGACAGCGTGTAGATCGGCGGGTTCTTCGCCGCCGCGTCGGCGAACGCCTGGGCGTCCTTCTCCAGAACCGGCCCGGACGCCTTGGCGGGCGACTTGGCCGGAGCGGCCGAGGCGTTGGCGGCGATCGTGGCGCCGGCGACGAGGGTGACGGCCGCGACGACGGCGACCTTGCGGTTGATGCGGAAGGGGATGGTGCGCATGGGGAAACTCCTGGTCCGGTGGCGAACAGTGAGCGCCACCGGATCGTCAAGGTGGGGTGAGACCGGACCTACGAGGTGAGACCGGAGGTAACTTGCGGGCGCTGCTTGTGGGTTGAGCGGGCGCTGCTTGTGGATCGAGCGGGCTCGGCGAGTGGATCGAGCGGGCTCGGCGAGTGGGTCGAGCGTGCTCAGGCGGTTCCGAAGGCGGTGTTCAGGCGGTGCCGAAGGCGGTGCGCAGAATGGCGATGGCCTGGCTGATGGCGCCTTCCGCGGCATGGGTCCCGCGCAGGGCGTTGAGCATCACGAAGTCGTGGATGACGGCCTGGTAGCGGACGGCGGTGACGGGGACGCCGGCCTGGCGCAGCTTGTTCGCGTAGGCCTCGCCCTCGTCGCGCAGGACGTCGGCCTCGCCGGTGATGACCAGGGCCGGGGGCAGGCCGGTGAGCTGCTCGACGGTGGCGCGCAGCGGGGAGGCGGTGATCTCGGCGCGCTGCTGCTCGTCGGTCGTGTACTGGTCCCAGAACCACTGCATGGCGTCGCGGCGCAGGAAGTAGCCGGTGGCGAACTGGTGGTACGACGGGGTGTCGAAGGACGCGTCGGTCACCGGGTAGAACAGCACCTGCTGCACCAGGCGGACGTCGCCGCGCTCCTTGGCCATCAGGGTCAGCGCGGCGGACATGTTGCCGCCGACACTGTCGCCGGCCACCGCGAGGCGGGTGGCGTCCAGGCCCTCGCCCGCGCCCTCGGCGACGATCCAGCGGGCGACGGCGTAGTTCTGCTCGATGGCGACCGGGTAGCGGGCCTCGGGGGAGAGGTCGTACTCGGGGAAGACGACGGCCGCGCCCGCGCCGACGGCCAGTTCGCGCACCAGGCGGTCGTGGGTGTGCGCGTTGCCGAACACCCAGCCCGCGCCGTGGATGTAGAGGATCACCGGCAGCGTGCCGGTGGACCCGGCCGGGCGGACGATCCGCGCCCGCACCGAGCCGGTCGGCCCGCCGGGAACGGTGATCCACTCCTCGTCGATCGCCGGCAGCTCGACCTCACCGGACTGAACCTCGTCGACGGCCTTGCGGCCCTCCTCCGGACCCAGGTCGAACAGGTACGGCGGGTTGGCGGTGGCCTCGGCGAAGTCCCGGGCCTGCGGCTCGAGGAACGGGCTGGGGGTGGACTGCGAGTGGGACATGGTGAAGGGCGGCCTCTCGGTGGTCGAAGGGGGGTAAAGCCCAGGTTAGGAACCCGGGTTCGCCCCGCTTGTACGCGCAGCGCACTCGTTCCGGCCGGTCCGCGTACTCGTCGCCGGCACCCGTTGGGGCGTCGACTCGGCGATCACCGAAGGTAGGGAAAGCCCAGGGTCAACAGGGGTAGAGGTGGTGCCGGTGCATGCCGACCTCGATCGCGGTCGCCACCCATGTGCACGGGCGGACCGCCCCCGCGCCCGGCCGGGCCCGGGCTTCAGCGGCCGGCGGCCCCTTTGTGCCGCTTCCCGTGCTTGTCGGCGGGTTCGGCCTGGTCGTCCGGCCAGTCGTGCGTGACGGTCGGCGGACGTCCCTCCGCGCGGTAGTTTTCGCGGGGCCGCCGGTGCAGCACGCCGACGGGTTCGGCCTGGTCGCTCGGCCAATCGTGCCCGACGGTCGGCGGACGGCCCTCGGCGCGGTGGTCCTCGCGCTGCTCCTCGGGCGCGTCGGTGCGGGCCTTCGCCCGGCGCTCTTCGCGGAGCGCCTCGCGGTCCTGTTCGGGCGTGGGTACGCCGCCCGCGCCGCCCTGCGGCATCTCGTCCATGGCGCCGGCTCCCTTCCTCGCCGTCGGAGCCGTCCGACGGAGTCACTTCGCGGGTGCCCGGCCGGGCGGAGTCCAATCGTGTGTTCTCAGTTCGGCTGGTGCAGCGGCGCTCCGCGGTGCGTCGCGGCCAGCGCGAGCACCTGGTCGACCGTCCAGTGGTCGGCCGCGTGGGTGCCGTAGTGGGCGGCCAGGACCCGTCCGTCGGGCGCGAGCAGGAAATCGGCGGGCAGCCCGAGCCGGCCGCCGAGCGGACGGGCGGCGGGGAGCCGCTCGCGGCCGCGCAGGACCAGCGGGATGCCGACGAGCACGGCGCGCGCGATGGCGGGCCAGACCCGCGGGTCGAGCAGTGCGCGAGCGCCGCGCCCGACGCCGTACATGCGGTACAGGCGCTGCGAGGGGTCGGCGACCAGGGCGAACGGCAGACCGTCGGCGTACGGCCGGAGTTCCTCGACGGGGGAGTGGAAGACGGCCGCCTCCCGGATCCCGGCCTCCTGCAACTCCCGGTGGCGGACGGCGAATTGGCGCAGGTGCAGGTTGCAGATCGGGCAGCCGGCGAAGCGGCGGAACTGGAGGTGGGTGACGCCGCCCGCGGGGACGGGCGGGAGGGGCGCGCCGGTGGTGTCGGTGGTGGGGACGGTCGGGGCGGCGGTGCCGATCCGGAGGCGGGACATCTGGGCTCCCTCGTAGGTGTAGACCGTACGCCTAAACTGTAGGCGTATGCCGTACGCTGTCAACCCGTGCCCCGCCCCCGCTCTCTCACCAACGACCAGATCGCCGCCGCCGCGCTCGCCGTGATCGACCGCGACGGCCTGCCCGCGCTCTCCATGCGCACCGTCGCCACCGAACTCGACCGCCGCACCATGGCGCTGTACCGCTATGTCGAGGACCGCGAGGAAGTGGAGTGCCTGGTGGTCGACCTGGCGCTCGGTGCCGTCCTCGACCGCGCCGCCGCCGAGCAGCCGACGCCGCGCGCGCGGGTGCTCGCACTGCTGGAGCTGATGCGCGAGGCGGTCGGCGCCCACCCGGGCGTCCTGCCGCTGGCCATCCGCCATCACCGCACCTGCCGGCCCGCGCTGCGCTGGCGCGAACGCCTGCTGGAGGCCCTCACCGATGCCGGCCTGGACGACCCCGCCCGCGCGGCGGCCCTCCACGCGCTGGTCGCCTACACGATCGGCGCGCTCGAACTCGAACACCAGGGCGCGGCCCCCGGCCCCACCCCCGACGCCTTTCCGCTGCTCGCCGCGGCCCTCGCCACCCGCGACACCACTCCCGCCGGCCCCGCGTTCACCGCCGGGGCGCGGACCGTCCTGGACGGCCTCGGCCTCGGTCTCGGTCTCGGCTGACGGTTACGCGGCGATGTCCAGGATGTCGTAGAGGTGTTCCCCGGCGCCCCAGCGCTCCAGCGCGGCCCGGTCGACCAGGTGGATGCGCTGCTGGTGGGCGAGCTTGCGGGCCGGGGCGGTGAATCCGGACAGGCCGACCACGATGGCGATCCTCGCCCGGTGGACGGGCCGGGCGGTGCCGTTGAAGGTCTGGAGCTCGGGGCTGCCGACGGGGCGGCGGTAGCGCTTGCACTGGACGACCACCTTCCGGCCGTCCTCGTCGCGCGCGATCACGTCGGCCCCGAGATCGCCGGCGCCGCCGACCCGCAGCGCGCCGGAGAAGCCATCCCGGTCGAGCAGCGCCCGGCACATCTCCTCGAAGCCGCGCGGCGCGGAGTTCACGAAGTCGTCGAGGGTGAAGTCCGCCGTCCAACTCGCGGCCACCGCCGGGTGGTTCGGGACGGCGGGCAGCCAACCGGGCGCGGTGGCCCGGACGTAGAGGGTGGCGGTGGCGGCGGCCAGCAGGGCGATCCCGCCGAGGCCGATGCCCAGGTACAGCAGGTGCGCGGCGGCCCACCCCCAGGCCGCCTTCAGCACCACGATGGCGGCGCCCAGGGCGAGAATCCACAGCACGACCTTGACCGCGTCGTCGCTCATCGCCGCCCCAGTCCCTTCCGCTCGTCGGTCCGGCGCCCGCCGCGCCCGACCGTTGGTGTACCAGCGGCGGGGGACGGTAGGTGGGCGGTTGTCCGCACCCGGACCGCCCGGTGGCCGTGATCAGGACATGCGCGCCGGGGGCGTACGCCGTGGCTCCACCTCGCGGGCGGTCGGCGGTCTGTCGATCGGTGAGGGCGGAGGCCGGGCGCGGCCACCGCCGACGAGCTGCGGCGACGGCCCGCGCGGGGCGAACACCCGGGCGCCGTCCGGAGATTGGCGGAATCCGAACCGGTCGGGCCTGCCTCCCTCTCGGATCCTGCTGGATCGGTGAGCGGCTTTTCGGGTGGTCAAGTGCTGCTCCGTCGCTGGACAGGCCCCATGGCGGGACGGAGCTGCTGGTCGGTGCCGGCCTGGGGCGTCTCCCTGGACGTTGCGCAGGAGTGGGGCGTGGCCCCCGAGGGGTACGTACAGCGCAGGGACACGGTGATCACCGGCCTGCCGGCGACCGGCCCCGGATGGGCCGAAGACCTCTGGAACGCCGAGCCGGTGGCCGACCGGCTGGGGTTCCGCGACAGGCCGGCCGAGGCGGGGCCGTGGGCGGTGGTCCCCGACGCAGACCGGCCGCGCTGGCAGTGCAAGCCGCTGGAGGGCGTGGGCCCGCTGCGGTTCGGGATGAGCCACTCCGGCCCGGGTGACTCCCAAGTGTGGGCACGAGCAGAGCGGGCCGGAGACACCTCGGTCAGCGCGGCCTGCTTCTGCGTCGAGGGCTGGGAGTACCACGGCTGACACCACAACAGGGGCCCGGTCGGCGAGCCGGCTCACCATGCTAGACCCATCCTCCGCACGTAACCGTTTCGGATGAACTGATGATCTGGCCGGCACTTCGGCGGGGGTGGGTCGTTGGGCAGGACGTGTCGATATCTCGTTCGCGTCGTTCCCGGGTCCGGCGTCCTCGCATGACGGTGGAGTTGGCCCCGGTGATCGAGAGGCGTCTGGGCGCTCTGCCTGCCTCTGCCGAGTTTCTGCGCCGGCTCGACGTGGCCGGGATCATCGACGAGCTGTGCCCGATCCGCGAGGTCGCGCACCTCACGCACGGGCAGGTGATCGAGGTCCTGGTCGCCAACCGGCTGTCCTCGCCGACCTCGATGGTGCGAGTCGGCAACTGGGCGCGGGCATGGGCGGTCGAGGAGGTCTTCGGGGTCGAGCCGGACCTGCTCAACGACGACCGGCTCGCCCGCGCACTCGACGCGATCGCGCCACATCTGCAGGAGATCACCGGCTCCATCGGCGCGCAGGCGATCGCGGAGTTCGGTGTCGACACCGCCCAGATCCACTGGGACATGACCAGCATGTCGCTGTTCGGCGCCTACGAGGACCAGGAAGAGGGCTTTCCGCAGGTCAGATACGGCCACCCGAAGGACCGGCGGGTGGATCTCAAGCAGATCCAGGCCGGGCTGGCCGTCAGCCGCGACGGCGGGATCCCCCTCTTCCACCGCGTCCACGACGGCGGCGCGGGCGAGGTCGCGCAGGTCGTCGGCGCGATGAAGGCCCTGCGGAAGATCGCCGACCGCAAGGACTTCCTGCTCGTCGCGGACTCCAAACTCGTGTCCTACACGAACATCACCGCGCTGCTCGACGCGAAGGTCGACTTCGTCGCCCCGCTCCCGGCAGCCCAGGTCAAAGCGGAGGTCTACGCCGCCCTGGACGTGGAATCCGCGCAGTTGGTCGACTACGTCAACGACCGCGACCGGGAGCGGAACACCCCCACCGGCCAGCGCGAGTCCTACCGGGTCCTGGAAGACGTCCACGTCATGGCCGGGCCGCGCAAGAGCGACCCGCAGCACCGGCTGCGCAGGATCCTGGTCCACTCCACCGGCAACGCCAAGGGCCAACAGACCGCCCGCGCCAAACGCCTGGCCCGCGCGGCGGAAGAGCTGGGGAAGCTGCAGCGCTCGGCCGGCGGGCGTTTCTACAACACCGCGGCCAAGGTCGAGGCCCGCATCGGCGTGATCGCCAAGACCCGCCGGGTCACGAACTGCCTGCGCACCGAGGTCACCACCGACCCCGACGGGCGGCCGCTGCTGGCCTGGCACTTCGACCAGGACGTCCTGGATGCCGAGACCGCCACCGACGGCTGGTACGCCCTGGTCACCCGGCTCACTCCCGAGCAGGCCGACGCGTCCGAGGTCCTCAAGCGTTACAAGGGCCAGAACGTGGTCGAGCGCCGCTACAACGACTTCAAGGGCCCTCTCGCGGTCGCGCCGATCTTCCTGGAGCACAACCGCCGCATCGCCGCCCTGATCACCGTCATCTGCCTGGCCCTGCTGGTGTTCTGCCTGATCGAACGTCAAGTCCGCCAGGCCCTGGGCCCCGAGCAGACCATGACAGGCCTCTACCCCGACAACCGCCGGGTCCGCCCCACCGGACGCATGATCCTCTACCACCTCGACAGCCTCATGCTCCGCCCCGGCACCGCCACCAGCCCACCGGTCATCCTCATCAGCCAAGGAGTCCAAGCACACCTGCTCGAACTCCTCGACATCGACGAAACCCGACCCCGCTGGCTGGAGACCTAAAACCCCACCCGCGAAGTCACCGGCTAGAGGCCGTAGCGGCGGCCGGACTGCTCGGCCTGGGCGAGGCGGCGGAGGTTGAGGAGGACGGGTTCGAACAGGACGGCGGCGGCGACCGCGTACTCGGCCTGCTCCTGGGGGGTGGGGAGGACCTCCATGCGGTCGAGGTCGTAGACGGCGGCCTGTTCCATGTAGCGGGCGTACGGGAGCAGGTCGTCGGCGCTGAGGGGGTAGCCGAGGCGGCCGAGGGTGGCGAGGGCGGCGACCAGGGCCCGGTGGGCGGGGGAGAGGTCTCCCACCTCGCAGGGGGCGGACCAGCCGAGGCGGGTGAACAGATCGTCAGCGAGCTTGCGGGCGGCGGCAGTTGGCTGGTCCTCGTCGGCCGCGAGGGTCGGCTCGGTGGGGTGGGGCAGCGTCCTCAGGGCCGCACCGAGGCGGAGAGTGAGGCCGAGGGAGTCGTCGTCGACGTGCGCGAGCACCTCCCGGACGGTGGCGACCGGGATGCGGCCGACCTGGATCATCGCCCGCACCAGGCGGAGCCGTCGCAGGTGCGATTCGTCGTATTCGGCCTGGGTGGTGTTGATCAGGCGGCCGGGCGGGAGCAGGCCCTCGCGCAGGTAGTACTTGATGGTGGCGAGGGAGACACCGCTGCTTTCGCTGAGATCTGCCAGGCGCATCCTCTTGTGGCCTCCGTCGGCGAGTGTCACTATCCAAGGCATTGATGAGTGGGGCTATCCAATCACGGACGGTCCGACGACAGGGGGATGTCATGTTCGCCAAGCCGATACCGGGCCGAACCACCGCCGCCGCCGCCGAAGGGAACGTCGTCCTCTTCCTGATCGGCATGCGGATCAACCACTTCTGGGCGCCGCACCACTGGCTGCCCGTGTTCCTCGCGATGCCGCGGATGCTGCGCGAACTCTCCCGCGACCCGCAGAGCGGACTGCTCGGCTACCAGCTGCTCACCGGCTCGCCGCGCACGTACTACGTGGTCCAGTACTGGGAGTCCGAGGAGAAACTGCTCAAGTACGCCGCCGCGCCGCAGCAGTTGCACCGCAAGGCCTGGGCGATGATCAACCGCTTCGAGCGCAAGTCCCGTCAGCACGTGGGGATTTGGCACGAGACGTACATCGTCCCGCCCGGCTCCTACGAGTCGATCTACGGCGACATGCCGCCGTACGGCCTCGGCGCCGCCACCGGCACCCTGCCGATCGAGCGCCGCGGCGCCACCGCGCGGGAGCGCTTCGCGCACGGTGCCAAGGGTGCGGAGGGTGCGGAGGGCCCGGAGAGTGCGGAGGGGCCGGAGAGTGCGGAGGGTCGGGAGGGTCGGGAGGACGCTTCCTGACCTGGGGGTTGACCGAATGTGATCGGATGGCGGCGGATAGAGTCTGGCCCGGATCGGCGCCCGGTGGGGGCGTCGGTGAGGGCTTGACCTGGCGAGGGTGTGTTGCAGGAGAACGGTGTCGGGGCGATGGATCCCGACCAGGGCGGGAAGCTGGCGGCGCGCTGGTGGAAGTGGGCGCTGTCGGCGCCGGAGGAGAGCTCGCCGGTAGCGGACCGGACCGGCGAGTTCGCCGGCTGGCAGCAGCCGTCGGACGTCTGGTTCCTGGCCGGGACGTACGGCGGCCGGGTGGTCCGGCGGTGCCAGATCCCCGCCGGGAAGCCGCTGTTCTTCCCCGTCCTGAACACCACCCGTCCGGCGCTGGGCTTTTCCGCGCGTCCGTGGCGGATGGACGTGTCCCGGGCCGAGGCCGATCTGAACGGAATCCCGCTGCCGCTGCGGGAGTTCGCCTCCCGGCGGTTCATGGTGGGTATTTTCCCACAGGTCGCGTGGGGCCTGTGGGGTGCGCTGGAGCCGCTCACGCCCGGGCATTACGTGCTGGCGATCAACGGGACGGCCGGGGACTTCGAGGTGGACACCACCTACCACCTGGACGTGGTCGCGTCCTGACGCAGGGCCCTTCGAGGGGTGGTCCGGCAAAGTTTACCGAGTTGTGGCCATGACAACTTGTCAAAAGTGTGGACCGCGAACGGTCGCTTCCGTAGGTTCGGTGCCTCCCGGTGACAGTGCGATCGCCGAACTCCCATTCGGGTTCGGCGAGTTGCCACTGCCACATCGAGTGCTGCGATGCGGAGGAAGCATGCGTGTCACCCGTAGGAACCTCAGGCTGCTGGCGGGCGCCCCGCTCGCCGCAGCCGCCCTGCTCGCGCTGACTGCCGGCCCCGCCGGCGCCGCGATACCGATCAACAAACCGATGACCGGCATGGCCACCTACTTCACCGACACCGGCTACGGCGCCTGCGGCACCCAGATCAACGCCGGCACCCAGATGCTGGTCGCCGTCCCCGCCAGCTGGTGGACCACCGCGAACCCGAACAACGACCCGGTCTGCAAGGGCATTTCGGTGAAGGTGACGTACCAGGGCAAGACGCTGACCCTGCCGGTCAAGGACAAGTGCCCGTCCTGCGCCTCCACCCACCTGGACCTGAGCAAGCCGGCGTTCGCCCAGCTCGCCCCGCTCGACCAGGGCGTCATCAACGGGATCACCTGGCAGTTCGTGCAGACCACCCTCACCGGGCAGACCGTCGCGCTGAGCGCCCCGGTCAGCGGTTCCGTCGGCGGGCAGGCCGCGCCGCAGGACGCTCCGCTCACCGGCTTCTAGGCCCCGCTCGGCCGGTGTCCGCGTTCGCGTGCGGGCACCGGCCGGGGCGGTCCGTCGGCGCCGCCGACCGTCAGTGGCGCCGACCGTCAGCGGCGCCGACGGTCGGCGGACGCCAGGGCGAGGACCGCCGCCACGATCACCACGGCCAGCACCAGGCTCACCGGGCCGGTGCCCAGGTCGAGGCCGCCGCGTTCCCGGCTGACGCCGGCCCAGTCGGCGAAGCACGCGCCGAGCGGGCGGGTGAGGACGTACGCCCACCAGAACGCGAGGACCGGCGGCAGCCGCAGCAGTCGGTGGCCCAGCGCGGGCACCGCGATCAGGGCGGCGAACAGCAGGCCGGACGGGAGGTACCCCCAGCCGAGGGTGGCGGCAGTCAGGTCGCCGACAGCGGTGCCCAGGGCGAAGGTCGCCATCACCGCCGTCCAGTAGAAGACCTCCCGGCGGCCGCCGCGCACCGTCTCCACCGCGAGCGTCCCCTCCGTGCGGCGCCACACCCAGAACACGGCGGCCAGCGCCAGCGTGAACGCGGCGGCCGAGACCGCGTACGGCACCCCCAGCGCCACGTGCGCCACGTCGGCGGCCATCGTGCCGAACACGCTGACCATCACCACGGCCGCCCAGTAGACCGCGGGCCGGTACCGGCCGGCCCGCGCCTGGGCGAAGAGCGCCGCCGCGAGCAGCACCGTGGCACCCGCCACCGCCGGAATCGGACCGAGCGTGCGCGCCAAGTAGTCGGAGGTGGTCTCGCCCATCCCCGTGGTGAGCACCTTCACCACCCAGAAGCCGGCCGTCACCTGCGGCACCTTGCTCCACAGCGGAGCGGGGCGCTGCCCGTTCAGCCGGTCGGTCCCGGTCATCGTCGTCGTGGCGCCCACAGCGGCGGCACTCCTCTCGGTGGCGCGGCCCGGCCGCGCGGGGTCGTTGCGGTGGCCGGGCGGCAACAGGGTGGGCGGCAGGGCCGACACCGGTGCGGCAACAGGGCCGGTCAGCAGCATGGCCGGGCGAAGCTGAAGGGAAGCTGAAGACCTCGCCGGTCTCCCGTCCGGTGGGTGGCGGGTCTCCCGTCCGGAGGGTGGCGCCTGCCCCGTTCGGAGGGTGGCGCAAGGCCGTCGCAGACCAGTGGTCGGCGGGGAAGGCGGCCTGGTTCCCGGGGAGTTGGTGTGACGGTCGTCATAGTCGTGCGGGTGGGCGACAGGTGGGGGAGGGCGGGGTCCGGCGGGTGTGAAGGATGTGATGATGAGCCCGTCATGAAGGCTGGGCGAGTGGTACGGGCAGGCCGGGCTGCGGTGTTCGCGGCCGGATGCGTGCTGCTCGCTGCCGTCGCGCACGTGCTGATGTCCGGGCAGCCGGTGGCCGTCTGGGTGCTGGCCGCCGCGTTCGGCGGCGTCGCCGGGCTGGGCTGGTTGACGGCCCGGAGGGAGCGCGGCCCGCTGCTGGTCACCGCGCTGACCGTCGGCGTCCAGGCCGCGCTGCACACGGCGTTCTCGTTCGGGCAGGCAACGGCGGCTCCGGCTGCCGCCCCTGCCGCGACGGACGGGCTCGCCGCGCGCTGGGCGCACCTGCTGCTGTGCAACGCCGGGCCGCTGACCGACGAACAGGCCGCCCGGTTGATCGAGGCCGCCGGTCTCGACCCGGGGACGGTGGCGGCGCTCACCGATCCACCCGGGATGGCAGGTGTGCCCGGGATGTCGGACATGCCTGGCATGGCGCACCACGCGATGGCGATGGCCGGGCCGCACGGTGGCGGGGGTGGCGGCATGCTCGCCGCGCACCTGTTGGCCGCGCTGCTGCTCGGCCTGTGGCTGGCCGCCGGCGAGCGCGCCGTGCACGGGCTGGCCCGGACGGTTGCCGCCCGGCTGTTCGCGCCCGTCCTGCTGCTGCTCGGCGTCGTTCGGCCCGCCTGGGTGCCGTTGCGCTCGCGCCGGTCCAGGGCCTCGGGGTGGCGGCCGCGGTCGCGGCTGCTCGTCCACTCCCTTGCCACGCGGGGACCGCCGGTGGTGACCGCCGTCGCCTGACGGCCACGTCACACCCCGGAGTCGCTCCGCCCCACCACCGCACGCCCCTGCTCGGGCACCGGTGCCGTCGGCGCGCGCCCCGGGCCGGCCTCGCGGCCCGATCCGGCCGCTCCCGTCTCCCGAGCAAGGACACCCGGAGATGATTTCCGCTCTTCCCGCGTCACGTTCCGTCACCGGCCGGACGCGTGCCGACGACCAGACCGTGACCGCCTGGGCGCTGGCCGCCCGCAGCGGCGACCCCGCCGCGGTCGAACGGTTCGTCCGCGCCACCCGCCCCGACGTCCGGCGGTTCGTCACCCACCTCAGCGGCGAACCCCAGGCCGCCGACGACCTCACCCAGGACACCTACCTGCGCGCGCTGCGCAGCCTGCCCAGCTTCGAGGGCCGCTCCTCGGCCCGGACCTGGCTGCTCTCCATCGCCCGCCGCACCGTCGTCGACCGGTTCCGGTTCGCCGCCCGCCGGCC
Source organism: Kitasatospora sp. NPDC051984 (assembly GCF_044593455.1). Lineage (NCBI taxonomy): Bacteria > Bacillati > Actinomycetota > Actinomycetes > Kitasatosporales > Streptomycetaceae > Kitasatospora > Kitasatospora sp. NPDC051984. The sequence continues at coordinate 110,913 of NZ_JBIUCB010000007.1, forward strand.
GCGACTGCTCGACACCGACGACTGGCAGAGCGCCGCCGAACAGGTCCAGCCCCACCACCTGCCCGGCTTCGACGAGGGCATCGCGCTCGGCGAACTGCTCGACGCGCTGCCCGCCGAACGCCGCGACGCCTTCGTCCTCACCGCGCTGCTCGGCCTGCCCTACGAGGAGGTCGCCGAACTGACCGGCTGCCCGATCGGCACCGTCCGCTCCCGGGTCAACCGGGCCCGCGGGGTGCTGATCCGCAAGCTCGCGGACGCCGAACACGCCGACTCCCTGGCGGTCGGCTGCGCGGCCTGAACGGTTCCCCGCGAACGGGGGGCGCTCCAGCGTCCCCCGGCGGGGTGTGAACGGTGTCGCCGGTCTCGCGCAGCTCCGTGCGTCGAGCGACGTCGGTGGTGGGGCGTGAACGGTTCCCGGGTCCACCCGATGGGGGCATCGGGCCGCGTGTCCCGGTGCTACCGGCGGGCGGAGTGCGCTGTCGTGGATCCGCATTCACCGATCACGTCCATGGGAGTACGCATGTCCGTCACCACCGGCACCACCGGCACCACCGTCTTCGCCGTCGAGGGAATGAGCTGCGGCCACTGCGAACGGACCGTCACCGCAGGCCTCGTCGCCCTGCCCGGCGTCACCGACGTCGTCGCGGACGCCAAGGCCGGCCGGGTCACCGTCAGCGGCGACGCCGACGAGGGCGAGGTCCGCGCGGCCGTGGATCAGGCCGGATTCACCTTCGCCGGTCGGATCTGACCGGCATCGGCAGAACGGCGGGAACCCGGGCCCGGTCGGGCACGACAGCTGAGGTGTGAACCCAACCCGACCGGCTCCGGTGCCGCCGACGCCGCCCGGCGCCACCGAACACGCCGCTACCGTGATCCAGCCGTCTCATCGCGTCTTCCTCACCGCCGTACCTCCGTTCGCACCTTCGCGGAGCACGTCGAGGCGGCGTGCGGCGTGCGGCGCGCGGCGGCGGTGACGGCGCGGCCGTGTCGCAGGGCGCCATGCCAGGGGCCGTGGTCAAGACGGTCGACGAGGGAGTCGATAGTGAAGCTCCGGGCGCCGATCCCGGGGTCTTCGACCTCGGGCCGGGTCAGTGGCGCGGCCACCGGCGCCCCTGGGCGGGCGCGCACCGCGTAGGGGGCGACGGCGGCTGGGCGTACGCGTTGCGCAGGCGCCCGTCCTGGTAGTGGCCGAGCAGCAGGGCGCCGAAGCCCACGCTGCTGCCGGCGGCCTCGGTGAAGCCGCCGCCGACGAACTCCTGGCCGCCCTCGCACTTGAGCTTGAGCCAGTCGGGCGAGCGGCGGTGGACGTAGGGCGCGTCGGCGCGTTTGGCGATCAGCCCCTTCCGGCCGCGGGCGCAGGCGGTGTCGAGGAGCTGCTGGTTCCAGTGGTTGCGGTGCGGGGTGAAGCGGAGCGGGTCGTCGAAGCCGAGCGCGTCGCGCAGCAGTGCCTTGCGGGTGCGCAGCGGCAGCGCAGTGAGGCCGTGGCCGACGCCCTGCCCGAGCCGGCGGCCGGCGGTTCGCCGCCGGGGCCCGGACTGCCCGGATCGGGGAGGACGTCGAGCGGGCCGTCGCCCGGATGCTCACCGAGTGAGACGTTCACGCTTCGGGGTGGACTCGCAGGTGTGCGCGCTGTTCGCGACCGCGCCGAGGATCTGCCCGACGGCGGGCCTACCGGGAACCCGGCGGTACCGGAGGGGAAGAAGTCGAGGGCGCGGAGCGGGAACGACCGTGGCGGCGGTGGCTGGTGTCGCACAGCGGGTAGTGGCGGCTGCGACGGCAGGTGCAGACGGCCACCACCGGGCGGTCGCAGTACAGCGTGCCGCCGTCGGGCAGCAGCAGCTCCACCGGCCCGTCGATCAGCAGCGGGCCGCGCTCAGTGAGGCGCACTCGTGGGGCAGGTGGGTCGTGGTCAGGGGCGGACACTGCGTATCACCGCCAACTCCTCGGTGCGGACGCCGGGTTCGACCAGCCCGTTCGCCTCGAACCACTGCGCCCGGGAGGTCATCACCGGGCCGAAGGCCTGCGACTTCCGCGCGGTGATGTCGGTGTGCAGGCCGGCGGAGCGCAGCCGCCGGACGGTGGCGTCGGGATCGGCCAGTGAGGACTGAACGAGCAGCAGCACTCCGCCGGGATCGAGCAATGTCGGCACTTGGAGGCACAGCCGGTCGAGCAGCAGCCGCCCGTCCGGTCCGGCGTCCCATGCCATCGCGGGCCCGCGGGTGGGCGGCTGCGCGGATCGGGAGGGGACGTACGGCGGATTGGACAGCACCAGGTCGAAGCGGTCGTCGAGGGCAGCGGCGGTCAGGTCGGCGCGCCGGAGATGTACCGGAAGTCGGTGCAGGTGTGCGTTCAGCCAGGCCGTCGTCAGTGCGCGGCGGGACAGGTCCACGGCCGTGACCCGGCATCCGCGGCGCGCCGCCGCCAGAGCCAGGGCACCGCAGCCGGTGCCGAGGTCCAGGCACCGGGCCCCGGGCGACACGGGCTCGCGTCCGAGCGCTTCCAGCAGCAGCTCGGTGTCCCCCTGCACGGGGTACACGCCGGGTGGTCTGAGCAGGAGCATGGCCACGCGTATGCCCGTCGGGCGGGGGGCCACACGTGGCCGAGCGCTTCAAGGCCGGCGGTGCGTCGGGCGAGGTCGGTTCGCTGTCGCGGCCGCCGTGGTGACCGGGCGGGTGGCGCGGAGATGCGGGGGGAGCGTGCACGCTTCGTTCCGGGTGGCCGGCACCGCGACCCGGTGTGCGGGTCGGTCAGCAGGAACTCCTCATCGGGCGCCGGAGCTCAGCCGATTGGGGGTTCGGACAGCTCGGCGGTCGCGCAGCTGCCGGTGGGCTCCTCGGGCAGCGGGGTGCGGAGTGAAGTGGTGCCGGCGCACCAGGCGCGCAGCTGGTGGGCGGCGAGTCGTTCCTCGGTGAGGGCGTAGGCGAGCGCGCCGAACGCAATGTCCTCGGTGGGGCAGCCGAGATCGGCGATCAGCGGGTCGATGACGGTGCGCCGGACGAGCTGCTCGTGAACGGCGTCGGCAAGGACGTGCTCGCGGTAGAACAACGTGCCGCGCGGTGACGCGCCGAGCCGTTCGAACGCTGTCGCGAGTCGGGCCGCGCCGGGCGGCGAGGTGATCTCCACCGCCGCGAACTGCCCGACCAGGGCGCCGCGCAGCGCCCGGTGCAGGCCGAAGAGCGACATCGTGTTGACCACCGCGAGGGCCGGCCCGGGTGCGGCGTCCAGATAGGCGCCGTACGCCGGATCGAGACCGAAGTCCGCCATCATGGCCGCGAACAGCTGGGCGTGCGCCCGCTCGGGCCGGCCCGCGCCGTACTCGTCGTACTGCACGGCGACCAGTGCTGCCTTCGCCGGGTTCGGCAGCCGCGGTACCGCCCACATCTGGGGGTCGGCCTCCTTCAGGTGGTACAGCGACCGGTGGGCCAGGTACTCGCGGGCCTGCGTCCTGGTCCCGCGCGTCAGCAGGTGGTGCGACGGCCCGTCGCCGTCCGGCGGCTCCACCAGCAGACCCGCCAGCACCTCGGCGAGCGGCACCGGCCGGCCCACCTCGCGGCGCAGCGCGGAGAGGAACACCTCCTCCAGGGCGGCCCGCAGGGCAAGCAACTCCGGCGACCACTCCCAGCCGTCGTCCACGCCCGCGAAGCCCCGGTAGTGCAGCTCGTAGCAGACGTACAGGGCGAGTTGCAGGTCGTCCCCCCAAGGATCGGCCGGCGCCCACGAAGGCAGCGCGTATCGGCCGGAGCCGTCCAGGGCGGCCAGAACGGCTGCGGAGAGCGGGCCGCGCGGGGTCGGCAGCGGCGGAGCGGCCGACGCGGAGGGGGAGGGGGGAAGCCGGGTCACGGCGGGCCTCCGTCCGAACGCAGTTCCAGGACGCAGCATTTGGGTCCGCCGCCGGCCTTCCGCAGTTCCGGCAGGGCAACCGGCACCGGCTGGTAGCCGGCAGCGTGCAGCTGGTCCGCCAGGCCCTGGGCCGTGGCAGGCAGCACCACGTGCCGCCCGTCACTGACAGCGTTCAGGCCGAACACGGCAGCGTCCGCGCCGTGAGCGAGGATCGCGTCCGGGTACAGACGATGAAGCAGGCGGCGGCTGTCCGGGGAGAATGCCGGTGGGTAGTACATGATCCGCTCCTGGTCGAGTACGGCCAGCGCGGTGTCCAGGTGGTAGTAGCGCGGATCGGTCAGACGGAGGGTCACCACTGGCAGCCCCAGAATCCGCTGGGCCTCCCGGTGAGCGGCCGGGGTGGTGCGAAAGCCGCTGGCTGCGAGGATGCGCGGGCCCGCCACCAGCAGGTCGCCCTCGCCCTCGTTCACCTCCAGGGCGTTTCTCACCTGCCGGAATCCGGCTGCGGTGAACCAGCGTTGGTGCGCCTCAGCCTCGCCGGCGCGCTGCGGATGCCGGAACCGCGCCACCAGTACCCGCCCCGCCACGACCGTGGCCCCGTTCGCGGTGAACACCATGTCCGGCAGCCCCGGTTCGGCGTCCATGAGCTCGACCCGGTGGCCCAGCCCGCGCAGGACCGCCGCCAGGTCCGCCCACTGCCGTAGCGCCGCAGTGCGATCCACCGGTCGCGTCGGGTCCATCCACGGATTGATCGCGTACTCGACCGCGAAGTGCTCGGGCGGGCACAGCAGGTACCGCCGGGACGGCGTTCCTGGCGATGTGGTGGACGACGTCCGGTGCCAGTACGCAGGCGCGGCGGCAGCTGGTGGAGCGTTCATGCGCCGCGTCTGTCCTGGCCCGGCCGCACCGAAACGCCGGCCGTAGGGAGTGCCGGCGACCCCTGTTCTGGCGAATCGGGCAAATCGGAATAAACATGTCGCCCGGCTCCGGGGCGAGCCCTTGGCCCTGACGGAGGAGCGCCCAGCAGTCGGTTGCCGGGAGCTCCTGCGTTCACCTTCACCGGGGCCCGAGGCCGTCGAGTGGCGCCCTACGGCAGGGGCACGGCGTGCAGGCACGGGTGGCGGACGTCCTGCCCGGGAGCGGGCAGCACGATCGCCACATCGCCGTCGATCTCTACCCGCAGGTCGCCGGCGGCACTTTCCCAGACGGGTCGCCCGTCAGGGGCGACCGCACCGGTGAGATGGACGATGACCACGGTCGGCGGTGCGTGGCAGCCGACGGCGCCGGGCAGAGTCACCGCGTACCGGCGGGTGGGGTCCATGGTGGTCGACCTCCTCGGGATGCCCCCGCGTACGGTGCAGCAGGCGGCTCTCGCCCGTCGCGGCTCTCGTCTCGGAGCGGGACCGGGCGTGCGACGTCCCGCGGTCCATCGCTTTCCTGCGCGGATCGCCGCGGCAGGTGCGGCGGCTCAGGGCCGGAACACCACCTTCACCGCGCCGTCCCGCTTCTGCTGGAACATCTCGTACGCCGCGGGCGCCTCGTCCAGCGGCAGGTGGTGGGTGGCGAAGGCGTCGACGCCCAGCGGGTCCGCGTCGGTGAGCAGCGGCAGCAGGTCGTCCGTCCAGCGGCGGACGTTGGCCTGGCCCATCCGCAGCTGGATCTGCTTGTCGAACATGGTGAGCAGCGGCAGCGGGTCGGTCATGCCGCCGTAGACGCCGACCACCGAGATGGTGCCGCCGCGGCGGACCAGTTCGATGGCCAGGTGCAGGGCGTGCAGGCGGTCCACGCCGGCCCGCTGCATCAGTGCGCGGGCGAGCGCGTCCGGCAGCAGACCGGTGGCGCGCTGCGCGGCTGCCGCCACGGGGGAGCCGTGCGCCTCCATGCCGACCGCGTCGATCACGCTGTCCGGGCCGAGGCCGTCGGTGAGGTTGAGAACGGTGTCGGGCACTGCGTCGGGCAGGTCGTTCAGGTCGAGGACGACGGCGCCGCGCTCCCGGGCGCGTTCCAGCCGCTCGGGCACCAGGTCCACGGCGATCACCTGCCTGACGCCGGGGCGCAGCAGGGCGATGCGCACGCACATGTCGCCGATCGGGCCGAGCCCGAGCACCAGCAGCGTGCCGCCGTCCGGGACGTCTGCGTATTCGACGGCCTGCCAGGCCGTCGGCAGTACGTCCGACAGGAACAGGAACCGGTCGTCCGGTGGCCCGTCCGGCACCTTCACCGGCAGCGTGTCGCCGAACGGAACGCGCAGCAACCCGGCCTGCCCGCCCGGTACTTGGCCGTAGAGCTTGGTGTAGCCGAACAGTGCGGCGCCGCTGCCGTACTCGCGTACCTGGGTGGTTTCGCACTGCGAGTGCAGGCCGGCCGCGCACATCCGGCAGGTGCCGCAGCTGACGTTGAACGGCACCACCACCCGGTCGCCCGGACTCAGCGTGCGCACTGCCCCGCCGGTCTCCCGGACGGTGCCCATCGCCTCGTGTCCGAGGATGTCGCCCGGGTCCAGGAACGGACCGAGCACCTCGTACAGGTGCAGGTCCGAGCCGCACAGGCCGGTCGACGTCACCTCCACCAGTACGTCCGACGGGTCCTCGATCCGCGGGTCGGGCACCTCCTCGACCCGCACGTCCCGCCTGCCCTGCCAGGTCACCGCGCGCATCGCGCACTCCTTCCGCCGGCCGTCCGTCTCCGCCCGGGTTCCGCCGGGCACGACCACGCGTCTGCCCGGGGCGGCCGCACGCCAAGCGGGCGACGGGCGCGGTTTGGCGGTAACCGGCCAGCAGTCGTCGTGCCTGTCGTGCGGCGTCGTCCGTGGTTGGGTTCTATCTGCAAACGCCGAAGGCCCGGACCGCTTGCATCCGGCCCGCGCGCCTGGGCAGCAGCTGGAAGCCGCCCTCGCCGAGGTGGGTGAGCCGGTTGCTTGCAGGGCGGGATGCTGCGCCTATCCAGAGGGTGGCAGCAGCGTCCCGAGGGGGCCGAGATCCAGGTTGAGATCTTCCATGGCCAATCCGTATCGGGCGCAGAGTTCGGACATGCGTTGGTGGAGGGCCATGAGCGTTGCGCCCAGACGCTCCTCCTGCTCGTCCGTGAGGTCACCGAGGTCGACGCGGTGGAGGGCTTGGCGCTCCATGAGTTGCCGCAGAAGCTCGACGATGGTGAGGACGAGTTTCATCAGGTCCCGCTCGACGGTTTCTTCACTGGTGGTCAGCCGGTGCGGCGGCCTCGCCGGTGGATGCCTGGCCGGGAACGGAACGCTCTGAGGGGTCGTCGGCAGGAGTTGGAAGGCGCGGGTCGCCGCGTCGGCGATCTCGTCGAGGCGGTTCGCGGGCTGACGGGTGTCACCGGTCATGGGGCATCTCGCTGTGGTGACGCCGCGGCGTTCCAGGGTGCCGGGTTCTGCTCGCTGATGGACATGATGAGGGCCCGCAGGGAGACGCGGACGAGGTCGATGTCCGCGATGGACAGGACGATGTCGCCGGTGAGTACCACGCCGTCACTGAGCAACCGGTCCAGCAGGTCGATGAGTGCGACCTGCCGTTGGGGCATCGGCGTCGCGGAACTCGCCGGCAGCACATCGGGCGTTCTCACGGTGCCGCCTCCTGTGCCTGCTGGAGGGCTGCGAACGAGTAGGGGGCCCATGGACCGGTGACTTCGACGCGGACGCCGGCCAGGCCGTCGATCGAGTGCAGGACGTCGGTGCGGAACGGCTCGGCGTGGTCCAGCGGTACCAGGTAGGCGTCGTTGCTGACGTTCACGCCCGGGCCGACGGCCAGCTGGCCTTCCTGAGGCCGGTGGCGGACGCGCTCGACGGCGTACGCGCGGGCGGCGGTTTCGATCCGCCGTGCGGCCCGTTCGGCTGCTTGGTAGGCGTCCTGTCGCGAGTCCCGTTGCGCCCGTCGCTGGCGCAGATAGGCGCGCCCGGAACCGGGCTCGGGATTCGGAGGAGGTCCGGCAGGTGTCGTCGGCTGGTCGACGTAGAGCTTGACGCCCCATTCCAGGTGATCGGCGAGGTGGGACAACTGTTCGTCGAACACGGACTGCCGCTCGTCGAGCACGGCCCGAACCCGGATGTCGTCGAGGTACACCGTCGCCAGACGCAGGGGAAGGACGGTGGTGCGGGCCGCGATCGCCTCGATCACGCCGTGGTGCGCGCGTGCCAGGTCCTCCAGCCACTCGAGGTCTTCGAGATGTCGGCGGAGCGCGCTCTCCTCGAAGTCCTGCTCGGGTACCGGACTGACAACGGCCACCGGGCCGGCGCCGTGTGTCGGCTCGACCAGGTGCACTGGTTCCCCGCCCACCCCGTGGAGCCCGCGCAGGGTCCGGCGCAGGCCGTCGACGTACCTGGCCACGGCATACGTGTAGCTGACCGACCTGGTCATTTCTCACCCCCGGTGTCCGACCGGGATCGGGGCGCCGCCCTCCGGGCGCGTGCCGGGCGCCGTTTGGCGGGCTCCTCCTCGGTGTCCTCGACCGGCGGCAGGGCCGCGGAGGCGCGTAGCGTTTCGATCTCCTCGCGGAGACGCCGGTTCTCGTCCTCGAGCGTGGGTGGGCTGACGGCGCTGGAGGAGAGCGAGGGATCGTGCTCCCACCAGTCGATGCCCATCTCCCTGGCCTTGTCCACCGATGCGATCAGTAGGCGCAGCTTGATGGTGAGCAGTTCGATGTCGAGGAGGTTGATCTGGATGTCGCCGGCGATGACGACGCCCTTGTCCAACACGCGTTCCAGGATGTCGGCGAGGTTTGCCGAGGACTGGCCGTACGGCGGGGCGGACCCGTAGGGCAGGGAGCCGGGCCGGTTGGCGATGGGTTCGGACACGGCCTGTCGACCTCCTTCGAGCGTGGCGGCACTCAGCTCTCGCTGTGGCTCCGGTGCGCTTGGATCTCGTCGAGGCGGTCGAGGAGTTCGTCCTCGCGACGGCTGAAGGTTTCCTCGTCGATGTCTCCGGCGAGGAGTGCCTTCTCCAGTGCGGCGAGTTCCCGTTCGACGGGCGTGGGATCGTAGTACTCGTCCTCGGCTGCCTCGACGACGCGTTCCAGCACCCAGACGGTGCCGCGTACGGGTGCCAGGGGAAGGGTCAGGATTTGGGCGATCAGACCCACTGGGTGTTCCTCCTTCAGACGAAGCTGTAGGCGGGGAGGGGACCGTGCATCCGGAAGTCGAACTCCTCCCCCAGCTCGTCGGCAAGCCCCTTCTCGGCGGTGAGAAACTTCTCCTGGTGCTCCTGGTCCACCAGGAAGGAAATGTTCAGGAAGTCGGATCCGGTGGGCTCGGAGGCCCGTTCCCGGCGGGTGTGGGGGCGCAGCGCCTCGATGACTCCGGCCGCCAGTGCCTGGTGCCGGGCCTGGACTTCGTTGACCACGAGCTCTCCGAGAGCCAGTGGCAGGTCGGGGTTGGTGTCGCCGGCCTTGATGTCGTCGTTGAGCTGCCGGGCTTCGGCGGACTCCGCCAGGATCTGACGGAGCAGGGCCTCCTCGTCGATGGCCGCTTTGAGGTGGTACTCGGCACAGCCTTCCAACGCCGCCAGGCGCTGGACGTACTCCTCACGCCGTTCTTCGAGGGCCGACCGCACGGCGTCGTCGTCCGGGGCGGTGAACCCGAAGCGCAGTGGAAGCACCGTGCCGTCGGCCATGAGGCGTTCCTGGACCGCCTGGTGGGCCGCGAGGTCGCGGCGCTTGGGCCGCAGGCTCTCGGGCGCGTCGCTCACGACGGCGCTGAGCGGCCCGCCGGCCACGGTCCGCAGCTGCGAGGGGGGATCTCCGACCCCGGCGAGACCGTCCAGGCGCTTGGGGTGGGCGTCGGCGGTGATGGAGTAGACGTACACGGCCATGTCATTCCTCCCGTCGCCTGGTGGGTCGGCGCGCGGGCCTCTCGCGCTTCGGCGCGGGCTCCTTGTCCTCGTCCTTGTCCTCGTCCTTGTCCCGTCCGAGGTGAAGGGCGTCGGCGGCGCTTTCGACGGCTCCGCTGATCGCGCCCTTGGCCTTGCCGCGCGATCCGCCTTCGGTGACCTCTCCGACGATGTCGGTGAGCTGGGTCGGCGCCTTGCGCCCGGATTCAAGATCGAGGCGGTTGCACGCCTCGGCGAAGCGGAGGTAGGTGTCGACGCTGGCGACGACGATCCGGACGTCGATTTTGAGGAGCTCGATCCCAACCAGGGACACCCGGATGAAGACGTCGATGACCAGGCCGCGGTCGAGGATCAGTTCGACGATGTCATAGAGATTTCCTGTGTTGCCGGTCCTGGAAACGCTGCTTGCGCCTTGCGGCACCACACTCACGGTGCCTCCCTTCGCCGGCCCTTCGCTGCGGCGGGAGCCGATGTCGAGCCATCCAGCGCCGGGTTCTCACGTCGGCCGGTCGATCTGCCCACGCGTGTAGCGGCGGTGCCGCTCGTACCCGATGAGCTCGCCTTCCTCGTCGAGCGTCACCCGGTAGCTGGCCATCACACTGGTCGTTTCGGGGATGCGTTCCAGTTCGACCACCTCCACGTCGGCCTGCCACCCGTCCTCGGTGGGCTTGAGCGCGGAGACGGACTCGGGCTCGCGGCCCAGGAGCTCCGCCAGTTGCTCGGCCGCGCAGCGCATGGCCCTCAACGCCGGGACCCGGCGGTGCCGGTGCCTCGCCCCGGTGGACTGATGGCTGCTGTCGCCGGTGCGGGTTGCGGACGCACGTCGGGAAGCAGGTTTGCTCAGTCGGGGGTCATCGTCCTTGCCTGCGGCCATGTTCCTCTCCGGACTCGGAGATGTGCTGGCTGACGGTCTGCGTGCACCGGCTGCCAACCAACGCAGTCCATCTCATGATATCGGCCCATCAGCACTCGGCGAGGTTTGGAGGAATCCCACCGTTCGGAACCCGCAATCCGTGAGAGGCGGGGAAATGATACCGGCATCGGCTTCTGAAGGCACCTCGAGCGCGCATGATGGGCCTGTGTGCGGGGACGCGGCAGCACATGCGCGTTCGGAATGCACTGGGTCAGACTTGTGTAGTACGGAGTGCCCCTACGAGAGCTGCACAAAGGCCGGCTTGCGGTTGCGCCCAATTGTGTGCCGTGCGCCGAGTGCCTTTGGGGTCGTGCAGCCGACGACCATATTCGCTCGGGCGGCAACTGGACAGTGAATGTGCATGGGACCGCATTGTCATTCGCGGCTGTATGCGTGCCGTGTGCTGTTGGCCTGCTCCTCCACGTTGCACCCCTCCGACCGAAGGGGCTATGAGTGCCTCTCCGGCGAAGGGGATATGAGCCGGAAGGAATGACCTCATGAAAGACACCTCCAAAGTCGCCCTCGCGGCTGCGGTCGCTGGTGGTTACGTGCTCGGGCGTGCCAAGAAGGGGCGGCTCGCTTTCGGCGTCGCGGCATACCTCGCGGGCCGCCGGTTGCCACGCCAGCTCGTAAGCGACGGGCTGCGTCGACTCGGCGACCTGCCGCAGGTGGCGGAGCTGAACGAACAGGTCAAGGGAGAACTGCTCGAAGCCGGTAAGCACGCGGCGGCGACTGCGGCCGATCGCGGTGTCGGGAAGATTGCGGACTCGCTGAGGGAACGCAGGCTCAACATCGGCAAGCCGGAGTCACAGGGGGAGGAAGAGGAGGAGCCGTACGACGAGGAGGAAGAGTACGACGAGGAGGAGCCGGAGCAGGACGAGGGCGAGGAGGACGGGGAGGAGCCAGAGCAGGACGAGGACGAGGACGAGGAGAAACCGCGCCGCCGGACCCAACGACGACGCGCCGCCTCCACGGGTGACGAGGACGACCACCCCCGTCGGCGGCCCGCAAGCCAGAAGGCCACGGGAACGAAGTCCACAGCCGCACGCAAACCCGCGAAGAAGGCGGCACCGGCGAAGAAGGCGGCTCCGGCAGCGAAGAAGGCCCCGGCCAAGAAAGCCTCCGCGAGCAAGAGCGCCACCGCCAGGACATCCTCGCGGTCCACCCGAAGGAGGTAGGTCATGGCCAGGACGAAACAGGAGCCACCCGAGGTCTCAGGCGTCGACCGGCTGAAGGACGAAGCCGTCAAGTACGTCGGTGCCCAGATTGAACACCTGGCGGCCAGGGCCGGGGACAAGGTCACCGACCTCACGGACCGGCTCGGCGATGTCGCGGAGAACGGTGGCGTTCTACCCAAGGTGGGTGCCCGGGTCCTGCAGGGTGACTCACCGGTCAAGGCGTTCTTGGGTGAGAAGGCGAGCAGCTTGAAGGACAACGTCGTGGGCAAGGTGAAGGAGACCTTCGGTGGCGGGGGCAAGTCCGGCCGCAAGGCTGGAAAGAAGGTCATGAACATCATCGAGACCCTCGATGTTGGCCTGCCCGTACGCACTGTCTACGACCACTGGACCCAGTACGAGGATTTCAGCGGATTCGCCAAGGGCGTGCAGGACGTCTCGCACGGCGACGAAGTGACCACCGACTGGCAGGTGAAGGTCGGACCCTCGAAGCGCAGCTTCAAGGCGACCGTCCAGGAGCAGGTGCCGGACGAGCGCATCGTGTGGACCTCGGAGGGCGCCAAGGGCAGCACCCGCGGGCATGTGAGCTTCCACGAGCTCACACCGACACTGACCCGCATCGTCCTGGTCGTCGAGTACTACCCGTCGGGGTTCTTCGAGAAGACCGGGAACATCTGGCGCGCGCAGGGCCGCCGGCTGCGGCTCGACTTCAAGAACTTCCAGCGGCATGTCTCCCTCACCAACGACGAGGCGGAGGGGTGGCGCGGTGAGATCCGCGACGGCGAGGTCGTCCGCAGTCATGAGGAGGCCATGGAAGAGGAGGAAGCGGAACAGGAGGACCAGCCCGAGGAGGAAGCGGAACAGGACGACCAGCCCGAGGAGGAATACGACGGGGAGGAAGGGGAAGACGAGTACGAAGAGGAAGCCCCTGAGGATGAAGAGGACAGGGACTACTCGGATCGAGACGTCGAATCCGAGGAGGAGTCCGACGACGAGGACGAACGAGACGAACCATAAGTCGCCCTCCTCTCCGCGGTCGTCGCCGGGGGTACCCGCGGATAAGGGCCGAGTACGGGGACGCGAGCTTTTCTGACCGTGCCGGTCCGCTGCCGCATAGTGCGCGGGGACATCAAAAGCGGCTTGCAGAATGGGTAGCGGAGGAGAATTCAATGAGTGCCGGGAAGAAAATCAAGCACACCGCTAAAACGGCTGAGGGAAAAGTCAAGGAAACGACCGGCAAGGCCGTCGGAAACGAGAGCCTCGTGGCCAAGGGAAAGGCCGAGCAGGTCAAGGGAGATACGGCGCAGGCAGGCCAGAAGGTAAAGGACGCTTTCAAGCACTGAGCGGATTCACCGAACCATGCCGGCCGCCCCAGCCGAGTACTGCGCTGGGGCCACCGACGCGATTGGCGAGCCCACCTGCCTCCTGGTCGTCGTCGGCGATCAGGAGGCGGGGCAGCCCCCGCGACCGCCGTTGGGCTGTTCGCAGGGGGCCGGCGTTCGCCGTCGGCACGCCGGTCTCTGGTGGACCGGATCGCACAGCGCTGGGGTGCCCGTTCCCCTCACCGCCGCGGGAGGTGCTGACGCCGGAGTTGCTCGGCGAGGTGTTCGGAGTCCGGTCCGCCGTCACCGCGCATCCGCTGACCGGGGATTCGACCACCGGGCGCCCGCAGTCTGAACGGGGCGCCGTTCATGGGGAACTGAGAAGTTGGGCTGCCACCATGGTGCGCGCCCGGCGGCCCCCGCCGCCGGGTGGTTGCCGGGCCTGCCGGTCGGAAGGAGTCTCCTCGGTGAGCACGCTCAACGGTCTGCCCGTGCACATACTTCTGGTTCACATCGTGGTGGTGTTCGTGCCGCTGACGGCGCTCGCCCTGATCGTGTGTGCGCTCAGCCCGGCCGTCGCGCGGCGGTGCGGTCTGCTGCTGCCGGTGCTGGCGTTCGTCACGGTGGCGAGCGTTCCGCTGACCACCAACGCGGGGGAGTGGCTGGAGCACAACGTCGAGCGCAACGACCTGGTGCGCAAGCACGCCGAGCTCGGTGACGGCATGCTGCCGTGGGTGGGCGGGCTGTTCCTGCTGGCGGTGCTGGTCTGGTGGTTCACCCGCGCGGCCAGCACCCGCAGCTTCTCCGGCGCGCTGCGGATCGGCGCCACCGTGCTGTGCGCCGTGGTGGCCGTCGGCGCGGTCGTCGACGTCTACCGGATCGGCGACTCCGGCGCGAAGGCCGCCTGGCAGGACGCCCTCACCTCCAGCAGCGACCACTGAGCACTGGTCATGACGGGCGGCCGGGCGGGACCAGGCCGCACTGGTAGGCGAGTGCGACGAGCTGGGCGCGGTCGCGGGCGTCCAGCTTGGACATCGCGCGGTGCACGTGGGTGCGGACGGTGAGCGGGCTGACGAAGATCCGCTCGGCGATCTCCTCATTGCTCAGGCCGGTCGCGGCCAGCGCCATCACCTCGCGCTCGCGGGCGGTGAGGACGGCCAGCCGGTCGGCCGCGGGCTCGGCGGCCGGGCCCGGCTGAGCGCGGAAGCGGTCGATCATCGCGCGGGTGGCGGCGGGCGAGAGCAGGGCGTCGCCGGCCGCCACCGTGCGGATCGCGCCGAGGAGTTCGGCGGGCGCCGCGCCCTTGCCGAGGAAGCCGTCGGCGCCCGCGCGCAGGGCCTGGGCGATGTACTCGTCGATCTCGAAGGTGGTCAGGATCAGCACCCGGGTGCCGGACAGCTCCTCGCTGCCGCAGATCTCGGCGGTCGCGGCGAGGCCGTCGCCGCCGGGCATCCGGATGTCCATCAGGACCAGGTCGGGTCGGGTGGCGCGGGTGATCTCGACCGCCTCGCGGCCGTTGGAGGCCTCGCCGACCACCTCCATGTCGTCCTCGGCGTCGATCAGCATCCGGAAGGCGCCGCGCAGCAGGGCCTGGTCGTCGGCGAGCAGGACACGGATGGTCATCGGAGGGAGTCCTTGTCGTCGGGCTCGGCGGAGGCGGGGTCGGTGAAAGCAGGCGTGTCCCGGCTGCCGGTGCGCAGCGGGAGTTCGGCGGTGACCAGGAAACCGCCGTCGGGCCGGTGGTCCGCGCTGAGCCGGCCGCCCACGGCGACGGCCCGCTCGCGCATGCCGATCAGGCCGAAGCCGCCGGGGCCGTCCTGGCGAAGCGCCGGCCGTCCGATGGCCCGGCCGTTGGCGACGGACAGCGCGAGCCGGCTGCCGCTGTAGGCGAGGGTGACTTCGGCGTCGGCCCCGCGGGCGTGCTTGGCGACGTTGGTCAGCGACTCCTGGACGATCCGGAAGGCCGTCAGGTCGACGCCGGGGGAGAGCGGGCGCAGCTCGCCGGTGACGGTGAGCCGGACCGGCAGCCCGGCCTGTTCGAAGGCGTTGATCAGGTCCGGCAGGCGGTCGAGGCCGGGGGTGGGTTCGAGCGGGGCGGGCTCCTCGGCGCGGCGCAGCAGGCCGACGGTGGCGCGCAGTTCCTGGAGGGCCGCGCCGGTGGCGTCGGTGAGGTGGCTGAGTACCTCGCGGGCCCGGTCGGGGTGCCGGTCCATCAGGTGGACGGCGATGCCGGCCTGGGCGTTGGCGAGCGCGATGTGGTGGGCGACGACGTCGTGCAGGTCGCGGGCGATCCGGATCCGCTCGTCGGCGACCCGGCGGCGGGCCTCCTCCTCGCGGGTGCGCTCGGCGCGTTCGGCGCGGCGCTCGATCGCGGCGAGGTGGGCGCGGCGGTTGCGGACCGAGTCGCCGAGCGCGCCCGGCAGCAGCGCCCAGGCGAGGACGCCCAGCCGTTCGCCGATCGGGCCGTGCGGGCCGAAGACCAGTGCCGTCGCGGTGAGCAGCACGGCCGAGAGGACCGAGGCGCGGAACGCGATGGTGCGGTCGGTACGGACGGCCAGGAAGTAGAGCGCCGCCAGCAGCGGCCAGCCCAGCGCGACGGTGAGCCGCATGCCCGTCGCGGCGAGCGTCACCGTGCACACCAGGGTGAGGGCGACCACCATCCGCGGGTAGCGGCGGTGGAAGAAGACGGCGACGGTGGAGACCGCGGCGAGCACCAGGGTGAGCAGGCCCGGCATCGTGTAGTGCCCGCCGCTCTGGTCCGCGCTGACGCCCTGGGTCACGATCGCCACCAGGGCGACGCCCCCCGCCGCGTCCAGCAGGCGGGGGTGGTCGCGGCGCAGGCGCTGCCACAGGTCGGTCATCACGGGGCCCTGGTTCTCGAAGCGGAGGGTGTGCGACGGCGGGGCCGCCCGGCGGGGGGCGGCCCCGCCAGTCAACGGTAACGTTCCGGGCCCGAACAACCGTCCGGGCCCGGAACGCGGTGACGCAGGTCAGACGGTCGCGGGCGTGCGGTCCGCGGCCGGCTCGGCGTCGGCGGCCTGGAGCTTGCTGCCCTCGACGTCGATGTCCGGCAGGACCTGGTCGAGCTTCTTCGGCAGCCACCAGGCGCGGCGGCCGAGCAGTGCCAGGACAGCCGGGACGAGTGCCATCCGGACCACGAAGGCGTCGAAGGCGACGGCCGCGGCCAGACCCAGGCCCATCATCTTGATCATCGGCTCGTTCATGCCGATGAAGCCGGAGAACACCGCGATCATGATCAGCGCGGCGGCGGTGACCACCCGGGCGTTGTGCCGGAAACCGGTGACGATCGCCTCGGACGGGCTCTCGCCGTGCACGTACGCCTCGCGGATCCGGGTGACCAGGAACACCTCGTAGTCCATGGCCAGGCCGAACACCACGCCGACCATGAAGATCGGCATCATGCTCATCACCGGGCCGGTCTGGTCCACGCCGATCAGGCCGGCCAGCCAGCCCCACTGGAAGATCGCGACCACGGCGCCGAGCGCGGCGGCCACCGAGAGCAGGAAGCCGACCGCGGCCTTCAGCGGGACCAGCACCGAGCGGAACACCAGCAGCAGCAGGACGATCGCGAGGCCGACCACCACTGCGAGGTAGGGCACCAGTGCGTCGGAGAGCTTCTGCGACACGTCGATGTTCATCGCCGTGGTGCCGGTGACCAGCACGGTCGCGCCGGTGGTGGACTTCAGGCCGGCCGCGTCGTCGCGGATCGCCCGCACCAGGTCCGTGGTCTTCGCCTCGGCCGGGCCGGTCGCCGGGATCGCGTTGACCAGGGCGGTGTCACCGGCCGGGTTGAAGACCGGCGGGGCGACCGCGACCACGCCGGGCAGGCCGGAGACGGTCTTGGAGACCTGCTCGGCGGCGGCCTTCGGGTCGGGTGCGCCCTTGGCGTCCACCACGACGGTCAGCGGGCCGTTGAAGCCCGGGCCGAAGCCCTGGGACAGCAGGTCGTAGGCGCGGCGCTCGGTGGTCGAGGTCGGCTTCGCCTCGTCGCCGGGCAGGCCCAGGCGCAGGTCCAGCGCCGGGGCGGCGATCACGCCGAGGCCGATCACGCCGCCGATCAGCACCAGCAGCGGACGGCGCAGCACGAACCGGGCCCAGCGGGCGCCGCCGTTGTCACCGCCCGCCGGGCGGGTGCTGTCCGCGGCGGCCCTGCGCTCCTTGCGGGGCAGCGCCTTGCGGCCGATGAAACCGAGCAGCGCGGGCACCAGGGTCAGCGCCACCAGCACGGCGATCACGACCGTTCCGGCGGCGGCCAGGCCCATCTTCGACAGGATCGGGATGCCGACCACGGACAGGCCGGCCAGCGCGATCACAACGGTCAGACCGGCGAACACCACGGCCGAACCCGCCGTGCCGACGGCCCGCCCGGCCGCCTCGCGCGGGGCCCGGCCCTCGGCGAGCTCGGCGCGGTAGCGCGAGATGATGAACAGCGCGTAGTCGATGCCGACCGCCAGGCCCAGCATCATCGCCAGCGTGCCGGTGGTGGCGGACAGGCCCAGCGTGCTGCCCAGCGCGGTGATCAGTGCCATGCCGAGGCCGACGCCGACCACGGCCGTCAGCAGCGGCAGCCCCGCCGCGACCAGCGAACCGAAGGTGATCACCAGCACGACGGCGGACAGCGCCATGCCGATCGCCTCGCTGCTGCCGCCCTCCTCGCCGTGGCTGGCCAGTGCGGTGCCGCCCATCTCGACCTTCAGCCCGGCGTCCCGGCCGTGCTGCGCGGCCTGCTCCAGCGCGGCGGTCGCCTCCTTGGACAGCTCGCCGGCCTTGGCCGAGTAGGTGACGGTGGCGTACGCGGTGGTGCCGTCCTGGGAGACGGTGTGCGCCTGGAACGGGTCGACCGCGCCGGTGACCTCGGGGGCGTGCGCCAGCTCGCCGACCGTCTTCTGCACGGCCTGCTGGTTCGCCTCCGCGGTGACCTTCTGACCGTCCGGGGCGACGAACACGATGCGGGCCTGGGCGCCGTCCGCGTGGCCGCCGGGGAAGCGCTGGTTCATCAGGTCGAAGGCCTTCTGCGCCTCCGTGCCGGGTATCGAGAAGGCATCGGCGGGGGCGGCGGGCGCCTTGGCCGCGAGCACTCCGCCGACGGCCAGCACGGCGACCCAGAGCAGGGTCACCAGCTTGCGCCGGTCGAAGGCCCATCGGCCCAGGCGGTACAGGAACGTGGCCACGGGGGAGCGGCCTCCTTCGGATTCGGTGCACGGGCGCGGAACATGCCGCAGGCGGCACCGCGCACCGGTTCCGGCGCGGTCCGCCCGCAGCATGTCCCATCCTTCGTCACCGCCCCCACCTGCGTCGTCGTCGCTGTGCAGACAGTTGTGTACTGCGTCCGCAGTAGGGCCGGGCGGGTCCGCTCATCCCGGAGGCTCAGGGCAGGTACGCCACCTCGGGGAAGCGGGGCGAGGGGCGGTCGAGCAGCGGGGCGGCGCGGTGGCGCAGGTGGAGGTCGAAGAAGGCGCGCGGTAGGCCTGCTGGATCAGCAGGGCGCGGGCCGGGTCGATGGTGCCGACCATGCGGGTTATCTGCTCGTCGGACAGGCCGAGCAGGCGGCCCGCTTGCGGGATCAGGGTGACGTTGTCGCCGTACGAGGGGTGGACGGCGCCCGCCGCCCGGACCTCCAGGCGCCAGCCGCGCAGGTGGGACCAGAACTCGGCGACGTAGGGGTCGGTCGCGCGCGGGAAGTCGGCGGTCATCAGCAGGAACGGCCGGTCCAGGTCGGCCGTGATGCTGGGGTGGCCGAAGCCGGGCTGCATCGGGCCGTCCAGGCCCAGGCCCGCCAGCACCCGGCGGTCGTCCAGCATGGTGCAGGCGGTGGCCGTGGCGCCCTTCGACCAGCCGAACATGCCGATCCGCGAGGCGTCCATGGCCGCGCCCAGTCCGTCCGGGAGCGGGCGGCGCTCGGCGTCCGGGTTGTGTCCGGCGGCGAGCTGCTCGACACAGTCCAGGACGAAGCGCAGGTCGACGGCGTAGTCCAGGGCGTACATCGGGCCGGGGGAATCCGCCGGGGTGAGGACCCTTCCGGAGGGCAGCTCGCTGAAGCAGTCACCGAGATGGTCGACCGTCACCACCACATAGCCGTGGCTGGCGAGCTCCTGCACCATCACGGTGTGGTCGGCGCGGTGGCTGCGCGCGCCGTGCGAGTAGACGATCACGGGCAGCCGGTGGCCGGTGCGGTGCACCGGAGCGCCAGTCCGGCCGGCGGTGAGCGGGACGAGCGCCGGGTCGAGCGGGAATCCGGTGGCCGACAGGAACGCCCGCATGGTGGCGTCGGGCAGCCACGGGGCGAGCGGCAGGCCGTCGGTGGGGCGGGCCGGGTACCAGACGCTCGCCATCAGCTCGCGGTGCGGGTTCATGCCCGCCATCGGGTTCGGGCGGGAGGTGTCGACCAGGTGCAGCGGCGTCGTGCCGATCGGGAACGGGCCGGTGGGGGCAGGCAGGGTGAGCCGCGCTGTGCCGCTCTCCGCGTGGGCGGGCCGGGCGGCGGCGAGCGGGGCGGCGGCGCCGAGGGCCAGGGCGGCGCCCAGGCCCATGCCGGTGCCCAGCAGGCGGCGGCGGGTCAACTCGGGGCGGGGGAGGGTCATTTCGGCTCCAGGGGTTCGAGGGGAGGGGAGGTTCACTGGTCGCGGCTCGGGACGGTGAACAGTGCGAGCAGGACGGCGATCGCAGCCCAGATCGGGTAGACCGCCCACGCGCCGCCGATCGAGGACGGGTAGGGCTGGCCGGTGATCTCCCCGACCAGGCCCAGCCGGGCCCAGGCGTTGAACGGTTGCATGTGTGCGACCACCGCGCCGAAGTGGGTGTTGTCGCGGACGAACATCGGGACCATGAACAGCAGCGCGAACAGCGCGACCATCGCCGTGACGCTGTGCCGGATCACCGCGCCCAGCGCCAGACCGACCAGCGCGCCCACCGGCGCCAGCAGCGCGGAGGCGAGCAGCAGCCGCAGCGCGCCCGGGTCGCCGATCGACACGCCGCCGTACTTGCCGGCCAGGATCGCCTCGTCCAGCCAGAACGAGACGGACGCCACCAGCAGGCCGAACCCGGTGGCCGTCGCGGCGACCACCAGCAGCTTGGCGGCCAGCACCTCCTTGCGGGCGGGGACGGCGGCGAAGGTGGTGCGCAGCAGGCCGGTGGTCTGCTCGCTGAGGATCGCGATCGCGCCCAGCGCACCCATCATCAGCAGCACCAGCGACGCGCACGGCCGGGTGAACGCGTCGTGCAGGGCGCCGAATTCGGCGTAGTACGCCTGCTGCGGGGCCGGCCAGGAGTCGAACTCGGCGCGGGAGGTGCGGGCGCCGTTGGCGTTCATCGCGACGATGGTCAGCGTGGCGAACAGCAGGAACCAGGGGATCGACCGCAGCGAGCGCAGCTTGATCCACTCGGCGGCCAGCAGGTCGGTGAACCGGGCGGGCGGTGCGGCCCGGTCGATGGTCGGGTGAAAGGTGCTCATGCTCGTGCTCCTGCCGCGTACTCGACGCTGCTGCCGGTCAGTTCCATGAAGGCCTGCTCCAACGAGCCGGTGCGGGGCACCAGTTCGTGGATCAGCAGGCGGTGGTCGAGGGCGGTCCGGGCGATCGAGAGCGCGTCCGGGCCGGTCACCGTCAGTAGCCCGTCCGGTGCCTGCGACACCTGCGCGCCGTCGGCGGTCAGCGCCGTCACCAGCGCCGCCGGGTCGGTCGTGCGGACCTGAACGGTCCGCTGCGAACCGCGGGCCGCGAAGTCCGCCACCGTCTCGTCCGCGAGCAACTCGCCGCGTCCGACCACGATCAGCCGGTCCGCGGTGTGCTCCATCTCCGTCATCAGGTGGCTGCTGACGAACACCGTGCGGCCCTCGGCGGCCAGCCGCCGGAACAGGTTCCGGACGAACAGCACGCCCTCCGGGTCCAGCCCGTTCAGCGGCTCGTCGAAGATCAGCACCGGCGGGTCGCCCAGCAGCGCCCCCGCGATGCCCAGCCGCTGCCGCATGCCCAGCGA
Source organism: Kitasatospora sp. NPDC051984 (assembly GCF_044593455.1). Lineage (NCBI taxonomy): Bacteria > Bacillati > Actinomycetota > Actinomycetes > Kitasatosporales > Streptomycetaceae > Kitasatospora > Kitasatospora sp. NPDC051984. The sequence continues at coordinate 132,001 of NZ_JBIUCB010000007.1, forward strand.
GAAGCCGCCGATCCGCCGGTCCGCGGCCGCCGACAGCCCGACCTCGCGCAGCACCTCGTCCACCCGGTCGGCCGGGATCGCGTTGCTACGGGCCAGAAAACGCAGCTGGTCGCGGGCAGTTCGGCCGCCGTGCACGTCCCCGGCGTCGAGCAGCGCGCCCACGTGCCGCAACGCCCGCCGCAGGCCGCGGCAGTCGCGGCCGGCCACGGTCGCCGAACCGGAGGTCGGCGCGTGCAGCCCGAGGATCATCCGCAGAGTGGTGCTCTTGCCCGCACCGTTCGGGCCGAGAAAACCGGTGACGTGGCCCGAACGGACCGTGAAGGACAGGTCGTTGACGGCGGTGACGCGGCCGTAGCGCTTGGTGAGACGGGTAACTTCGATCACGGGGACAACGCTGCCGGGCAGCGGTATTCGCGCACATTCGGCGACGGGGGACAATCGCGCTGGCGGACGATCAACTTCGGGATGTCATCCGTGGGGGACTGCGCGGCCCGGAGGATGATCGTTACGCTCGGGGCATGAATCTCACCCGGGTGCCGACGAAGTTCCTCTCCCGCGTGGCACCCGGGACTTGGATGGTGCTGCTCTGGTTCGCCGTCACCGCGTACACCGTCTTCGAGCAGGCACACACCCGGGACGGCATCTCCGTCCTCACCCTGAGCACCGGCAACCAGATCGACGAAGTGATCGCCGTCCTGGCCGTGCTCGCCGCCGGACGCCGCCGGCGCCGCCCGCTGACCGCGCTCTGCCTGCTGCTGTTCGGCACCATCGCGTCGGTGATGGCGATGGCCGTCGCAGACATCCCGCTGCTCCAGTACCTCGTCGTAGACGTGGCCATCTGCTACCTCGCGGCCACCCAGCCCACCCGCACCTCCGTCATCGCAGGAGCGCTCGCGCTCGGCACCCTGCTCGGCTACTCCGGCCTGCGCGCGCTGTTCAGCATGGACGACTACGGCAGCACCACGCTCACCGGCGCGCTCGCCACAGCGATCGCCTGGCTGATCGGACACGCCGTCCACCAGAGCCACACCCACGCCGAGACGCTGCGCGCGCAGGCCACCGAACAGGCCATCACCTCCGAACGGCTGCGCATCGCACGCGAGTTGCACGACATGGTGGCGCACAACATCGGCATCGTCGCCATGCAGGCCGGCGCCGCCCGCCGGGTCTTCGACACCCAGCCCGCACGGGCCCGCGCCGCACTCGGCGAGGTCGAGACCGCCGGCCGCGAGACGCTGGCCGGGCTGCGCCGCCTGCTCGGCGCGCTGCGCGACGCGGAGACTGTTGACGCTGATGAACTGTCTGCCCCCGCACCGGTGTTGGACGATCTGGCGCGGCTGGCCGCGACCACCACCGCGGCCGGCGTCCGGGTGGACCTGCACTGGAGTGGCGCGCGTCGCCCGCTGCCGCCCGAGATCGAACTGTCCGCGTACCGGATCGTGCAGGAGGCCGTCACCAACGTGGTGCGGCATGCGAAGGCGCGGGCCTGTTCGGTTTCCATCGAGTTCCGCCCCGCCGAGGTGGCCGTCAGCGTGGTCAACCCCGGCCCCGGGCCACGGCACTCGGACGGCAGCGGGTACGGTCTGGTCGGCATGCAGGAGCGGGTCACGCTGCTGCACGGCGAGTTCACCGCCGGGCCGCAACCCGACGGCGGCTTCCGGGTGGCCGCGAGGCTGCCGGTCCCCGTACCCAGCGACCTTCTCGTCTCCTTGGAGCCCGCCCGATGATCCGCGTCCTGCTCGTCGACGACCAGCCGCTGGTCCGCGCCTCTCTCGACATGATCATTACGGATGCGCCCGACCTTGCGGTCGTCGGCGAGGCCGGAAACGGCGCCGACGCGGTTCGGCTCGCCGCCGAACTGCGGCCCGACATCGTGGTGATGGACATCCGCATGCCCGGCATGGACGGCATCGAAGCCACCCGGATCATCGCCGGCGCCGGCGCGGACGCCCCCCAGGTGCTCGTGCTGACCACCTTCGACCAGGACGAGCACGTCTACGGCGCGCTGCAGGCCGGGGCGTCCGGATTCCTCGTCAAGGACATGGAGTTGGACGACATTCTGGCCGCGATACGGGTGGTCGCCGCCGGGAACGCGCTGATCGCCCCGACCGTCACCCGCCGGCTGATCGCCCACTTCGCCCGGCAGACGGCTCCGGTGGCCCCGGCAGCTCCGGTCACCTTCGAGGCCCTGACCACCCGGGAACGCGAGATCCTCACGCTGGTCGGGCTCGGGCGCTCCAATGCGGAGATCGCCGCGGAGCTGCACCTCACTGCGGCGACCGCGAAGACGTACATCTCGCGGCTGCTGACGAAGCTCGACGCGCGGGACCGGGTTCAGTTGGTGATCACGGCGTATGAGGCGGGGCTGGTGGGGCAGCGTTGAAGTTCAAGCGCTGCGCTTCGGCTGGGGGAGGATGCTGAAGCGCGGCGCTTCGGGGAGGGGCTGCTGAGGACTGTCGGCAGCCCGTCGGCGTGATGTCGGCATTTGTCGGCGGGATGCCGGTGCACAGGTACAGGCTTGTGCACATGACTGAGCTTCTCGCATCGTCCGACGACGGCCACCCCATCACCGCTCTCGACACCGGATCCGGGCCGAACCTGCTGGTGGTCCACCCCGGCGGCGCAGATGCGACGTCCTGGGACGGCGTCACCCGCCACCTCACCGACGACTTCCGCGTCGTCAGGATCCGCCGACGGATCTACGTACCCGAAGCAGACATTGCGCTACCTCACTCGACGACCGTCGAGGCAGCCGACATTGTCGCTGTCGCGAAGCTCCTGGAGTCCCCGGTGCTCCTCGTCGGACACTCCTCGGGCGCCGTCGCCGCGCTGGAAGCCGCACTGCTGGACCCGTCGGCGTTCGCCGGACTGTGGCTCTACGAACCACCCTTGCCCACCAAGGAGTTGATCGCCGGTCAGGCCGGAGCGCGGGCCCGTGCCGCGCTCGACAGCGGCGATCCGGCCGAGGCGATGCGGATCCACCTGCGGGACATCGTTCGCATGCCCGCGAACGTGGTGGACGCCATGCTCGCCGACCCGCATGTGCGAGCGGCGCTCACCGCATACGCGACGGCACAGATCGCCGACAGCGAGGCGATCGACGCGCTCGGTGTCGGTATCGATCGCTTCGCGACGCTCGAAACCCCGACGACCTTGATCGAAGGCGACCTCAGCCCCTCCCACCTGCGCGAACGCCTGGCCGACCTGGCGGCAGTCCTGCCGAACGCGCGGATCACGACGCTCACCGGCCACGGACACATCGCCCACCTGACGGCCCCTGACACCTTGGCCGACACCATCCGGGACATGGCGCGGCGGGTTCTCCACGCATGACAGCTGCGCTGACCTCTGACTTCCTGGCAGCCGATCTGAGGAGTTGCGGGGAAGGGAGAGGCAGCGCGACGGCAACGTTCGTTCTGGTGCGCGGCCCCGGGCCGGCGTGTTGCTGCCGGGCCCGGGGCCGGGCTTGCCGGGATCAGCACTTGATGTAGTGCCACTCCACGCGGCGAACGTGAGAGCCGGTGGGCGAGGAGATGGAGACGGTGGCGTGGGTTCCCTTGCCGGTTGCCCACCTGCTGTCCCGGACATTTCCGTCCCAGAAAACGGCCCGCACGAAGGGACAACGGCCGTCCGCCGCCGTGTCGTACACCGTGCCGGAAACGTACGTGTAGTTGTTCTGGAAGCAGCCGTTGGCGTACCCCTCGCTGCCGTTGACGTACCAGTTCTTCTCGCAGGCCGTCATGGTGGGGGAGCCCGCGGCCATGGCGGGGGTCAGGCCGGTCGGGAACGTGAAGGCGGCGACAGCGCCGGCCAGGACGGCGGCCTTCTTGAGGTGGTTGAACACGGGAATCTCCTTTGTTCGTTCGCGTCTTGGTGATCGTCCGGAAAGAGGTCGTGCCCAGGTGGCGGCGTGGCAGGAGGACGTGCGCGGCGGCAAGAACGAGCTGGGTCGTTGCATGTGCCGGCTCGATCGAGAGGCAATGTGATTGCCGCGATCGGCTCTGCTGCCAGCAAAGGTTGGCCGGACACGAACATATCGTCGGACCGGCCGCCGCAGCAGGGCGGAATGCGGCGTGCAAGGGGTAGCTACGAAGCGGGCCGGCAGGCTGGGCAAGGCTGCACTCCTCCCGTGTGTGCCGCGTGCGCCGGTCGCGCCCGGTCGTCGACGCGCGGGCCGTAGGAGCCCTCATCGCAGGAGCGGCGCTTCCATTTCTGCGGGGGCGGACGGGCAACCAGGTCGTGCAGCGGGCAGGTGACGGCGGTGTCGTGGCGGGTGGTGGCTGCGACATGGAAGTCATCAGCCTGCTCCAACTCGCTTCGCCGGGCCGCGCTGCAGCCGTGATCCGCGTTCGGGGAAGGCAGGGCGCCCGGTCGATCGACGTCCGCCCCGCAGACCCGGCTGGGAGCTGTCCGGCCGATCATTGATGGCGTGCTCCGGCTGCTTCCGTCGCCCGGGGCCGTCGCCAGAAGCCGATTGCCAGAGGTCTGCCCTTGCGTGACCATCGCTGGATGGAAACGGATGAGGGCCGAAAGCTGATTCGGGTCGTGCGGACGTGTCCGGCCTGCCCGTCGCAGTGGGATGCCTGGACGGCGGACGGCCAGTACCTGTACTTCCGATACCGGCATGGTGAGGGCAGCGTCGAGTGGCACCCCGGCCCTGACTTTGATGACGGTCCGGAGTCTTGGAACGATGGCCGCTCGGGGCTTCTCGTCGAATGGGACGACGGCAGCGACAGCGGTGACATCGACCTTGAGGACTTCCTCGCGGCAGCGGGCTTGGTGTTGGCCCCAGGTGCCTTGGTGCGCTGAGGTTGTGGCACGTGGTCAGGTGCGGAGCCGGACGGCTGGGGCCGCCTCGGTGACGGCGCCGAGGAAGGCGTAACCGCGCTTGTTGCAGTGGGTCGCGACGGCGCGGGAGGTGTGCAGCCTGTTTGCCGGCCTGCTCGCTGGTGTTGCGCTTCTGTGCCGCTCCCGATCGAAGCCCGGTGGCCGTCCGCCTCGTGATCCTTTGCGCAGGTGGGCGGCCTGGCTGTCGGCCTTCTCCGGGATCGTGTGTCGGACGCCGCTGCGGCGCCGCCGCAGGTACTCGCGGCAGGGGCCGTCGCCGGATGGCGGGCTTGTCTATCGGATGTTTATCGGTATGGGTGATCATGGTGCGGGCCGAGCGCACTCGGCTGCAAGAACCGCACCGGTCCCGTTCGCGGGGCCGCAGAAACACGAGCGAGAACCAACATGCGTACCCGTCAACTGTCTGCTGCCGTCGGCCTGGTGGCCGCGCTGGGGCTCACCCTGACCGCGTGCGGCTCCGACGCCGCCAACACTGCCGCGGCCAAGCCCTCCGCCCCGGCCAGCACCGTGCCGAGCGGTCAGGCGTCCACCCCGGCGAGTGCCCCGGCGGGTGCGCCGGAGAGCTCCCCGGCGAGTGCCAAGGCAAGCCCCGAGGGCGGCGGTGGCGGGGGCGGCGGCCGCAAGTGCACGGCGGCGGACCTGAAGGCCGCGATCGCGTTCGGGACCGGTGCGCAGACGCCGGACGGGCCGGGTGCGGAGGAGATCGAGCTGACCAACCAGTCGAAGTCGGTCTGCACGATGAAGGGTTACCCGGGGGTGGACCTGGTCGGCAGCAAGGGCACCTGGAACCTGACGCGCTTCCAGGGCGTCCAGCCCGAGCAGGTCACCCTGCAGCCCGGCGGCAAGGCGTACGTCACCATCAACTACCTGCCGTTCGCGGGCGACGGCGGGGCCGAGTTCAAGGTGCAGAAGATCGTCCTGACGCCGCCGGACGACACCCACCAGCTGACCGTCGAGTGGAGCGGCGCCAGCCCGCAGGACCAGAGCGGCGCCACCCACCCCGGCACCTACGTGCGTCCCGTGATCGCCGCCCGCTGACGCGTCGACACCAGGCAGGCCCCGACTTCCCCGAGTGCGGCGGGAGATCGGGGCCTGATGTCGTTTCCGGCCGGGCGTCGCAGGGGCCGGACGATCATCTGTCGGTGTGGCCGGATACGTTCTTCCCAGCTCAGGAACGGCGGCCGGGAGGGCTCTGACGTGGCATGGCTGACAGCGGGTGACTACGAGGTCACTCTGGAGGCGGACGGAAAGGTCGCGTGCCGGAACGCGGCCGGCCGCCGGTTGAAGACGGTGCCGGCGAAGCTCAAGGACGACCCGGCCGTCGTGCAGCTGCGCCGGCTCGCGGAGTGGCTCGACGCGCACGAGCGGCAGTGCCTGGCGACCGTCGAGCGGTGGATGGTCCGTTCGCTGCCCGTCCCGGCCGCCGTGCTCGGCGCGGTGTGGGCCGACGAGACCTGGCGGTCGGTGCTGCGCGACCTGGTGGTGACGGGCGCCGACGGCTCGGTGGCCGGGTTCCTGCGCGACGCCGACCCGGCGCGCGGCATCGGCGTGGTCGACCTGGACGGCGACACCGTCCGCCTGACCGACGCCGAGATCCGGATCCCGCACCCCGTGCTGCTCGAAGACCTGGACGAGCTACGGGAGTTCGCCGTCGAGCTGGACGTCGCCCAGCAGCTCCAGCAGCTGCACCGCGAGGTCTGGCAGCGCCCCGCCGACCTCGACCCCAAGGACACCCAGGTCGACACCTACGCCGGCGGCCGCTACAAGGAGCTGCGCGAACTGGTCGGCCGCTGCGCCCGGTTGGGCCACCGCGTCCGCGGCGGGTACGCGATCGTGCCGCTGGTCGAGGACGGCCGCACGCTGGAGGCCCGCGTCTGGGTCGGCGACTACTACGAGTACGACGAGTGCGAGACCGGCTCGCTCAGCTGGGTCAACGCCGACGGGCGGCCGGTGCCGTTCGCCGAAGTGGGCCCGGTGGCCTGGTCCGAAGGCATGCGCATGGCCGCCGCGCTGCACGCCGGCCGCACCATCGAAGGGGAGGAGTCGGCATGACGGACAGCACCCGCACCGACGCGCAGTACCACGAAGACCTGCTCGACGCCGGCGCCGTTCTGACGCTCGGCCGGATCGCCGCGGCCGACGGCGTCGACAGCACCGTCGACACGCTGACCGCCCGCAGCTACCGCCACCCCGGGCTGGACGGCCGCACCGTCGTCCGCCTGGTGCCCGCCGCACTCGGCCCGGCCGAGGACCTCGCCGTCGAGTTCCTCGGCCTGATACCGGACGGCGAACCCGTCGAGGTGGGCCAGGTCCGGCAGGAGGCGCTCGGCTTCCCCGCCTGGGCGCTGGTCCACGACCCGGCCAACGGGCACCACGCGCTGGCCGTGGTCAAGGAGATGGAACGCCTCGCCCGCTTCGTCAAGTCCAAGCCCGGCAACGCCAAGGACGGCTTCGACGAACTCGCCGTCCGCCTCGGCCGCGCCGTCCCGCACTTCCTGCCCACCTACTGCGAACAGGTCGGCCGGATCTTCCTCGAACAGGGCAACCAGAACTACGCCGCCACCTACTTCGGCAAGGCCCGCGAGGCCGAACGCACCCACAGCCTGCCCATCGACGAGGAACGGCTGCGCGCCGTCTTCCTGGAGTTCGCACTCGGCGGCGCTCTGACCGTCAAGGCGCTGCGCCAGTACGTGAAGGAACTCGCCGGACGACTCGACGCGCCCACCGCCTGGCAGCGCTTCCGCCAGCTGTGCGCGGAACGCTCCGCCGCGGGCATGGCCCCGTACGCGGGCATCGCCGAGGACGCCCGGCAGCTGATCCGGGCCGCCGGGCTCGACCGGCAGGAACAGGAACAGCTGCTGCTCGGCGAGTTGCTGACCTCGCCCGCCGTCGGCCGGGCCCCCGCCGCGGTGTGGAAGTCCTGGCGCGGCGCGCTGATCGAACTGGCCCGCCGGGACGACGCGGTCCGGGCCCGGCTGCTGGAGATCCTGCCGACCCCGGCCGGCTCCCAGAACGACGCCGCCGTCGACGCCGACTGGCTGACGCTGCTCCAGGAGTCGGGTGCCGAGGACCTCCTGACAGACCCGGAGGCCACAGGTGCGGAGCCCGCCGCCCGCTGGCTCCAGCGCTGGACCGCCCACCTCGACCGGGGCTGGCGCTCCCGCCCCGCCTGCGGCGCCACCGTCGAACTGGCCGGCCGGATGGCCGAGCGGCTGCGCGCCGAGGCCGTCCCGGTGGAGCTCCTGCCCAAGCACCCGACGGCGCTGAACGTCCTGGACGTGCTGCTCGCGGAGGGGGTGCCGGTCGCCGATCCGTCGGACACCCCGAGCATCTACCTCGGCCCTTGGGTGGAGGACGGCGGCCCCGGACGCCGCGACCTGGCGGCCGTCGCGGCGGACCCGCGCTTCCGCGCCGCGCTGAAGAACGCCGTCCCGGAGGTCTGGGGAAGGCACGGTGGCAGCACGCTCGGCCCGATCGCCGTCCAATACCCGGTGCTGCGCGCCCTGTTCGTCGAATGGGCCGACGAGCGGGCCGACGAACTGCGCTCCGCGACCGGCCTGGCCGGCGCCCTGAGCCTGCTGACCACCCTCGGCCCCGTCCGCTCCGCCCTCATCGACGCCAACCCGGCCGCCGCCGCCCGGATCGCCGGAATCGACGTCGCCGCCCTGCTCGGACACACCCTCCGGGCCGGCATCCTCGACGAACTCGGCTGGCCCGCCCTGGAGGAGGGCCTGCGCCGCCTCTTCGAGGACGAGGACAGCGGCCGCGTCCCCGGCCGGATCAACCGCAGCGACCTGCAGATCGAGGACGCCTGGCCGGCCCTGATCCTGGCCCGCCGCAACAGGGCCGTCGTGGTCGGCCCGGACGGCATCCTGCTGGAGCACGACCTGCGCTGCCCCGCCGACCTGCCCCGCTGGCACAGCCCCCGCCTGCGTTTCGTCGACGGCGAACTGCTGGTCGCCTGGCGGGAGGACGGCGAGGTCCGCGCGTACTGGTCCGGCCGGCCCGACCAGGTGTTCGTGCCGACCGGCGAACCGGTCGACGTCGGCTACTACGGCCCGCACAACATGAGTGAGGCCTCTCTGCCGCTGCCCGGCGGCGGCCGCGCCACCGGCGGCCGGGTTTTGCACGCCGGCGACACCGTGCTGCCCGTCGAACGGCCCGTGTTCAGCGACGGCGTCGGCCACTGGACGTACCGCCGCGGCGCCCTGGTCGAGTACGACCCGCTGACGGGCAGCCACGGCCGGGCGTCCGCACCGCCGCTGTTCAGCAAGGACGGCGACTCGTCCGGCACCCTCCGGCCCGTGCACTCCCGGCTGTTCCCGCTCCAACCCGGTCTGGAACTCAGCCCGCTCGGCACCGACGGCACCCTGCTCGGCGGCTGCCTGCGCACCGGCAACGACCGGGCGACGTTCACCGGCGTCGACGGCCACCGGGTCACCGTGGAGTCGGCCCACCGGTGGCCGGTCGGCCGGATCACCCTGCCCGGCGGCGCAGCCCTCGCCCTGACCGCCGACCAGCGCACCATCCTGCTCGGCCCCGCCGACGGCACCCCCGACCACGTCGCCGAACTCACCGTCTCCCACCCCGGCCAACTGCACGCCGCCGGCACCGCCCTGGTGCCGCCGCTCGACCACTGGCACGCGCTGCGCCCCCGCGACGAGGCCGGCTCACAGCTGCTGCGCGCCGTCACCGACCGACAGGCCGCCGAACTCCTCGACGCCGCCTGGCCGGTGGACGCCGAGGACGTCGAACCGCCGAGCAGCCCCGAGCTGCTGCTGATCCAGGGCACCGCCCGGCAGGTCGCGGGCAGCAAGGCGCGCCAGGCCGTCCCGGTCACGGCCGCCGCCCAGATGCTGCCGGGCCTCACCGACCCGCTGCTGCTCGCGGGCGTCGCCGGACTCGCCCGGGTCGCCACCGACACCGCGACCAGCGCCGCCCGCTTCGCGCCGCTGCCGACGCCCGAGACCGACGAGCAGCCCGCGTCCGCCGAACCCGCCGTGTACCAGCCGGAACACGGCGACGACGGGATGCTGCACGAGACACTCCGGGGCGTCCTCGGCGACGTGGACGGCTTCGGGCGCCGCTGGCGGCACGAGCCCCAGCAGTGGCACGTGCTCGCCAACCTGCGCACCGTCACCGACCTGTTGGCCGCGCCGCCGCAGGACCGGCCCGCCACCTGGACGGCCGACCCGCGCCGCCTCTCCCTGCGGGGCGACCACCACGGCTGGGCCCACCTGCTCGGCCGCACCGCCCCCCTCGCCGTGGCCGCCGCCGTCCCCGGCACCGGGCAGCCCGCCCGGTCCGCGCTGGCCCTGCTGCTGACCGAGCTGACCCGCGGCTGGCTCGCCGACCGCGGGCCGATGCTCCGTCAGCTGACGCTCAGCGAAAAGAACGACACCACGAAGTCCGGGGCGCACAAGGCCCGGGTGGGCCAGGTGCTGCGCTGCGGCGAGCGAACCGTGGTCGTGCTGGAGAGCGAAAGCTACGGGGACCTTCTGCACTGGGACGCGATCGAGCACGACCCGTCCGGGGAGTTCGGGCCCGTCGCCGACTTCACCATCACCGGGGAACGGCGGGTCCGCGACGACCTGACGGCCGACTGGATCGCCCGCTTCACCGCCCAGCTCGCCCAGCACGGCCCGATCGCCGCGAAGCCGGAGCAGGCCGAGGAGTTCGACGCCGCCACCGGCATCGGCCGGGCCCGCGCCACGCTGCTGCTCGCCATGCCCGACGGGCTGTACTGCCGGTGGAGCGACTTCCCCACGGCCGAACAACTCACCCGGTACGAGCTGAAGGCCGCTCAGGCCAACGCCGCCGCCGAGTGGCTGCGCGCCCTCGACCGCCCCGACAGGTTCGCCGTCCTGGCCGCCCTGCTCCCCGCCGACCCGGCGCAGCTGTGGTCCGACGGCCTGGCCACGGACACCGCCGCGGCCCGCTGGATCGAACGGCGCGGACGCCTGCGGACCCTCCCCGAGGAGGACCAGACCGCCGTCACCGGCACGACCATCTCCGCGATCGAGGAAGTCCTCAACCCGGCCACCACCCGCTGGCTCACCCGCACCACCACCCAGCGCCTGCGCCCGACCGACTACGGCGCCGAGCTGGTGCCCGACGACCCCGGCGCGTTCCCCAGCGGCCACAACCTCGGCAGGGCCGTCGACGCGCTCCGCTGGCTGGCCCACCGCCTGCCGTACGGCGCCGAACTGCGCCCGCTGCTGCCCACGGCGCTGGCCGCGCTCCGCGCCCGCCTCACCGACCCGGGCCTGCTGCTCGACCTCGGCCCGTACGCCACCGTCGGCAACCAGATACTCGCGCCCCTGCTGCGCAGCCACTTCGGCCTGCCGGAGCGGAACGGCGACACGTTGGTGGCCTGCGGCGAGGCGCTGGTGCTGGCCCCCGGCCGCCGCGGCGAGACCGTCTACCTGCGGTCCGCCGCGCTCACCGGCCCCGAGGACCCGCTGCTCGAACTGCTCGACGGCCTGGTGGCAGGCCACGACGGCCGGCGCACGCTGGCCGCCCTGCGGGCGCTGCTCGGCGACGACCTGGCCCGGCTGACCGCCCACGGCTGTGACGCCGACGAACCGGCCGGCTACCCGCAGGACCCACTGCGCAGCGCGCCCGCGCTGGTCGCCCAGGTCTCCGAGGAGTTCGGGCTCGGCGAGGACGCCGCCGCCCTCTACCTGCAACTGCTCGCCCTCCCCGACCCCACCGACCGCAACACGGCCCGCTGGACCAGCTGGAAGCCCGCCCGGCTCAAGCGCGCCCGGGCCGAACTCGCCGCCACCGACCTGGTGTTGGAGGCCAAGCGGTCCCGGGCCGGCCGGGGCCTGTTCCTGCCCGGCGGCTGGCAGGAGGCCAAGTCGCCCGCCCTGCCCATCGAGGCCTGGAAGGCCGGCCTGTACGCCATCCCGTCCGACCGGGCGATCCTGCCGCACCTCCCCGCACCCGAACTGTTCGCCCGCGCCTGGCAGCGGATCGCCGACGGCGACCGGCCCGGCTACGAACAGCTCACCACCAACACCCGCCGGCGAGGCCGTCGATGAAGACCACTGGGGATTTCGCCATGAGCACTGAGCCCGACCGGCAGGTCGTCCTGCCCGAGGACAAGTACGCCGCCGAACTCGCGTTCCTCGCCGCGTACGACACCGGCCCCCGCCCGCCCGGCTGGCGGCTCACCCCGCGCGCCGTCGTCACCTTCGTGCTCGGCAGTGGCGGCGAGAAGCTCAAGCACGGCCGTCGCAGCATGACGGTCGAAGCGAAGTTCGTCGGCGACCGCGCCCTGGTCGAACGCTGCGTCGTCACCCTGGCCGGCGAACACGGCCTGCTGCTGGTCGGCGAACCCGGCACCGCCAAGTCGATGCTCTCCGAACTGCTCGCCGCCGCCGTCTGCGGCACCAGCGCACTCACCGTCCAGGGCACCGCCGGCACCACCGAGGACCAGCTCAAGTACGGCTGGAACTACGCCCTGCTGCTCGCCAAGGGCCCCAGCCGGGAAGCCCTGGTGCCCTCGCCCGTCCTCACCGCCATGACCACCGGCGCGGTCGCCCGCGTCGAAGAAGTCACCCGCTGCCTGCCCGAAGTCCAGGACGCCCTGGTCTCGTTGCTCTCCGAACGCCGGATAGCCGTCCCCGAACTCGCGGGCAGCGCGGACGCCCAGCTGCACGCCGCCCCCGGGTTCACCCTGATCGCCACCGCCAACCTGCGTGACAAGGGCGTCTCCGAGATGTCCGCCGCCCTGAAACGACGCTTCAACTTCGAGACCGTCGGCCCGATCGGCGACCTCGACGCCGAGATCGACCTCGTCCGGCGCCAGTCCACCGCCGCCGTCGCTCGCGCCGGCGCACCCTACGCGGTCGACGACGCCGTCCTCGAAGCCCTGGTCACCGCCTTCCGCGACCTGCGCACCGGCCGCTCCGTCGAAGGCTGGGACGTCGAACGCCCCTCCACCGTCATGAGCACCGCCGAAGCCGTCTCCGTCGCCACCGCACTCGGCGTCACCGCTGCCTACCTCGACGGCGCCGACACCCTCACCCGCCTCCCCGGCCAACTCGTCGGCGTCGTCCGCAAGGACGACCCCGCCGACACCGCCCGGCTCCTCGGCTACTGGGACGGCCCGGTCCGCCGCCGCGCCGAACAGGGCTCCGCGACCTGGCGCACCCTGTGGGACCTGCGCCCGGCACTGGGGGCCTGACGGCAGTGACCACCGATGCCAATGCCTCCCCGGCGGGGATCGCGCGGGCCGGCGAAGACTGCCCTGGGACGTCCGCCGTGGGCGCTGCTGCCGACGTCGTGTCCGAGGCTGCCCCGGCCGGGCTCGCCCATTCCGGCGACGAGCGCCCCGGGCCGTCGGCCACCGACACCGTGCCCGGGGCGTCCCCGGCCGAGGCCCTTGCCCGGCTTGCCGGTTCGGGCGTGGACGGCCCCGGGCCCTACCTGATCGGCGTGCGCCACCACGCCCCGTCGATCGCGGCCGCGCTGCCCGCCCTGCTCGACGCGGCGCGGCCGGACGTGCTGCTCGTCGAACTGCCCGAGGAGTTCCAGCCGTGGCTCGGCCTCCTCGCCGACGAGCACACCGATGCGCCGGTGGCCCTCGCCGCCGCAACCGCCGACGAGGGTGCCGGACCGGCGTTCTACCCGTTCGCGGACTTCTCCCCGGAACTGGCCGCCCTCCGCTGGGCCGCCCGCCACGGCGTGCCCGCCCTCGCCTGCGACCTGCCGCTCGCCCACCGCGCCGCCGGCGGTGCTGCGGCGGGTTCCGGCGGCGCGGCCGGGCTCGCCGAGGCACTGCGCCGCCGATTGACCGGCCGCCCCGACGAAGACCTGTGGGACCGCCTGGTCGAGGCCCCCGCCCCCGGCTGCACCCCGGAAGAAATCCGCCGCGCCGCCCTGCTCGTCGGCTGGGCGCTGCGGCAGGACGCCCACACCGTCGACCCGCTCGACCTCCACCGCGAGTCGTGGATGCGCGCCCGCATCCACGCGGCCAGGGCGGCCGGCCGCCGGGTGGCCGCGGTCATCGGGGCCTTTCACGCGTCGGCGCTGCTCGGCGATGCCGGGGCGGCAAGTGCTCCCGCGGCGACGGACGTTGGTCCGCGGGCAGGGGCTGTGCCGGGGCAGGCAAGTGCCGTTCCGGCCTCGGTGACTGCCCCGTGTTCGTTGGCTGCCTCGCCGGTGGAGGTTGTCCCGGATGCGACGAGCAGCTTGCCTTCGGCAGCTGTCGTGCCGTGGTCGGTTGCTGACGGGCTGGTGGCTGATGCGCCGTCAGCGGCTGCCCCGATGTCGGCGGCGAGCGCTGCTTCGGTGGCTGGTGCGGTACCGGCAAGTGCCGTTCCGGCCTCGGTGACTGCCCCGTGTTCGTTGGCTGCCTCGCCGGTGGAGGTTGTCCCGGATGCGACGAGCAGCTTGCCTTCGGCAGCTGTCGTGCCGTGGTCGGTCGCTGACGGGCTGGTGGCTGATCCGCCGTCAGCGGCTGCCCCGACGTCGGCGGCGAGCGCTGCTTCGGTGGCTGGTGCGGTACCGGCAAGTGCCGTTCCGGCCTCGGTGACTGCCCCGTGTTCGTTGGCTGCCTCGCCGGTGGAGGTTGTCCCGGATGCGACGAGCAGCTTGCCTTCGGCAGCTGTCGTGCCGTGGTCGGTCGCTGACGGGCTGGTGGCTGATCCGCCGTCAGCGGCTGCCCCGACGTCGGCGGCGAGCGCTGCTTCGGCGGCTGGTGCGGCCCCGGCGGCGAGCGCCCCTTTGGCGGCTGGCGTGGCCCCGGCGGCGAGCGCTCCTTCGGCGGCTGGCGTGGCCCCGGCGACGAGCGCCCCTTCGGTGGCTGGCGCGGTACCGGCGACGACCGCCCCTTCGGCGGCTGGCGCGGTACCGGCGACTGCCCAGGCACAGCCCGTCGCGACCGTGCCGTCGTCGGAGACTGCACCTGCGTCGACCGGCGGGCCGGAGTCGTACGTCATCTCGCTCGTCCCCTACACGTACCCGCTGCTCGACGCCCGCTCCGGCTACCCCGCCGGGATCCGGGACCCGGAGTGGCAGCACACCGTGCTGGCCGCCGGCGGAGACCCGGACCGGCTCGCCACGGAGCTCACCCGCACCGCGGTCCGGATCTGCGACGCGCTGCGTGGCCAGGGGCACCCTGCCGGGCCCGCCGATGCGCGGGAGGTGGTGCGGCTGGCAGGAGACCTGGCCCGGCTGCGCGGGCTTCCGGCGCCGGGGCGGGGGGAGTTGATCGAGGCGGTGCAGACCGCCCTCGCGCAGGGGGAACCGCTCGGGCGCGGTCGGGCTGTTGCCCGGGCGCTCGAGGAGGTGCTGGTCGGCAGCCGCACCGGTCGTCCGACCCCGGCCGCGCCCCGCACCGGTCTCGGACCGGCCGTCGAGGCACTGCTCGTCGAACTCGGCCTGCCCGACGCAGCCGAGCCGTCCGCGCGCGATCTCCGGCTCGACCCGCACCGCTCGTCCCTCGACGCCCGCCGCGAACTGCTGCTGCGCCGCCTGGAAGTGTGCGGCGTGCCCTACGGCGAACCGGTCGCCGTGACCGGTGCGGGCGGCACCGACGCGGTCGGGTCGCGGTGGCGGGTGCAGTGGACGCCGGCCGTTGCCGCGATGCTCACCGTTGCGGGAGTGCGCGGGGTGACGCCCGGTCAGGCCGCCGACGGTGCGCTGCGCGAGCGCTTGCGGCGCGAACGGGAGGCGGGCGGCTCGACGGCCCGGCAGACCATCGACGGTCTCGCCGCCGCCGCCGGGTGCGCCCTGCCCGCGCTGACGGCCGCCCGGCTCGGCCAACTCGCCGAGGAGGTACCGGCGGTGGCGTCCCTCGCCGAACTGCTCGACGGGCTCGCCCTGCTCGACCGGTTCGCCGCCGGGCACCTGGCCGGCCGCGAGGCAGTCGCGCCGCTGCTCGGCCAGGCCGCCGAGGCCGCCGAACTGCTCACCGCCGCCGCGGTGAGGGGGCTCGAGGGCCTGGCCGGTTCCGACGACTTCGCCGACGCCCGCGCCCTGGTGGAGTTCGCCCGCCGGGCCGACGCCGACGGCGGCATCCGGCTCGGCCACACCCTCCGCCGCCTCGCCGACGACGGCTCGCCGCTGATCCGCGGCGCCGCCGGCGCGACCCGGGTGCTGCTCGGCCACCAGGAGCCCGCCGAGTTCGGCGGGCGGGTCGCCTCCTGGGTGGACGCCGCCTCCGCCCCGGCGGGCCGGGCGGCACTCAGTCGCTCTCTCGGCGGGCTGCTCACCGCGGCCGAGGGGCTGCTCACCGCCGCCCCGGCCGCGCTCGAACCCCTGCTGGCCCGCGTCACCGAGCTCTCCGACGAAGCCTTCCTGGACCGATTGCCCGCCCTGCGCGGCGGGTTCGACACACTCAGCCCGGCCGCCCGCGACCGGCTGCTCGCCGTCGTCGAGGAACGCCTCGGCGCCCGGGTCGACACCCTGCCGACCGAGCTCGACCCGGCCACCCTCGCCACCTGGGCGCGGGCTGATCTGGCTGTGCGTCAATTGCTCGAAGCCAGTGGATTGTTGATCGAAAAAGCGGACGATCCCGCAAGGCTTCACGCGCCCGACGAGCCAACCCGCCCGACCGGAACCCCCGGAACGACTCTCCCGCCCGCCGACCGATGGCGGCTGGTACTCGGACGCCCGGGCAGCGGCCCGGCCCCGACCGGCCGGTCCGCGCGACTCGCCGCCGCGCTCGACGAGCTGTACGGCACCGGCCGGGGCGAGGGTTCCGCGCCCGGCCCGACCGGTGACTGGCGCGGTGGCCGGGAAGCCCCGTACCCGGGCGTCCGGGAGTGGTCGGAGGAACTGGTGGCCCTGTTCGGGCCGGGCATCCGCGAGGAGGTGCTCGCCGCCGCGGCCGGCGCGGGCCGTACCGATGTGCTGGAGGCGCTCGCCCCGGAGGCCGTCCGCCCCTCGGTCGAGCTGCTGCGCACGGTGCTCCAGCACGCGGGCGGCCTGCCCGAAGCGCGCCTCGCCGCCCTGCGCCCGCTGGTCCGGCGGCTGGTGGAGGAACTGTCGCGCGAGCTGGCGAGCACGCTGCGCCCCGCGCTGACCGGACTCACCCTGCCCCGGCCGAGCCGCCGTCGCGGCGGCCCGCTCGACCTCGACCGGACGATCCGGGCCAACCTCGCCACCGCCCGTCCCGGCGCCGACGGAAGCACCGTGATCGTGCCCGAACGGCCGGTCATCCGGACCAGGGCCACCCAGGCCAACGACTGGCGGCTGATCCTCGTCGTGGACGTGTCCGGGTCGATGGAGGCGTCCACCGTCTGGGCCGCGCTGACCGCGTCGATCCTGGCCGGAGTCCCGTCCCTGACCGCGCACTTCGTGGCCTTCTCGACCGACGTCGTCGATCTGAGCGGACGGGTCGACGACCCGCTGGGGCTGCTCCTGGAGGTCCGGGTCGGCGGCGGGACGCACATCGCGGCGGGCCTGCGGTACGCCCGCGAGCTGGTCACCGTGCCGTCCCGCACGCTGATCGCGGTGGTGAGCGACTTCGAGGAGGGCTACCCGCTCGGCGGGCTCCTGACGGAGACCCGGGCGCTGGTAGGCGCCGGCTGCCAGCTGCTCGGCTGCGCCGCCCTCGACGACACCGGAAAGCCGCGGTACTCGGTGGCCGTCGCCGAACAACTCGTCGCCGCGGGCATGCCGGTGGCGGCGCTCAGCCCGCTGGAACTGGCCCGCTGGGTGGGGGAGAAGATCCGATGACAGACACCCAATGGCCCGCGGTGGCCGCCGAGGTGGTCGCGGAGGTAGTGTCGGCCCTGTCGGCGCGCCTCCAGAAGCGGCTCGACGGCGCGGCCGCCAAACTCGCCGACCGCCCGATCGAGCGGACCGGCGACGACTGGACACTGCGGATCGACGACGAGACCGTGCTGGTCCTGCACGCCCCCGGCGGCACCGTCCGTACGGCCGACGACGTCCGGTGCGGCTGCCTGCTCGCCCCCGACTGCCTGCACCGCGCCGCCGCCGTCACGGCCGCGCCGCTGGCCGCGCCCGCCGCCGACGAACCGGTGCCAACGCCTTCGGAACCCGTACCGGGCGCGGGAGTTGACGCCCCGCCGCCGGACGAGCCGCTCACCCCCGCCGAGGCCGAAGCCGTCGACCGCCTGCGCCGGGTCGCGGCCGACACCCTGGCCGCCGGCATCAGCGGCGCCGGCAGCATCCTGCAGGCGGAACTGCTGCGCACCGCCCACCAGGCCCGGCTGCTCGGCCTGCACCGGCCGGCCGCGCTGGCCACCACCGTGGTCACCCGGCTGCGCGCCGCCCGGGCCGCCGAGCCCGACCACCGGCTCGCCGACCTGGCCACCGCCCATCGCGAACTGCTCGGCGCCACCACCGTGTTGACGCCCGGGGAGCTGCGCGGAGCGGCCCGGCAGACGTACCGGGAGGTCGGCTCGCTGCGCCTGTACGGGCTGTTCGCCGAGCCGGTGGTGTCGGCCACGCACGCCGGTGTGACGGTCTGGGTGGTGGACGCCGACGGGAAGCTCGCCACCGTCTCCGACGTCACCCCGCACGCCGA
The DNA here is from genome assembly GCF_044593455.1 of Kitasatospora sp. NPDC051984. Lineage (NCBI taxonomy): Bacteria > Bacillati > Actinomycetota > Actinomycetes > Kitasatosporales > Streptomycetaceae > Kitasatospora > Kitasatospora sp. NPDC051984. The sequence goes on from NZ_JBIUCB010000007.1 coordinate 150,356, forward strand.
TCCGACCGAAGCCGCGCAACTCGCGGGGGCGGCGGCCGGCCGGCCGGTCCGGCTGGGGGACGCGGCGCTGTCGCACCGCGACCTCGCCCGCGCCGGGCTGGTCATCCAGGGTGCGACCCGGACCGAGTCCGGGCGCCTCGGCGCGGGCGCGCAGGTCCGGGCCGTGCGCGCCGCCGGGGCCGACTGGGACGAGGAGCCCGTCGCCCGGCTCTGGGCGGAACCGGTGCCCGCCCAGATCGCCCGCGCCCTGACCGTCGGACGCACCCCGCACGAGCGGCGGCCCGCCGGGTCGGACCTGCTGTTCCTCGACGTCACCGTGCTCGGCCCCGGCGCCGTCCCCGGTTCGCCCGGCCCGCAACTGCTCGCCGAGTGCGCGGGGACGGCGGTGGCGCTGCTGCCCGCCCACGACCACCCGCGACTCGCCTTCGCCGCCAACCTCGCGGCACTCGCCTCCGTACCCGGCCTGCCGCTGCGCGTGATCGGCCGCCTGGAGCGCGCCACCCACCCGCGCCTGCGCCTGCTGGCCGCCGCCCCCGCCCCGGGACGCCCCGGCCCGCTGCTCACTCTGCCGCCCGCGTACCGCGACCGCGTCAGCCTGGGCCTGGAACGCCTTCAACACGCCGACCTGCCGCCGGGCCACGCCGAAGCGCCGCCTGCCGCCGCGTTCCCCCCGCAACCGCCCTTCCACCTGCTGACCCGCCCGCTCGAACAGGCCGTCACCGGCGGTCGCCGGGCGCTGGCCGGACGCTCCGCGCAGGCCGCCGCGGAAGGGCGCGGGCTGCGGGCGGTGGGTCTCGGCACCGCGGAGCAGTTGGTGGTCGCGCTGCACGCGGCGGCGGCGGATCGGGAGCGTGATGTGTTCGGCCGTCTGCACGGCGCCGATCACCTGGGTTTCGCCGCGGCCTGGCTCGCTGCCGCGCGCTACCAGGAGGAGCTGGTCACCGCACTCTGCGCGGCCGCCTGGCCGGCCGAGGCCGCCGTTGATCCGACAGGCCGGATCGGCCCGGTGCCGAGATGATCGGAGGTGGGCGTCCGCCGGGCGCCGGAGACGGGTGGGGTGAGCGCGAGGAGGCCTCGGATGGACCAGGAGTCGACCACGGCGATCCGGGCCGTGCCGAACGCGACGCCCGAGGAGCGGGTGGCGCTCGGGCGGGAGGCCCGGCGGCGTGCCCCGCGTTCGAGTCATGCGGAGTTCCGGGCGGCGAAGGACCGGCCGGATCCGTTGAAGATCCTGAAGGCGCAGTCGGCGGTCCGGCTGCCCGAGCTGGTGCCGATCCGCTACGCCCGGATGATGGAGTCGCCGTTCCGGTTCTACCGGGGCGCCGCCGCGATCATGGCCTCGGACCTGGCGGGCTCGCCGGATTCCGGCATCCGGGCCCAGCTGTGCGGCGACGCCCACATGCTGAACTTCCGGCTGCTGGCCTCGCCGGAGCGTCAACTCCTGTTTGACATCAACGACTTCGACGAGACGCTGCCCGGCCCCTGGGAATGGGACGTCAAGCGGCTGGCGGCCAGCCTGGTGATCGCCGGGCGGGCCAACGACTTCGACGACAAGGTGCGGGCCGACATCGTGCGGGCCACCGTCCGGTCGTACCGCGAGTCGATGACCCGCTTCGCCGCCCTGGGCAACCTCGACCTCTGGTACACCCGGATGGACTCCACCCAGCTCCAGGCCCTGGCCACCGGGCGCCTCCACAAGCGCGGCCGGACGATGCTGGCCCGCAGCATGGCCAAGGCCCGCACCCGGGACAGCCTCCAGGTCTTCGGCAAACTCACCCGGGTGATCGACGGTGAGGTACGGATCGCCCCCGACCCGCCGCTGCTGATGCCCATCGACGAACTGCTGCCGGAGATGCAACGTGCCGCGCTGGAACGGGAGTTCCGTAGTCTGCTCGAACGCTACGGCAGCACCCTCAGCTCCGACCGGCGCACCCTGCTGGCCGACTACCGGCTGGTGGACGTGGCCCGCAAAGTGGTCGGCGTCGGCAGCGTCGGCACCCGTTGCTGGATCTTCCTGATGCTCGGCCGGGACGGCCAGGACCCGCTGTTCCTGCAGGCCAAGGAGGCCGGCCCGTCCGTACTGGCCGCCCACGTCGGCGCCAGCGAGTACCACAACCAGGGCGAGCGGGTGGTGGCCGGCCAGCGGCTGATGCAGGCCGCCAGCGACATCTTCCTCGGCTGGGAGCGGGTGCGGGGCCTCGACGACCGGCAGCGCGACTTCTACATCCGCCAACTGCGCGACTGGAAGGGCATCGTGGTCGCCGAGGACCTGCTGCCGTCCGGCATGCAGGTCTTCGGCGAGGTCTGCGGATTCACTCTGGCCCGCGCCCACGCCCGCTCCGGCGACCGGATCGCCATCGCCGCGTACCTGGGCAAGAAGGACGTGTTCGACCACGCGCTGGTGTCGTTCGCCGAGGCGTACGCGGACCAGAACGAACGCGACCACCGGGCGCTGGTCAAGGCCGTCAAGGCCGGCCGGCTGCCGGCCGAGGAACTGCCCGCCGGCTAGGCCGCATTTCGTTCGGCTCGAAAAACGGCCTAGCGGGGCGACCAGTACGGCGCGGCGTGGGCGAGGGCGCGGCCCTCGAGGGCGGCGACGAGTTGTTCGAAGAGGTGGACGGCGGCGGGGCCGGACCAGTCGGGGGGCAGGACCTGCGGGGGCAGGCCCGGGTCGCGGAAGGGGAGTTTGCGCCAGTCGTCGACCACGGACAGGTAGCCGGTGAAGGCGTCCCGGCCGTCCACGAACGCGGTCGCGGCCAGGCGGTCGGCCTCGGCGGTGCGGTCGGTGAGGAACTCCCGGTAGCGGCGGTCGATTTCGTCCAGGTCCCAGCCCTTGCGGACCATCGCGGCGAGGTCCTGCCCGCCGACGTGGTCGCCGGTGAAGAGGGCGCACTGGTCGGTCAGGCCGAGTTCGTCGATGGCGCGCCCGGCGGCGGGGAGCATGCGGGCGGGGGCGATCCACACCGCCGCGCCGATGTTGCCGAAGCCGAGTGCGGCCAGGTGCGCGGTCAGTTGGTGGCGTCTGGCGCGGGCGGACTCGGGGACGGAGAAGTTGACGAGGCACCAGCCGTCGGCGAGGTCGGCGGGCTGCCGGGCGTGCCAGATCACCTCGTCGCCGGCGGCCAGTGCCTCCAGCGCGGCGGGCGTCAGCGCGTATCCGCGGACGCCGGAGCGGGTCTGGGCCTCCAGCCAGCCGCGCTGCTTGAGCCGGAAGACCGCGGTGCGGACGCTGGAGGCGTCCAGGCCGGCCTGGGTGAGCAGTTCGACGGTGCCGGCGATCGGCATCCAGTTGCCCAGCTTGCGGACGACGGCGCCGAGGAAGGTGACCAGCACGGTGCGGGAACGGCGTGCCGCGGTGGGCCGGGCGTCGTCCGTGGGCTCGGCCGTCCCGCCGAGTGCCCCGCTCGTCCCGCCGAGTGTCTCGCTCATCCCAGTGAGTATGACGGACGTCGAACCGATGATCGGACCGCACCCCGGGCCCTCACGCGGGAGCCCCGATCCGGTCCGGCGTCCACCGCAGGTGCACGGTGGCGGGGGCGCCGTCGCGCAGCAGCGACAGCCGGGGCGGGACGCGGTCGGTGCGCGCGGTGGGCGGGCGGCGGCGTCCGGCCCGCCACTGCACCGGCCAGTCGGCGCCCGCGCCGCGGTAGTCCTGTTCGGCCGCCGCGTGCAGCGTCCACTGCGGGTCGTACAGGTGGGTGCGGCCCAGTGCGCACAGGTCGGCGCGGCCGGCCAGCAGGATCGAGTTGACGTCGTCCCAGGAGGAGATCGCGCCCACCGCGATCACCTGCACCCCCGCCGGGGCCGCCACCCGGTGGCGGATCCGGTCGGCGAACGGCGTCTGGTAGGAGCGCCCGTAGGCCGGTTTCTCGTTCCTGGCGACCTGCCCGGAGGAGACGTCGATCGCGGCCGCGCCGTGCTCGACGAAGGCCCGGGCGATCTCCACCGCGTCCTCCTCGGTGGTGCCGTCCGGCAGCCAGTCGGTCGCCGAGATGCGCACCGTCACCGGGATCCGCTCCGGCACGGCCCGCCGGACGGCGTCGAACACCTCCAGCGGGAAACGCAGGCGCCGGGGCAGGCTGCCGCCGTACGCGTCGGTGCGGCGGTTGGCGACGGGGGAGAGGAAGGAGGACAGCAGGTAGCCGTGCGCGGCGTGCACCTCGATCAGGTCGAAGCCCGCCTCCACCCCGCGCCGCGCCGCCGCCTCGAAGTCGGCGAGCACCCGGTCGAGGTCGGCGCGGGTCGCTTCGCGCGGCACGTGGCAGCCGGGCCCGTACGGCAGCGCCGACGGCCCGATCACCTCCCAGTTGCCGTCGGGGAGCGGCTCGTCGATGCCGTCCCACATCAGCCGGGTCGAGCCCTTGCGGCCCGAGTGGCCGAGCTGGAGGCCGATCTTCGCCGAACTGTGCTGGTGCACGAAGGAGGTGGTGCGATGCCAGGCGTCGCGCTGCGCGTCGTTCCACAGGCCCGCGCAGCCGGGCGTGATCCGGCCCTCGGGGGAGACGCAGACCATCTCGCTCATCACCAGGCCCGCGCCGCCGAGCGCCTTCGAACCCAGGTGCACCAGATGGAAGTCGCCGGGCACGCCGTCCACCGCGGAGTACATGTCCATCGGCGAGACGACGACGCGGTTGTTCAGCTCCAACTCGCCGATCCGCACCGGCTGGAACATGGCCGGCGCCGCCGCCAGCCCCTGCTGCCGGGCGAAGTCGCCCTCCACCAGCGCGGCGAACTCCGCGTCGCGTTCCTTCAGGTTCTCGAAGGTGATCCGGCGCGAGCGGGTCAGCAGGTTGAAGACGAACTGGGCGGGCTCCTGGTCGGCGTACATGCCGATGTTCTCGAACCACTCCAGCGAGGCCTGCGCGGCCCGCTGGGTCGACTCGACCACCGGCCGGCGCTCCTCCTGGTACGCGGCCAACGCCTTGGGAACGGTTGCCCGTTCGTGCAGGCAGGCCGCCAGCGCCAGGGCGTCCTCCATGGCGAGCTTGGTGCCGGAGCCGATCGAGAAGTGCGCGGTGTGCGCGGCGTCGCCGAGCAGCACCACGTTGCCGTCGTACCAGCGCTCGTTGCGGACGGTGGTGAAGTTCAGCCAGCGCGACTTGTTGGTGAAGACCTGGTGGCCCTTCAGCTCCTCGGCGAAGATCTCCGCGATCCGGGAGACCGCGTCGTCGTCGGACTCGCCCGGCCCGAACTCCCGCCCGGCGGTGCGGTCGAAACCGGCCCGCCGCCACACCTCTTCGTGCATTTCCACGATGAACGTCGAGCCCGTCGCCGAGTACGGGTAGCCGTGGATCTGCATGGTTCCCCACTCCGTCTGCTTGACGAAGAACTGGAACGCCTCGAAGACCAGGTCGGTGCCGAGCCAGATGTACTTGTTGTGCCGGGTGTCCAGCGACGGGCGGAACGCCTCGGCGAGCGAGGTCCGCACGGCGGAGTGCACACCGTCCGCCGCCAGCACCAGATCGTGGGTGGCCCGCAGTTCCTCGACGCCCGGCGCCGGGGTGCGGTAGCGGACGCGCACGCCGAGCTCCGCGGCGCGCCGCTGGAGGATCTCCAGCAGGTCCTTGCGGCCCATCGCGGCGAACCCCTGCCCGCCGACGGTGAACCGGTGGCCGTTGAAGTCGACGTCGATGTCCGTCCAGCGGGCGAAGCCGCGCTCCATCGCGGCGTGCACCACCTCGTCCGCGCCCGCGATGCCGGTCAGCGTCTCGTCGGAGAACACCACACCGAAGCCGAAGGTGTCCTCGGGGGCGTTGCGCTCCCACACCGTCACCCGGTGCGAGGGGTCCAACTGCTTCATCAGCGCGGCGAAGTACAGCCCGCCCGGGCCGCCGCCGACCACCGCGATCCTCATGCCGTGCCCTCCACTGCCGAGTCCTCGACGAGCCTGCGCAGCCGGAAATGCTGGAGCTTGCCGCTCGGATTGCGCGGCAGCGCCTCGACGAACCGCACCTCGCGCGGGTACTTGTACGGCGCGAGCTGCCGCTTCACGTGGTCCTGGATGCTGCGGGCCGTCGCCGGGTCCGCCGCCGCGCCCGGCCGCAGCACCACGAACGCGCAGACCACCGAGCCGCGTTCGGCGTCGGGCGCGGCCACCACCGCCGACTCCACCACGTCCGGATGGGTGTCCACGGCGGCCTCCACCTCGGGCCCGGCGATGTTGTAGCCGGACGAGACGATCATGTTGTCGCTGCGCGCCCGGTACCAGAAGTAGCCGTCCTCGTCGCGGACGAAGGTGTCGCCGGTGACGTTCCAGCCGTTGAGCACATAGTCGGCCTGGCGCTCGTCGTCCAGGTACCGGCAGCCGACCGGGCCGATCACCGCCAGCCGCCCCTCCTCGCCCGGGCCGAGCTCCTCGCCGTCCGGGCCGAGCACCGTCGCCCGGAACCCCGGCACCGGCCGGCCCGTCGCGCCCGGGCGGATCTCGTCACCCGCGGCCGAGATGAAGATGTGCAGCAACTCCGTCGCGCCGATGCCGTCCACCACTCGCAGACCGGTCTCCGCCCGCAGCTGCTCCCACACCTCCAGCGGGATGTGCTCGCCCGCGCTCACCGCCACGCGCAGAGATGAAATCCGATGCGTCAGACCGGACTTGACGATCTGCCGGTACGCGGTCGGCGCCGTCGCCAGCACCGTCACCCCGTGCTCGGCCACCAGCTCGGCCAGCTGCGCCGGCGTCGCCGACTCGGTCAGGAACGCGCACGCGCCCGCCCGCAGCGGGAACACCACCAGCATGCCCAGCCCGAAGGTGAACGCCAGCGGCGCCGTGCAGGCCACCAGGTCGTCCGGGCGCAGCCGCAGGGTGGAGGTGCCGAAGGTGTTGTCGATCGACAGCAGATCGCGGTGGAAGTGCACGGTGATCTTCGGGACGCCCGTGGTCCCCGAGGTCGGCCCGAACAGCGCCACGTCGTCCGCCGCCGTGTCCACCGCCGTGAACCGGCCCTCCTTGCCCGCCGCCCGCTGCACCAGGTCGTCCTTCGCGCTGCCGCCGACCGGCACCACCGTGAGCTCCGGGAGGCCCCGCACCTCGTCCAAGCCCCTCATCTCTTCCAAAAATCGGTGGTCCACCAGCGCCAGCACCGGCCGGGTCTTCGCCACGATCGGCCCCAACTCCCGTGCCCGCAAGGCCGCCATGGTGGCCACCGCGATCCCGCCGGCCCGCAGCACGCCCAGCCAGGCCGCCACCGCCCACGGATTGTTCGGCGAACGCAGCAGCACCCGGTTGCCCGGCACCAGGCCCAGATCCTCGGTCAGCACCTGCGCCACCTGCGCCGACCGCAGCTGCAACTCGCCGTACGTCCACACCTCCCCGCCCGGCGTGCGCAGCGCCGGCCGGTCCGGGCCCAGCGCGGCGACCTGACGGTCCAGCAACTCCACCGCGGCGTTCAGGCGTTCGGGGTAGTGCAGCGACTCGGTGGTGAACTCCAGCACCGGCCACTGCCCGGCCGGCGGCAGGTGGTCGCGCGCGAACGTGTCACGGAAACCCGACTCCGTCATCTGCCGTCCCCCGCCCGGATCATGCCCTCCTGGAGCACCGTCGCCAGATGCACACCGTCCGGCGTGAAGAACCGGCCCTCGCCGAGACCCCGGCCGGACTCCGCCGCCACCGCCTGCTGCGCGTACAGCAGCCAGCCGTCCAACACCCCCGGGCGCGGCGGGCGGTGGAACCACATCGCATGGTCCAGGCTCGCCGTGACCAGCCCCGGCCGCGCCCACCCCAGGCCCAGCACCCGCAGCACCGGCTCCAGGATCGTGTAGTCGCACACGTACGCCAGCGCCGCCGCGTCCCGCTGCGCGTCGCTCAGCCCCTCCACCGGCCGCAGCGCGTCGAACGGCCGCACCCAGACCGCCTGGTGCGGCGCCCGCCCGCCCTCGACGTCCAGGTACACCGGGCCCGGTACGTGCCGCAGGTCGAAGCTGCGCCCCGCCGACCAGTACTCCTTGGACGCCTCGGTCATGGTGCCGCCCTCGCGGTCCGCCAAGTAGGCGGCGGAGCCGAGCAGTTCATCAGGGCCGGGCAGACCGCCGGGCGGCGCGGCGGCGAAGCTGCCGCCGGGCTCGCCCGCCGCGAAGTTGGCCAGGCACACGTACAGCGCCTTGCCGCGCTGGTAGGCGCGCACCTGCCGGGTCGCGTAGCCGCGGCCGTCGCGCAGCAACTCGACCTCGTGGCGCACCGGTTCGCCGATCTCGGCCGGGCGCATGAAGTACGAGTGCATCGAGTGCAGCACCTTGCCGTCCCCGACCGAGCGCATCGCCGCGGCCGCCGCCTGCGCGACCAGGTCGCCGCCGTACGCCTTCGGCCACGGACAGGGCTGGGTGACGGCGGTGAACGCGAGGTCGAAGTGCTCGGGTGCGACGGGCTCCAGGGCGACGGCCGCGGCGAAGAACTCCGAGGTGGTGTCGGCCATCAGGGCCGCTCCAGCCAGTCGGGGAGCTCCGCGTCCGGCACCTCGGGCAGGTTGACCACGATGTTCTCCGGGGTGCGGGTGGTCATCCAGGTCAGCGGGCGGTTGCGGTCGAGGTTGCACTCCACGTGCGGCATGAACGGCGGGACGAACACCCAGTCGCCCTCGGCGAGATCGACGTAGTCGGCGAACTTCGCGCCGAAGTAGATCCGGCCCCGGCCCGACAGCACGTAGCCGCCGGTCTCCGCCTCGCCGTGGTGATGCGGCACCGACCGGTAGCCGGGCTCGTTGCCGACCTTGCCGAACCACAGCCGCTTCGCCGGGGTGTGCTGGATGCTGACGCCGGAGATCCGGGTGGCGCCCGCCGACTGCCCGGTGTCGGCGGGCTCGTTGCCCGCCCTGGTCACCACCGGGACCACCAGGCCGCTCTCGGTGGCGTACACCGAGTTGTCGCCCTCCAGCAGGTACGAGCTGTAGTCGGGGGAGTTGCCGGGGGTGGGGTCCATGGGAAGCTCCTCGTCGTTGAGGGTCGGTTCGAGAGAGTTCGCTCTGCTGGATCGTCGGCGGTGCCGTGTACGACGGTGGTGCGGGGTCAGTCGGTGAGGCGCACCGTGTTGCGCAGGGTGCCGATGCCGGAGATCGACGTCTCCAGCACGTCGCCGTCGGCCAGGAAGCGCTGCGGGTCGCGGGCGGCGCCGACGCCGCCGGGCGTCCCGGTGAGGACCAGGTCGCCCGGGCGCAGCACGGTGAACGTGGAGATGTAGGCCAGCAGGTCGGCGGCGTCGAAGACCAGCGTCTTGGTGCTGTCGCGCTGCACCTGTTCGCCGTTGACCCGGCAGACCACCTCAAGTCCGGCCGCCGGGTCCACCTCGTCCGGGGTGACCACGACCGGGCCGACCGGGCAGGACCCGTCCCAGGCCTTGCCCTGGAGCCACTGCGCCGTCCGGTTCTGCCAGTCCCGCACCGAGACGTCGTTCGCCACCGTGTAGCCCGCGATCCCGGCCAGCGCCGCCGCCCGGTCGGCGCGGCGCAGCGTGGCGCCGACCACCACCGCGAGCTCGGCCTCCCAGTCCAGCTGGAGGCCGCGCGGCAGCACCAGGTCGTCCTGCGGCCCGGCCAGCGTGTCCGCGAACTTCGCGAACAGCGTGGGGTGGGACGGGAGTTCACGTCCCATCTCGCGGATGTGCTCGGCGTAGTTCAGCCCGCAGCAGAGCACCTTGCCCGGCGTGGGCAGCGGCAGCACGGGGACGGCGCCGGGGATCGGCTCACCGGGCTGCGGCGTGGCGCCGGTGCGGAGGAAGGCCGACAGGTCGGGGGCCGGGAGCGCGTGCCAGACCTCACCCCGGAGCACCGCGGCACTGCTGCCGCCGCCCGGGCGGGTGACCGTTGCGAGACGCATGGGAGGAACCTCCACTTCGGCACCGCTGCACGCCGCCCGGTGCCGGGAGCGTTGTTTCAATGGTTCTGCGACCGTCACAGGACTGTCAATAGCTGCTACGGTGACGCGCACCGAAGACACCCGACAGCACCAGACGGTTACCAGACCCGCAGGAGTCCTCCATGGCGAGCTACTCGGCCCCCGTCCCGGTCAACCCCGCGTCGCTGCCCGAACCGCGCGGCTACTCGCACGGCACGCTCTGCGGCAACACCCTCCACCTCGGCGGCCAGACCGCCCTCGACCGGGACATGCGGATCGTCCCCGGCGGCATCGTCGAACAGTTCCGGCAGGCCTTCGGCAACGTGCTCGCCACGCTCGCCGAGGCCGGTGGGCGGCCGGAGGACCTGGTGAGCATCACGCTCTACCTCACCGACATCCCCGACTACCAGGCGCACGGCAAGCAGATCGGCGAGGTCTGGCGCGAACTCGTCGGGCCGGTCTACCCGGCGATGGCCGGCATCGGCACCCCCGCGCTGTGGCAGCCCGAGGCGATGATCGAGATCCTCGGCGTCGCCGTCATCCCCGACGACCGGCTGATCCGCCCCGCCGCGTCCTGACTCCTCGTCCTGATCATTGACGGCCGCACCCACAACGGAACAAGGGCGGTGACGCGCAGGAGAGGGGGAGTCCCTGCGCGCCACCGCCCGTCGGTGGGTCTGTCCGAGCGTCAGCCGGTGAAGGCCGCCGTGCCGTGCGGGGTGCCGAGGCCGGTCGGGCCGTCGTAGCCGGTGGTGGACACTCGTTCACGAGGAGTTCGGCGGCGGCATCATCTCCGCCATCAACTTCAAGCTCGACGTCAAGAAGGGGCGCCGGCATGCCGCCGGGCCGTCCGGAAATGTGTCCGAATTGTGGTGGCGATGGTGCGTGCACGGCCCTAGACTCCGGCTGCTCGAACGTCGGTGATCGGCACGGGCGTTGAGCGACGAACCTTGGGGGGTTCCGATGAGATTGCTGCCGTCGTCCGGCAGGCACCGACGCGCCGTCGGTGTGTTCGCGGCGGGCGCGCTGCTGTTGACCTCGCTGGTCGCCCAGTCCGGCACCGCCTTCGCGGCGGCCGGCGGGTCGTCCGACGCCGCCAAGCCCGCGGCCGAGGCGCCGCGCGCGGGGGGACCGGAGGCGAAGGCCGAACCGAAAGCCGAACCGAAGGCCGCGCCGAAGCCGGACCCGCAGGCCGAGCACCAGGCGGCCGCGAAGGCGCTGCAGGAGTCCGACCCGACCGGGGCCTGCCCGGCGGAGCTCGACCCGAAGGCACCCGTCACCTGCACGATGGACGGGTCCGGCACCGCGAGTTCGACGCTGAACGTGACGCAGGACCACGACCTGGTCCTCTTCCAGGTGCTCGCCACCCAGCAGTACAGCCTGACCAGGACGCTGACCGCGCCCGACGGCTCGACCGTCGCCTGCGAGAACGTGATCTCCTACGCCTCCGGCGCGTTCCGCTGCGCGACCGGGCAGGCCGGCACGTACACCCTGAACCTGACCAACGCCTACGGGGCGAACTCGATCTCCGTCGCCTACCTGCCGCTGCTGTCCACCGGCGCGTGCAGGACGGTGGCCGGCGACGACAGCAAGCTGGGCACCGCGAAGTCGTTCAGCGGCTCGCTGGGCACCGGCGCGGTCGGTGACTGCTACACCACCGACCTCGCCCCGGGCGACCTGCTGCGCACCTACGGGCCGAACTACCAGGCCACCTGGACCGTCTACGACGGCGCCGGCAAGCGGATCTGCGACTCCTACACCACCGGTAACTCGAGCAGCGGCCTGGACTGCGCTCTGACCGGTACCGCGCCCTACCGGGCGACGGTCCAGCAGGTCTCCGGCCAGGCGGTCAACTACACCTTCGCCGCCGCCCGGCTGTCCCGGCCCGAGGGCTGCGCGACCGTCGAGCCGCAGGCCTACGGCGAGGCCCCCGACCTGACCTCCACCACCCGCTGCCGCACCCTGCGGGTGGCCGCCGACGGCCGCTACCAGTACAGCTGGGTGAACAACTCCGGGACGTACCTGCGCGGTCGGCTGTTCCGCACCGACGGCACCTTGGACAGCTGCCAGAGCACCGACTGCACGCTGACCGCCGGCGACCACACCTGGGTGCTGGACGGCGACTCCGGTGACGTGGGCGCCTACGGGATGACGCTGCGCTCGGCGACCGAGACCCGCGGCTGCACCGCCACCCCCGACGACGGCTTCGCCTCCGGCGCCGTCACCGGCACCTTCGACAGCGCCGGGCAGGCCCGCTGCCTGACCCTGCCGACCGCCTCCGGCAAGGGCCTGTACCTGCTCAACCGGCCGCCCACCGACGGAGCCGCGGCCACCGTCGAGATCGACGACGCGGGCGGCGCCAAGCAGTGCGACAACGGCGGCTACGGCTACGCGGCCTGCAAGCTGACCGGCACCGCCCCGTTCCGGGCCGTGCTCACCGCCGGCGCCGGCAAGCCGTACGGGGTGATCGTCCACCGGACCGACAGCGACGCGGGCTGCACCGCCTGGCCGCAGTCCGGCTACGGCGGCTCCTGGGGCACCGAGGTCTCGCTGAACGCGACCGACCCGCAGCGCTGCCTGAGCATCCCGGCCGACCAGCACGCGCCCGCCGAAATGCTGGACTACGCGAACAACCTGAACCAGGTGAACGCGTCCGTGTCCATCACCGACGGCACCGGCGCCGAGGTCTGCTCGACGCAAGGCAGCTCCACCACCACCTGCCGGTTCACCCCGGGCACCTCGTACACGGCGGTGCTGGCCGGCGGCCAGACGGACACCTACAAGATGGTGCGCCGGGACATCTCGCCGAGCGCGCCGTGCACCACCCGCTCCTCGACCGCCGTCGGCGGCCCGTCCACCCCGTTCGACTTCACCTCGGCGCTGGACGCCCGCTGCGTGCGGATCACCGGCGCGGCCACCGACAAGTTCTGGCTGACCAGCCGCACCACCGGCAACCGCTACGAGGCCGGCACGCTGCTGATGGCGGTGGACGCCGACGGCAAGGTCCAGTGCCGGCAGTGGGGCGTCTCCTGCAAGATGACCGGTTCGACCTCGTACGTGGCCCTGGTGGTCGCGTCCGGTTACCAGGGCAAGGCGGTCCACGCGAACGTCGACGCCTGGAAGGTCGGCGGGGCGGACGGCTGGGCCCCCGAGTGCGCGTCCAACGTGCTGTCGGCGAACGGCTTCCCGCAGCACAGCGGCATGCTCACCGAGACCGACACCGCGTACTGCGGCGTGATCGACCTGAAGGCCGGTCAGGGCATCACCGTGGCGGGCACCACCAGCAACGCCGGGCCCTACCTGGCGCCGTGGCTGGCGATCTCCGGCCCGAACGAGTGGACCGACTCCTACAACAGCTACCAGTGCTTCCAGAACTACGGCCAGTTCGGCGGCGCCTGCACGAACTGGAGCTCCACCGGCGGCCGGGCGCTGCTGATGGTCACCCCGGACAAGTCCCCGACCCCGGTCGAGTACACCGTCCAGGGCCTGGCCGGGGGTTCGAGGCCCGACTACGGCACGCCGCAGACGATCGCCCCGGCGACCGGCCGGGCCGGCACCCTGCTGCCGGCCGTGATCCGCGGCACCGGCCTGACGATGGGCAGCAAGATCAAGCTGGCGCAGAGCTCCACGAACAGCCTGGTCTGGCCGCAGTCGGTGAACGCCGACGGCACCGTGCTGAACGTGCTCGTCGACACCAGGAACCTGGCACCCGGCACGTACGACCTGCTGCGCGACGGCATGGGCTACACCCCGGGACAGGCCTCGCCGGGCTACGTGCCGAACGCCTTCGAGGTCACCGCGGCCGACACACCCGTCAAGTCCCGCTTCGTGCCGCTCACTTCGGCCCGGCTGCTGGACACCCGCGACGGCACCGGCGCGTCCAAGGCCCGCATCGGCGCGGGCCAGACGACGAGCCTGCAGGTGACGGGCGCCAACGGCGTCCCGGCCACCGGCGTCACCTCCGTCGTGCTGAACGTGACCGCCGTCGACCCCAGCGAGGACGGACACCTCACCGCCGGCCAGTCCGCGGTGCCGAGCCTGACCTTCGCCGCCCACCGCACCACCGCCAACGAGCTGACGGTGCCCGTGGTCAACGGCAAGATCGACCTGCGCAACGACACCGGGACGCTCGACCTGGTCGCCGACCTCGCCGGCTACTACACCGACGCCACCGACCAGGGCTCCGCCCTCACGCCGATCACCCCCGCCCGCTTCCTCGACACCCGCGACGGCACCGGCGCGCCCAAGGCCCGCATCGGCGCGGGCCAGACGGCTGCCGTGCAGGTGACGGGCGTCAAGGGCGTCCCGGCCGACGGCGTCACCGCCGTGGTCATGAACGTGACGGCCGTGTCCCCGACCGGGACCGGCTGGATCACCGCCCACGCCGACGGGCAGCCGCTGCCCGGCACGTCGAACCTCAACTTCACCCCCGGCCGGACCGTTTCCAACCTGGTGACCGTCCCCGTGGTGAACGGCAAGGTCGACCTGCACAACAGCGCCGGCACCGTCGACCTGATCGCCGACGTCACCGGCTACTACTCGGCGACCGGCACCAGCACCTTCAGCCCCGCCACCCCGCTGCGCCTGCTCGACACCCGCGACGGCACCGGCGCCCGCCAGGGCACCGTCGGCGCGGGCGGCATCGTTAGCTTCCAGGTCGGCGGCGTCGATGGCGTGCCGTCCGGCGCCACCGCCGTACTGCTGAACGTCACGGCCACCGACTCGACCGCCACCGGGTACCTGACCGCCTACCCGCACGGCACCGACCGTCCTGGTACCTCCAGCCTCAACTACGTGGCGGGCCAGACGGTTTCGCACCAGGTGCTGGTCCCGGTCGTGGACGGGCGGGTGGTGTTCTACAACTCCACCGGGAACGTGAACGTCACCGCGGACCTGACCGGCTGGTTCGCCGCCTGACCGGTTGAGAGCATCCGACGGGCCGTCGACGCAGCCGGCGTCGGCGGCCCGTTCTGCGTCAGAGCGCGCGGAAGAGCCGGTAGCCGGTCTGGATGAAGCGGCCGTCGACCCGGGGGCCGGCGTTGGTCAACGCGGCCAGGGCGGTGCCGCGTTGGGGGGAGAACGCGATGAAGGACGTGCAGCCGCGGGTGCCGCCGGAGTGGAAGAGGACATCGCCGTCGGGGGTCGGGCGGAGGTTCCAGACCAGGCAGATGCGGTCCGTGGAACGGGGTTTGACCAGGCGCGGTTGCTGGACGTCGTGGAGCGCGGTTTCCAGCGGGGTGCTCGGGGCGGCGGCCGGGTCGAGGTGGAGGGTCAGGTAGCGCAGCAGGTCGCGGGCGGTGGAGCGGACGGCGCCGGCGCCCGGCAGGGCGGGGATCTCCCAGGGCGGGAGCGGACGTCCGTGCAGGTGGCCGACGGCGGCGCCGGGCTCGCAGCCGGTGCCGGTGAGTCCGAGCGGTCCGGCGACGCGGACGGCGAGCAGCGCCGGATAGGTGCTGTCGGTGCGTTCGGCGAGGGTCCGGCCGAGCAGGCCGACGCCGTAGTTGGAGTAGTGCACCCCGTCACCGGGCTTGTGCCGCAGGCGAGTTCGGGTCATGGCCAGGTCCAGGTCCGCGGCGGAGTAGGCCGCGTACGGGTTGGTGAACCAGGAGGGCAGTGCCGAGCGCCGCAGGCCGGGCGGTAGGCGGGGGAGGCCGGAGGTGTGGGTGGCGAGGTGGAGGAGGGTGAGCGGGGTGTCGGAGACGGTGACGGTGTCCTGGAGGCTCAGGTCGTTCCGGGCGACCAGTTCGGCGAGCAGCAGGGCCGTGAACGTCTTGCTGACCGACCCGAGTTCGAAGCCGGTGTCCGGCGTGACCGGCTCGCTGGAGAGGCCGTCCGTTCGGCCGTGGCAGAGCAGTTGTTCGCCGTCGTCGGGGGAGACGGTGGCGAGGGCGATGGCGGACCCGCGCGGTACGGTCCGGGCGAGTGCCGTGAGGTGCGGGTTCACCGGAGGGCGCGGGCGAGGGTGAGGGTGCCGGCCACCACGCCGACCACGGCGGTGTGTTCGTTGTCCTTGAAGGCGCGCGCCGGGTCCTCGTCGACCGGGTCCAGGTCGCGTGGCAGCAGGCCGTCCTCGCGCTGGGCGGCGAGCAGGTGCTCCCAGCTCCGCGGGTCGCACACCGGCTCGGGCAGGCAGGCGTCCACGATCAGCAGTTCGCCGAGCAGGTCCCACTGGCCGGTCTCCTGCCAGATGTCGGCCCACACCGGCAGCCAGGCGGCCAGGTACTCGCGCAGCGGCGCGGGCAGCCGGTCGGGCAGAGCGCCCCAGTCGGTGAGGTGGAAGACGGTGTGGGTGACGCTGTAGGCGGTCATCCAGTCGATCGCCCAGGGTTCGGGCCGGGCGCCGAGCCAGGTCGCGGTGGCGAGCGCGTCCCAGGCGGGTCGGCTCTCCAGTCCGATCACGTGCCGGGCGTTGGCGACGGCCAGGCGCCGGTTCGGCATCGACTCCACGGCGTGCGTGGCGCGCAACCCGTCGAGGCCGCGCAGGAGTTCGTCGAGCGATGGGTGCCGGTAGCCGGCCCGGTGGAAGTGCAGGTAGGTCTCCAGCGGGTCGCTGAGCAGCATGTGCCGGAACTGCCGTTCGTACAGCAGGTCGCCCTGGCGCAGTTGCTGCCAGCCGAAGTCGAGCAGCACCCGGGCACGTTCCCGTTCGGTCGGGCCGGAGACGGTCTCGCGCAGTACCAGGGAGGCGGCGAGGGCGCATTCGCCGATCGGCTTGTAGGCGTTGTCGGGGTCGGAGAGGTCGGCCCCTCCGTCGGGTGGCAGGGCGCCGAGGCCCTGCTCGTGCGCGGTGTGCAGCCACTCCAGCGAGCGGGTGGCCAGCCGGTGGGCGTCGGCGAGCACGGCCGGGTTCATGCGGCGGCCAGGTGCTGGGCGACGGCCAGGTCGAGGGCGCTGCGCGCGGTGCCGTCGCCGGTCAGCGCCAACTGCCGCAGCAGCGGCGGTAGTTCCAGCGCGGACGGGGTGCCGGTGTGCTGCAGCCAGGCCAGCCAGCGGACCAGCCGGGCGGCGGTGCGGTGGTCGCGGCGCAGCACGGCGCGGGCGGCGCCGCGGGCGAGTGCGAGCGGGTGTTCGTGGGCGAGCCGGTGCACCGGGCCGTCCAGGGTCGGCAGGGCGAGGCAGGACAGCTGCGCCATTCGCACCGACCAGTGCTGCCAGCCGTCCTCGCCCGGGTCGGGCGGCGGGGGCGGGGGCGGGGCCAGGACGGGGTAGCCGGCGAGGGAGAGGAGTTCGGCGGTGGCCCGGTCGCGCCACACGTGGATCCCGGACTCGTCGGAGGGGAACAGCCGGAACGCCTCGGCGGCGAGCTCGGCGGTCTCCGGCGGGGTCGGGACGCCGGTGAGCAGGGTCGGGGCGAACACGTCCGGGCCCAGTACCCGGACTCCGGCCAGCAGGGCCTGCGGCTCCGGCGCGGCGGGGGCGGGAAGAGCCGCGCCCTCGGCGCCGGTGAGAGCGTCGAGGGTGCGGCCTGCCGCCCACTCGGTCGCGGCAGCGAACTCCCGCTGGGGCGATTCGGCGAACGGCATGGGGTCTGCTACTTTCTTCCGATTCTTCCGGGTTTTCCGATTTGATGCCGGGTCGGTGCTACTTCTTCTCCTTGGGACCCTTCGGGGAGAGCAACAGGGCGAGCAGGAGCAGGCCGAGCGCCTCGGGGCGGTACAGCGGGGCGTCGCTGACCGTCGACTCGTCTTCGGTCATCAGCGCCCGCACGGCGCCGAGTTCGGGCGTCGTCGCCCGGTGCGGAGTAAGCACGGTCTGGGCAAGCATCGGATACGCCTCCTCGGGGAAGGACGGACGTCATCGTCGGATCGACGATGTCCTTTCCCCACGCTAGGCGCGGCCCCGGATCGACGCATGTGGAGTTCCGGCTCCGCTGTCAGGGGCATGACCTCATGTCATGGACGCGACTGCTGGGTCCGCACCCGGGCCGCCCGGAACTCCAGATGGCGCTGCTCGGCGAGGCTCGCGGTGGCCTTCGCGGCACGTCGGTAGTGCGCGAACGCCCCGGCCAGGTCGCCGCTCCGCTCCAGCAGGTGCGCCCGCACCGACAGCAGCCGGTGGTGGCCGGCCAGCCGCCCGTCCTCGTCCAGGGCGGCCAGCAGCGCCAGGCCCGCGGCCGGGCCCTCGGTCTCGGCGAGGGCGATCGCACGGTTGAGCGTCACCATCGGATTGGGCGCGATCCGCTCCAGCACCAGGTACAGCGCGTGCACGTGCGGCCAGTCGGTCTCCGCCGCGGTGGCCGCGTCGGCGTGCGTCGCCGCGATCGCGGCCTGCAACTGGTACGGCCCCAGCGCCGGATCCGCCAGCGACGCCCGGACCAGCGCCATGCCCTCGCCCAGCAGCGCGCGGTCCCACTTCGAGCGGTCCTGCCCGTCCAGCGGCACCAGATCGCCGGACGCCGTCGCCCGCGCCTCCCGGCGGGCATGCGTCAGCAGCATCAGCGCCAGCAGCCCCGTCACCTCGCTGTCGCCCGGCAGCTGTTCATGCACCGTCCTGGTCAGCCGGATCGCCTCGCGGGCGAGGTCCGCGCGGTGCAACTCGCTGCCCGAGGAGGCGATGTAGCCCTCATTGAAGATCAGGTAGAGCACGTGCAGCACCACCCGCAGCTGCTCCTCGCGCTCCGCGCCGACCGGCAGCACGAACCGGCTGCCCGCCGCCCGGATCCGCTGCTTGGCCCGGCTGATCCTGGCCGCCATCGTCGCCTCCGGCACCAGGAACGCGCGGGCGATCTCCGCCGTCGTCAGACCACCCACCGCACGCAGCGTCAACGCCGTCCGGGACGCCGCCGTCAGCGTCGGATGGCAGCACAGGAACAGCAGCACCAGCGTGTCGTCGGTGCCAGGCACCTCCTCCGGCACCACCTCCGCAGCCATCGCCCACTCCCGCTCGCGGCGCGCCCGGTCACTGCGCACCTGGTCCACCAGCCGCCGCGACGCCACCGTCACCAGCCAGCCGCGCGGACTGTCCGGCACACCCTCCGCCGACCACTGCACGGCCGCCGCCAGCACCGCCTCCTGGACGGCGTCCTCGCATCCCTCGAACCGGCCGTACCGGCGGACCAGCGTGCCGAGGACCTGCGGCGCGAGCTCACGCAGCAGGCCCTCGAAGTCGGTTGCTGTCATGCCTCCAGGTTTCCGTCGGAGAACATCACCTGACGCACCTCCACCCCCAGACCCGCGATCGCCGCGTCCGGGATCTGCGCCGCCAGCTCGACCGCCCGCTCCTTGTTCTCGCAGTCCACCAGGTAGAAGCCGCCCAGGAACTCCTTCGCCTCCAGGAACGGGCCGTCCGTCACCACCGTCTGCCCGCCCCGCACCGACACCACCGCCGACTGCGACGGATCCACCAGCGCCTGCGTGAGGATCAGCTCGCCGGAGTCCTTCAGCGTCTGGATGAACCTGCCGTGGCCGGCGCCGAGACCCGCCTTCTCCTCGTCGGTCAGCGCGTCCAGCACCGCCGGGTTGATGTGCAGGCCGATCAGGAACTTCATCTCGCACTCCTCGTTGTTCGGCGGCCCCGGCCGGGGCCCTCGGGGTGTGGTCGGAGCCGTCGACGCGGTCTTGACATCTTCCGGGCGAGTTCCGGACGAGAAATTCTTTGCCCGCCGGGACGGGCGGGGGTGTCAAGAACCGCTCGGCCGCTCCGACCATCCGGCGAAACGTCGGGAACAGGTGAAGAAGGAGCTTTCGGAGATGCGAGTCGACCGGGCACGGTGGGGACTGGCCCTGCTCATGCTGCCGACCCTGATCGTCGCGATGGACGTGACCGCGCTGCTGCTGGCGCTGCCACGGCTCAGCGCCGACCTCGGGGCGGACAACGTCCAACAGCTGTGGATCAGCGACAGCTACGGCCTCATGGTGGCCGGCCTGGTCATCACCATGGGCACCCTCGGCGACCGGATCGGCCGTCGGCGCCTGCTGCTGACCGGCGCCGCCGCGTTCGCGGTGCTCTCGGTGGTGGCCGCCTTCGCGGTCGATCCGCTGATGCTCATCGTCGTGCGGGCCCTGCTGGGCGTCGCCGGAGCGACCCTGGCCCCCTCCACGCTGTCGCTCATCACCAACATGTTCCGCGACGAGCGGGCACGCGGCCGGGCCATCGCCATCTGGGCCACCGGCCAGTTCGCCGGCGGCGCGCTCGGGCCGGTGCTGGCCGGCGTGCTGCTCCAGCACTTCTGGTGGGGATCGGTGTTCCTGATCGCCGTACCGCCGATGCTGCTCCTGCTGATCGCCGGGCCGGCGCTGCTCCCCGAGTTCCGCAGCGACCGCGCCGGCCGCCTGGACCCGGCGGGCGTCGGGCTGTCGCTGGCGGCGATGATGCTGCTGGTGTACGGCATCAAGCAGCTGGCCGTGGACGGCATTTCGGGCGGGGCCTCGGCTTGGCCGGCCGTCGCGCTGGTGGTCGGCGCGGTGCTGGGGATGCTCTTCGTCCGGCGTCAACTCCGGGTCGATTCCCCGCTGTTGGACCTCCGCCTGCTGCGCAGTCGGCCGTTCACGGCCGTCCTGGTCGGGCTGGTCCTCGCGGGCGTCGCGATGGCGGGCACCGGGCTGCTGGTCACCCAGTACCTGCAGAACGTGCTCGACCACTCGCCGGCCGTCTCGGCGGTGCTGTTCGCCCCCATGGGCATCGGCGTGGCCGTCGGCACCATGACCGCACCCGCGCTCGCCCGCCGGATGAAGCAGACCGCCGCGATCGCGGGCGGCCTGGCCCTCTCGGCACTCGGCGGCCTGCTGCTGGCCGCCGTCGACGGGGACGGCGCCCTGCCGCTGGCGATGACCGGCATCACCGTCCTCGCCCTCGGCACCGGCCCGCTGTTCGCCCTCGGCACCGGCCTCGTCCTCGGCTCCGTCCCCCCGGAACGGGCCGGCTCCGCCGCGTCCATGTCGGAGACCGGCAACTACCTCGGCGGCTCGCTCGGGTTCGCCCTGCTCGGCGTGCTGGCCGCGATCGTCTACCGGCACGGCATGCACGGCACCTCCGACTCCCTCGCGGGCGCGGTCGCTGCCGCGCAGCAGCTTCCCGCGGAGCAGGGGGCTGCGCTGCTGCGCGACGCGCGGGAGGCGTTCACCACGGCCCTGCACGTCACAGGGCTTGCCGCGGCGGTCATCTTTGCCGCGCTGGCGGTTCTGGTGCTGACGATGCGACAGCCTGCGGCGGCGGGTGCGGTGACGCTTCCGGAGGCGGAGGTGAGCCGGGCGTAGCCGCGAGGGCCGTCGGCGGGTGGCCGTCACCCGGTCGCCACGGGCACGCCCTCCGGGCGGTCGGCGAGCAGGGCCGCGATGTGGTCCGCGCAGCGCAGGGCCGCCGTAGCCATGGCGGCCCTGGTCATCCCGGCGACGTGCGGGGTGAGCAGGGCGTTCGGCAGGCCGAAGAGCGGCGAGGCGAAGGCGGCGTGCTCGTGCTCGAAGGTGTCGACGGCGGCTGCCGCGAGCGGGTGCGTGGGGTCGCGCAGCGCATCGGCCAGCGCCTGCTCGTCGACGATCCCGCCCCGGGCGGTGTTCAGCAGGATCGACCCCGGACGCATCAGCGCGAGCTCCGCCCGACCGACCATCCCCCGGGTCCGTGGAGTGAGCGGCAGGTGCAGGGAGACCACATCACTGGTCGCCAGCAGCGCGGCGAGGGAACGGGCCCGGGGCACCGACGCCTCGTCCGGTCGGCGCGAGAGGCCCTGGACCTCCATACCCAGGGCGGTCGCCCGCGCGGCCAGGGCCAGGCCGATCCGCCCGAGTCCGACGATGCCCAGGGTCAGCTCCGACAGCTCCACCGCCGGTGCGGCGGGCGCGCGCCAACTGCCTTGGTGCGCGGCATCGTTGTGTGCCGGGAGATCGCGGGCCAGGGCGAGGAGCTGGGCGAGCGCGAACTCGGCGACCGCATTCGCGTTGGACCCCGGAGTGTGGGTGACGGCGACCCCGTGACGGGCCGCGGCCGCCAACTCGACGTGATCGGTGCCCGCCCCGGCCCGGCCGACCACCCGAAGCCGGTTCGCCAGCCCCGCGTCCGTCGCCGCCGCGAGGAACGCCGCGCGCAGCGGCACCCCCGCCCGGGACTTGACCGCGTGGTAGCCGCGTCCGTCCCGGACGGCCTCGGCGAGCAGCGCGGACTCGTCGAAGGCATCGAAGTCCGTGAAGTCCACCCGGCCGCCCCAGGCGGCCCGCGCCCCGGCGGGATCGGCCACCCGCCGGAGGTTCAGCGTGACGGCCAGCCCGTGGCCGAGCAGACGCTCCAGTTCCCGACCCAGCAGCTCGCCAGGAGCCGCGTCCAGCAACAGGACCCGGGCCCGCTCCATGTGGCCCCCCTTTCCCCTCCCCTGCGTGGACCCTACTGCCGCCGGACATGTCGATGTGTGATCAGGCAGGTGGCGAGGCCGGGAAAGGTTTCATGGATGTGGTCGCGCAGCTCCCGGCGGATGAGTAGGCGGCGGAATCCGTGGAGCCGTGCGATGGTCCGCTCGACGACCCAGCAGTGAACGCCGAGGCCGGATCCGTGGGGTACTCCGCGTCGGGCGATCACCAACGCGGAACGCTCGCTTGCCGGAGGCTCGCGCAGCGCTTCACCCGACCCGCCCACGCGGACAGGCGACTCGATCACGGGCGCCCGAGACTGACGGGGCGCGCATGCTCGCCCGCCGTCTGGAGGTCTACATGTCCAGCTTTTCCCAACTGCCGGATTGGAACTACGCCATGGGGCAGGCAGCTGCCCATCTCCGGGTCCTCGACCACACTTCCAAGGTGGAAAAAGGCAAGAGCCCGACGTTCATGTCGCCCGAGCTGGGGAACCTGCTGCAGGCGTATGCGGCGGCAGCCGACGCATGGATCAAATTTGCGCGCGAGGTTTCCGCGGCTCAGAGTTCCGGGCGCCAAGAGGCTCTGTGAGGACACCCAGGAGCCCTGGCCGCATGTGTTCGCCGGGTTGGCTGGATCACGCGGCGAGGAGGGGTCTGCCGCCCCAACGGACACCACTGGCGGTTGCAGCGACTGCGGGAGTGGGACCGACGAGGGCACGGTAATCCTGGACGGGCCGTCGCTGCCCGTGCTCAGGCTCGTGTACGCCGCGGCGCACGGCCGGAAGCCCCTCGGAGAGGGCGCGGGCCATCAGCCCGTCCGGTGAGCGGCGGATGCCGAGCGCGGCCTCCGATCGCAGTCGCGCTGTTCCGACCGGTCGGGCCCGGTTGTTGTCGCAAGGGGCGGATGATGGATCGTGTGGACGAGAGCGACTTCGGTGCGGCGGCGGGTCCGGCGGTGCCGGTGGCACTGCGGGGCTCGGCCGGCATCGCGTCCGGCGGTCCGACGCCGACGGTGTTCCTGCTGGTCGGGCTGACCGGGTCGGGTAAGACCACGTATGCCACCCGGGTGCTGGAGCCGGCCGGTGCGGCGCGGCTGTCGGTGGACGAGCTGGTTCACGCCCGGCACGGCCGTTACGGGGTGGACTACCCCGAGCACCGGTACTTCGAGTTGGAGGCTCCGGTGGTCGCGGAGGTCCGCGAGCGCCTGGCCGGGCTGGTGGCCGCCGGAACCGACGTGGTGCTCGACCACGGGCTGTGGCTCCAGCGGGGCCGCGACGAGTGGAAGAAGCTGGTCTCCCAAGCCGGTGCACGGTGGCGGCTGCTGTACTTCCCCGTCCCGAAGGGCGAGTTGCTTCGGCGTCTGCAGGAGCGCAACCGGCGCGAGGACGCCAACGCGCTGACCGTGACGGCCGGCGCGCTGGACGACTTCTACGAGCGGTTCGACGTCCCCGAGGGCGAGGGCGAGGAGATCGTCGAGCCCGGCTCGTTCTAGCCGAGCGGCCTGGTGGGTGGGCGCCAGGCGTCCACGATGTGCTGGGCCTCCCCGGCCCACCGGTCGGGGACGGCGGCGAGGGTGGGCGGTCGCGGTCCGAGCGCCTGCGCGCCGATCCGGCCGCCGTTGCGTTCCAAGTGGGCGAGGCTCGTCGACGGATGGCGGCGGCGACGCCGTGTCGCCACTTGAAGTGGTGCACGACGATCGGTGGCCGGTTGATCGGCCGGTGACCGGGGGCGCGGTGGTTGCCGGAGGCGACTTGCATGGACGAGCGGGCGAGTTGGCGCCGGTCAGTCGGGGAGGAGGACGGCGACGCCGGTGACGTGGTCGGCGGCGAGGTCGGTGAGGGCCGTGTTGGCCTGGTGGAGGGGGTAGCGGGTGAGGTGGATGGACGGGCGGACGCGGGCTGCCTCGGTGAGGAAGTCGTGGCCGTCGGTGCGGGTGTTGGCGGTGACGGAGCGGAGGGTGCGTTCCTGGAAGAGGTGGTGCTGGTAGTTCAGGGTGGGGATGTCGGTGAGGTGGATGCCGGCGATCGCGAGGGTGCCGCCGCGGTCGAGGGCGGCGAGGGCGACAGGGACGAGTTCGCCGACCGGGGCGAACAGGATGGCGGCGTCGAGGGGTTCCGGCGGGGCGTCGTAGGAGTCGCCGGCGAAGCCCGCGCCGAGGTCGCGGGCCAGGTCGCGGGCTTCGGGGGCGCGGGTGAAGACGGCCACCCGGGCGCCGCGGGCGAGGGCGATCTGGGCGGTCAGGTGGGCGGAGGCGCCGAAGCCCCAGATGCCGAGGAGGCCGCCCGGCGGGAGGTTCGCGCGGGACAGGGCGCGGTGGCCGATGATGCCGGCGCACAGCAGTGGTGCGAGTTCCTCGGCGGCCGGGCCGTCGGGCAGCGGGTAGGCGAAGCGGGCGTCGGCGGTGACGAACCCGGCGTAGCCGCCGTGCCGGTCCCAGCCGGTGTACGTCGAGGCGGGGCACAGGTTCTCCCGTCCGCTGCGGCAGTACCGGCACTGCCCGCACACCCCGGCCAGCCAGGCCACTCCCGCGCGGTCGCCGACCGCGAACTCCGTCACGCCCGGGCCGGTCGACGTCACCCGCCCGACCACCTCGTGGCCGGGCGTGCAGCGCGGCATCCGGGGCGGGAGGTCGCCCTCGGCGAGGTGCAGGTCGGTGCGGCACACCCCGCAAGCCTCCACCTCGACCAGGATCTCCCGATCAGCCGGGACGGGCGGCGGCCGCCGCTCCCACTCGAGCGGCCCGTCCCCGCTGCTCACCGGCCCCGGGCGGGCCACCACCCAGGCGCCGTCCCGTGCCGTTGCCGTCGCGCGCGTCGTTTCCACCTTTCCAGCGTGCTCCCGGTGGCGGGGAGGGGACGAGTCGGCCCGGTGGCCCGGGCCGGTTGTCGGGCCGAATAGGGCCGTCCGGACCATGCCGCAGGACGGCCCAGGTCGGAAAGCTGGAGGGGTACGGGGCCGGGTCGAGCGGTGAGGAAGGCGGGCGGCATGCACGCGCATCCGCAGCAACGGAAGAACCCACTGAGGCGGAGCAGTGACCGCGTGCAGTGGTGGGTGGGGCGGCTCCTGCTGGTGCTGGCGGTCGGCGGGATCCCGGCGGCGCTCGCCGTCGGCCTGATCGTCCACCAGGACCAGTCCCGGGCGGCCGAGACCGAGGCCGCCACCCGGCACCCGGTGACCGCTCGGCTGGTCGCAGACGTTCCCGCCGCGATGGGCATCACCTCGACCCGGGCCGCCGTCACCTGGAACGCCGACGGCACCGACCACCGGGCGAGCGCCGTGGTGTCCTCCGGCCAGCCCGCCGGCACCCCCGTCCGGATCTGGCTGGACGAACGCGGCGAGGTCGTCCCGCGACCGGCCGGCGCCGGCGAGGCCGTCGCGGTCGCACTGACCGCAGGGCTGCTCGCCGTCACCGCCCTGCCGCTGCTCTGCACCCTGGTGTGGAAGGGCACCCTGCACGTCCTGGACCGCCGCCGCTACGCCGAGTGGGACGCCGAGTGGCAGCAGATCGAGCCGCAGTGGACCCGGCGGCAGCCGAGCTGACCGCGTCGGTGCGGGAGCGTGGCCGGACGCGACACGCAGGCGCGGCGGGTGTCGCGGGCCCGGTGGCCGGTGCGGCGGGACCGACGGTGGTGGATGGTGGGAGACGGACAACGGGAGGCACCGCCATGGATCATCAGCCCGCCCCGACGCCCCGGCCGGGACTGCTCACGTTCCTGGGCGGGGTCGGGACCGTGACCGGTAGCAAGTTTCTGGTGGAGACGGACCACGCCCGCGTCATGATCGACTGCGGGCTGTTCCAGGGCCTGGCCGAGCTGCGGCGGCGCAACCGCCGTGCGCTGCCGCTGGACCCCGCCGATGTGCACTGCGTGGTGCTCACGCATGCGCACCTGGACCATTGCGGGTATCTGCCCCGGCTGGTGGCGGACGGGTTCCGGGGGCCGGTCTTCACCACGCCGTACACGGCGCGGATCGCCGAGCTGATCCTGCGCGACAGTGCCCATCTGCTCCAGGAGGACGCCGACCACGCCAACCGGCACGGCTGGTCGAAGCACCGCCCCGCGCTGCCGCTGTACACCGAGCAGGACGTGGAGCGGACCCTCCAGCTGTTCGACCCCGTCGCGCACCACAGCGAGATCGAGATCGCCGACCGGACGGTTCTGCGCCTGCACCCGGCCGGGCACATCCTCGGGTCGTCCTGGGTGCACCTCGCGCTGGAGGACGGCCACACCCTCGCCGTCAGCGGCGACCTCGGCCGGCCCGTCCACCCGCTGCTGAATCCCCCGGACCCGTTCACCGGCGCCGACGTGCTGCTGATGGAATCCACGTACGGCAACCGGCGGCACGAGGAGACCGCGGCCCGGGAATGGTTCGCGAACGCCATCGACCGGACGCTGGCCCGGGGCGGCACCGTCGTCATCCCGTCGTTCGCCGTGGACCGCACCGAGGTGGTGCTGCACGAGCTCGCCGAGCTCCGCCGCGCGGGGCGGCTGTCGCGCGGCGCACCGGTCTACGTGGACAGTCCGATGGCGCTCGCCACGCTGCGGATCTACCAGGACGCGTTCGCCGAACGGGCGCCCGAACTGCGTCCGGAGGTGCTGGCCCGGGGCGAGGCGGCGATCAGCCCGGAGCCGTTCCGGGCGGTGCGGTCGCTGCCGGAGTCGCTGGAGCTGGAGAACTCCGCGCTGCCCGCGATCCTGGTGTCCGCGTCCGGCATGGCCACCGGCGGGCGCGTCGTGCACCATCTGCACCGGCTGCTGCCCGATCCCCGCAACACCGTGATCGTGGTCGGGTACGCAGCTGCCGGCACCCGGGCACGGGATCTGGTCGACGGCGCGCGGGTGTTGAAGATGTACGGCGGCTACGTGCCCGTCCGGGCGGAGATCGTCAACGTCCCGGCGTTCTCGGCGCACGCGGACGCCGCCGAGATCGTCGACTGGCTGCGCCCGGCCCCCGCCCCGTCCGCGACGTACCTGGTGCACGGCGAGCCGGAGGGCGCGCAGGCGCTCCGCGACCGGATCGACCGGGAGCTCGGCTGGACGGCCGTGGTGCCGCGGTCCGGGGAGCGGGTGCTGGTGCGCTGAGCGTGCCTCTGCCGTGCGCAGGACTCCCGGGCAAAGACGGCGATCGTCCGATCGGGCCGCCTCATTCGAGGCGATGTCCGCCACAGTCGCCACGACAGAGGCTTCTGATGACGAACACGCCTACTGGCCGGGGGAGACCAGTCCGGTCTCGTAGGCGAGGACCACGGCCTGGGCGCGGTCGCGGAGGGTGAGTTTGGCGAAGATCCGGGCGACGTGGGTCTTCACGGTGGCCTCGCTGAGCGTCAGGTGCCGGGCCAGTTCGCTGTTGGAGAGGCCGCGGCCGAGCATCGTCAGTACTTCGAGTTCGCGGGGTGTCAGCGCCGCGAGGTCGAGGTGGACGGCCGGGGCGCGGTCGGCGGGAGAGGCGGCGGACGGCGGGCTTGTGGCGAAACGTTCGACCAGGCGGCGGGTGATGGAGGGGGAGAGCAGCGCGTCGCCGGTGTCCACCAGGCGGACGGCGGCGGCCAGGTGGGCCGCTGTGACGTCCTTGAGCAGGAAGCCGCTGGCGCCGAGGGACAGCGCGGCGTAGACGTAGCGGTCGAGGTCGAAGGTGGTCAGCATCAGCACCCGGCAGTCCGGCTGCCGGGCGAGGATCCGGCGGGCCGCTTCGAGGCCGTCGAGGACCGGCATCCGGATGTCCATGAGTACGACGTCGGGGCGTAGCCGGGCGGCGAGTGCGACGGCCTCGGCGCCGTCGGCGGCCTCGCCGACCACGTCGATGCCGCGGGCGGTGAGGATCAGCCGGAAGCCGGTGCGGATCAGTTCCTGGTCGTCGGCGATCAGCACGCGGGGCGGAGGAAGCGTGCTCATGCGGCGCCCGCCAGCGGGATCCGGGCGCGGACCCGGTAGCCGCCGCCGAGGCGGTGCCGGGCGTCCAGGTCGCCGCCGTACACCGCGACGCGTTCGCGCAGGCCGAGCAGGCCCCGGCCGGTGCCGTCCGGGCGGCGCCGGGGTGCGGGGGAGGCGCCGCTGAGGATGCTGGGGCCGCTGTTCAGCACCTCGACCCGCAGGTAGCGGTCGGTCCAGCGCACCGTCACCTCGGCCTTTCCGCCGTCGCCGTGGCGCAGCGCGTTGGTCAGCGCCTCCTGCACGATCCGGTACGCCGTCAGGTCGATCCCGGCGGGCAGCGGCCGCGGCTCGCCGGAGATCCGCACCTCCACCGGGAGGCCGGCGAAGGCGATCCGGTCGACCAGCGCGCCGAGTCCGTGCAGGCCGGGCTGCGGCGCGAGGTCGGCCTCCTCGTCGGAGCCGTCCGCCGCGGGGGCCAACAGGCCCAGCAGCTGGCGCAGTTGGGTCATCGTGTCGCGGCCCGCGCCCTCCACGGCGGCCAGCGCGGTGGCGGCGGCGTCGGGCATCAGCGCCAGCACCTCGCGGGCGGCGCCGGCCTGAACGACCATCAGGCTCACGTTGTGGCTGACGATGTCGTGCAACTCGTGGGCGATCCGGGCCCGTTCGGCGTCCACGGCGGCCCGGGCCGCGCTCTCCCGCTCGCGCTCCAGCAGCCAGCCGCGGTCCTCCAGCGCCTTGCGGTGCCGCCGCCGTTCGCGCAGCAGCGCGGCGCCGAACCAGCCCGCGGCGGCCAGTGCGGCCAGCAGCGCGCCGACCAGCAGAACTCCCCGATCCCCGTGCACCCCGTCACTCTGGCAGAGCCACAGGTGTACGCGCATCATCCGCCGGATCCAGCGCCGTACATCCCCGGGATGACGACGGTTCAGGGATGCACCTGAAGAGGGACGCCGGGGCTCGGCGGGGTCGGGCAGTGTTCGGTGCCATGACGGAACGAGGCAAGGTCGTCAGGTTGGACGACGCACGCGGCGAGCACGGGGATGTGGTCGTCCGACTGGACGGCGTACGCAAGGAGTTCGGCGAGACCGCCGCGCTGGACGGGGTCTCGCTGGAGATCCGGGCCGGCGAGGCGGTGGCCGTGATGGGGCCCTCGGGGTGCGGCAAGTCCACGCTGCTCAACATGGTGGCGGGACTGGACCGGCCCAGCGCGGGCCGGGTCGAGGTGAACGGCGAGGACCTGGGCCGGCTGAACGAGACCGGGCTGGCGCTGTACCGGCGCCGCCGGATCGGCATGATCTTCCAGTTCTTCAACCTGATCGACGACCTGCCGGCGCTGGACAACGTCGCACTGGCCGCCCAGCTGACCGGCAGCCCGGCCGGCCAGGCCCGGCGGCGGGCGCTGGAACTGCTCGACGAACTCGGCATCGCCGACCGGCGCTCGGTCTACCCGGCGGCGCTCAGCGGCGGCGAGCGCCAGCGCGTGGCGGTGGCCCGGGCGCTGATGAACCGTCCGGCGCTGCTGCTCGCCGACGAGCCGACCGGCGCACTGGACAGCCGGGCCGGCGAGCAGGTGATGGACCTCTTGATCGACCTCAACCAGATCGGGCAGACCCTGCTGATGGTCACCCACGACAAGCGCCTGGCCACCCGCTGCGCCGGTCGGCTGATCGAGCTGGCCGACGGCAAGGTGGCCCGCGAGAGCGTTCTGGAGCGGGCATGAGCACGTTCTCGAGTCGGGCGGGGTGGGTCGGCTCGGGTGCCGTCTGGCAGGCGTCCCGCGCCGCCGTGAAACGCCGACGGCTGCAGACCTTCGTGATCGGCCTGGTGGTCTTCCTCTCCGCCACCACCCTGGTGGTCGCGCTCGGGCTGATCGACGCGGCCAGTGCCCCGTTCGACAAGGCCTTCGGTGCTTCGAGCGGCGCCCATCTGACCGCGGCCTTCGACCCGGCCAAGGCCACCGAGGCCCAGCTCGCCGAGACCGTGAAGCAGCCCGGCGTGACTGCCGCGGGCCCGTTCGGCCAGCTCCACGTGGACCTGGAGGACCCGACCGGCGACCTGCCCGAACAGCCCGCCACCCTGGTCGGACGGGCCGACCCGGGCGGGCCGGTGGACCAGTTGGAGGTCTGGAAGGGCCACTGGGCCACCGCCCCCGGCGAACTGGTGCTCAACCTGCCCCGCGGCGCCCGCCCGCCGGACTCCCTGATCGGCTCCACCCGCACGATCGCCGGCCGGGGGAGTCTCACCGTGGTCGGCGTGGCCAGCAGCGTGACCGGCACCGCCGACGGCTGGGTGACGCCCGCCCAGCTGACGGAGCTGCACCCCACCGCCGTCCAGATGCTCTACCGCTTCCCGCACGCCGGATCGGCGGGCGACATGGACGCCGCCACGGCCGCGATCACCGGGCAGCTGCCGCCGGGCTCGCTGGTCTCGGGCCTGTCCTGGCTGAAGGTCAAGGAACAGGTCGGCCGGGGCGCCGAGCTCTTCGTCCCGCTGCTGATGACCTTCGGCGTCGTCGGCCTGATCGTGGCCGTGCTGATCGTCGGCAACGTGATCAGCGGCGCCGTGGTCTCCGGCTTCCGGCACATCGGCGTGCTCAAGGCGATCGGCTTCACCCCGAACCAGGTGGTCGCCGTCTACCTGACGATGCTGTCCGTCCCTGCCGTGGTCGGCTGCGTGCTGGGCACCGTCGCGGGCAACCTGGCGGCCGTGCCGCTGGTCACCCTGTCGCTGCGCGGCATCGTCGGCACCACCTATGTGATCAGCCCCTGGGTGGACGCGCTCGCCCTGCTCGGCCTGCCCGCCGTGGTGGTGCTCGCCGCGCTGCTCCCGGCGATGCGCGCCCACCGGCTGTCCGCCGCCCGGGCGATCAGCGCGGGCAGCGCGCCGCGCGCCGGGCGCGCCCTGCGGGTCCAGCGCCGGCTGGCCGGCGCCCGGCTGCCGCGCTCCGTCAGCCTGGGCCTCGGCCTGCCGTTCGCCCGGCCCAGCCGCACCGCGCTGACGCTGGCCGCCGTGGTGCTCGGCTCCGCCGCCGTCACCCTGACCACCGGGCTGACCAGCACCATGACCAAGTACGGGGACACGGTGGAGCATGCCGGCCAGCGGCGGGTCGAGATCGACACCGGCCAGAGCCGGATGAACCAGACCGAGCCGACCCTGCCGAACACCGAGATCGAGGCGAAACTGCGCGAACTGCCCGGCGCGGCAAAGGTGATGGTCAACTCCTACGTGCTGGCCCAGCTGGTCGGCGACCCGCAGCCGGTCATCGTCGACGCGATGCGCGGCGACTTCCAGCAGCTCGGCCCGCTGCTCCTCAAGGGCCGCTGGTTCGGCGGACCCGACGAGATCGTCGCCTCGGCGGGCTTCCTGCACCAGCGCGGACTCGCCGTCGGCGACCAACTGACACTCTCGGTGGGCGACCGGCAGGCCCGGATGACCATCGTCGGCGACTGCCTGGTCTCCGCCCCCGACCTGGTCTTCGCCGACTGGCAGGGCCTCCGGGCGGCCGCGCCGGACAGCAAGTCGCTCGACCGGGTCCCGCAGTACGCCGTGCAGTTCGCGTCCGACGCCGACCCGGCCGGGTTGCAGCGCGCCGTCAAGGCGATCGATCCCGGGCTCTACCCGAACGCCGGGACGACGGTCAACGCCGGTTCGGTGACGGTGATCAGCACCTCCGGCATCCTCACCCTGCTGCTGGGCGCCGTCACCGCGCTCGGCGTCTTCAACACCGTCGTTCTCAACACCCGGGAGCGCCGCCGCGACCTCGGGGTGTTCAAGGCGATCGGCATGACGCCCCGCCAGGTGAAGGCGATGATGATCACCTCGATGGCCGCCGTCGGCCTGGTCGGCGGACTGGTCGGGCTGCCGCTCGGGGTGCTCGCCCACCGCCTGCTGGTGAGCGTCACCTTCGGTGCGGCCGGGATCGAACTCCCCGGCTGGATGGTGCACATCTGGTCGCCCGCGAACCTGGCCGCGCTGAGCCTGGCGGGTGCGCTGATCGCGGCGGCGGGCGCGCTGGTCCCGGCCCGGTCGGCGGCCCGGCTGACCGTGGCGGAGGTGCTGCGCGGCGAGTGAGAGCCCGTCGCGTTCCTGCTCGGCCCCGGCGGCCTCCCCGCCGGGGCCGATCATTTATCCGACGGATATTAATTCCTATCGCAGGATGGCCACTTCAATTAAATCTTGGTTTGTGCGCGATTCGACTTCGGGTACTCTCTGACCGGCCGACCGGAATTTCCGGGTCGATTCGACGGGCCTGCGTGCGTGGCGGCGGGCGAAGGTGGGTGAGCGCATTGAACAGTTCGGCAGTTGACCTGATGAATATCGGTGACCAGCCGAATGCGGACGCGATTCTGTGGTCGGTCTTCGCCCCCGAGGCCCGGGAGAATCCCTACGCCCCGCTCGCGGCGCTGCGCAGGATCACCCCCGTCCTGCACCACGAGGAATTGGACACCCGCTTTCTGACGGGGTTCGCCGAATGCCAGGCCGCCCTGGCCGGCCCGGCCTTCGCGGTGCCCGACCGGGCCTGGATGGAGCGGGAACAGCCCGAGTGGCAGGCCCACTCCGCAGCCGACATGTTCTACGCCTCGCTGCTCGGCACCAACGGAGCCGCCCACGAGCGCCTGCGCGGCCCCCTGGTGAAGGCGTTCGGGCCACGGCGGACGGCCGCGCTGTCCGCGGCGATCGAGCAGACCGTCGACGAACTGCTCGACGGCTTCGCCGACGCCACCGCCGACGGCGGCACGGCCGACTTCCAGGAACTGGTCGGCTACCCGCTGCCGGTCGCGGTGGTCGGCCGACTGATCGGCGTGCCCGCCGCCGAGCAGGAGCGCTTCCACCGGCTCGGACGCGACGCCGCGCGCCTGCTGGAACCGGTGCGCTCCGACGAGGACTGGCGGCTCGCGGACGAGGCAGTCACCGCCCTGCGCGGCTACTTCACCGAACTGCTGCGCGAGCGCCGCGCCCGGCCCGCCGAGGACCTCACCTCGGGGCTGCTCACCCAAGCCGCGGTCGACCAGCACCCGCTGGAAGAACGGGAGTTGGTGGACGTCCTGGTACTGGTCTTCGTCGCCGGGTTCGAAACCACCGCCGGGCTGCTCGGGCTCTCGGTGCACGCCCTGCTCACCCACCCCGACCAGGCGGCCCTGCTGCGCGCCGACCCGGGCCTGCTGCCCGGCGCGGTCGAGGAGTCCCTGCGCTGGGACGGCCCGGTGCTGATGACCGAACGGCTCGCCACCCGGCCCGCCGAGATCGGCGGCGTGCACGTCCCCGCCGGCGGCAGCGTCACCGCCGTCATCGGCGCCGCCAACCGGGATCCGAGGCGCTACCCGGAGCCCGACGCGTTCCTGGTCCGCCGCCCCGAGCGGCACGTACTGAGCTTCGGCGCCGGGCCGCACTACTGCTTCGGCGCGGCACTGGCCCGCCTCGAAGGGGCCGCGCTGCTCGGCCGGCTGCTCGCCCGCTTCCCCCGGCTCGCCCTCGCCGGGCCACCGGTGCGGCGCGCGTCCGCCTGCCTGCGCTCGTTCGACGCGCTGCCACTGGTGGCCGTCGGCTGACGGCCACCCGCCGCACGTGTCGTACCGCCACTCCCCGAAGGACGTGCCAGTGAACTACCTGCACCGCGAACGCGCCGAACTCGAAGCGCTCATGCCCGGGTTGGACCAGGCACTCGCCCGCCACCCGCTGACGGCACTGGAACAGGCACCCAGCCCGGCCATCGAGGAATTCAAGAACGCCGGCGGCCCCGGCCTGCTGGTGCCCGCCGCCCACTCAGGCGCCGGCGCGAGCCCCCTGCAGGCCGTCCGGGTGCAGCGCGCCGTCGGCGCCCGCTGCCCCTCGCTCGCGGTCGCCACCACCATGCACCACTTCTCCATCGCCGGCCTGGTCGAAGCCGCCAAGTACGGCAACGGCCTGGAAGGGCTGCTGCTCGAGGCGATCGCCAAGGAACGGATGCTGGTCGCGTCCGGATTCGCCGAAGGCCGGCCCGGCCAGAACATCCTCACCCCGCACATCACCGCCGAACGGCGCGGCGACCGGATCGTCCTCAACGGCAGCAAAATGCCGTGCAGCCTCTCCCGCTCCATGGACCTGCTGACCGCCTCCGTCGCCCTCACCGGCGAGGACGGCATCCCGAGGCTCGCCGTCGCACTGATCCCCGCCGCCACCCCGGGAGTCACCGTCCGCCCGTTCTGGGGCACGCACATCCTGGCCGGCGCCGAGAGCGACGAAGTCCGGCTCACCGACGTCGAGCTGGACCCGAGCATGGTGGTCGCCACCGAAGTCACCGCCGACGCCGTGCCCGACACACTCAACGTGGCGGGCTTCCTCTGGTTCGAAGTCCTGCTCACCGCCGGCTACCTCGGCATGGCCAGCGCCCTGGTCGAACGCGCCCTGCACCGCAAAGGCGGCGGCGAGGACGACCCCACGCCCTACCTCGTCCCCGTCGAAGCCGCCATGCTCGCCGTCGAGGCCGTCGCCCGCGCCATGGCCGACGAGGAGTGGAACGAGGCCCTGCTCGTCCAGGCACTCACCGCCCGCTACGCCGCACAGGACGCCATCGCCCGCACCACCCGGGCCTGCCTCGCCGCCCTCGGCGGCATGGCGTTCATCGGCTCACCCGACGGCTCCTACCTCGCCTCCGCCGCCGTCGGCCTGACCTTCCACCCACCGGCCCGCAACAGGATGGCCCGCCCACTGCGGGAGTTCCTCGACGGCCGCGCCCTGCGGATCGGCTGAGCCGGTGGCACCGGGCTACCAGATCGAAGAGCTGCGCAGCGTCGAGGAGTTGCCACCCGGCGCCTGGGAACGGCTCGCCCCGCCCGACGACCCGATGTGGTCCCGGGGCGTGTTCACCGCGCTCGAACGCAGCCGCGTCGGGCCGGCCGGCTACCGCTACCTGACGGTCCGCCACGAGAGCGACCTGGTGGCCGTCCTGCCACTGTGCCTGTTCCGCGACCTGATGCTCGACCGGATCGTCGGCCCCCAGGAACGCCGCCTGCTCGCCCCGCTGCGCCGCGTCGCGCCCCGCCTGCTGCGGGTCCCGATGCTGTTCTGCGGCCACCTGCTCGGCCAGGGCCACCTGCTGACCGCCCGCCCGCTCGACGCCCCGGCCGGGCGCCTGCTGGTGGACGCCGTCCTCGACTTCGCGCGCCGCGAGGGTCTGGGAACGGTGGTGTTCAAGGACTTCGCCGCCCCCGACCTCGCCCCACTGCGCGAACCGCTCACCGCGGCCGGCTTCTTCCTCGCCCCGGGCCTCCCCGACACCGAACTCACCCTGTCCACCGCCACCTTCGAGGAGTACCTGGCCGGCCTCCCCGCCAAGCCACGGCGCAACGCCCGCGCCAAGATCCGCCGCTTCCAGGCCCACCCCGACCTGCGGATCGAGATCCTCGCCGAATACGCGCACCTGCTGCCCCAACTGCTCGCCCTCTACCGGCAGGTGATGGACCGCGCCGACCAGACACTCGACGTCCTCGACCACGCCTTCCTCACCGCCCTCACCGGCCAGGACGACCCGCGCAGCCGCCTGGTGGTCTGCTTCGAAGGAGCGGAGCCCGTCGGCTTCCTGCTCTGCCTGTTCACCGGCGACGGCGCCATCGGCGCCCGGATCGGCCTCGACTACCGCCTCAACCACGACGCCGCGATCTACCACAACCTGCACTACGCGGCCGTCCGGCTCGCCATGGACAGCGGCTGCCGACACATCCGCTTCGCTCAGACCGCCTACGAACCCAAGGTCGAGATGGGCTGCGCGCTGATCGAACAGTGGCACGCCATGACCCACGTCCGCGCCCTGCCCCGCGCGGTGCTCCGCCGACTCCTCCCGGCCGCCCTCACCGCCGCCCGCGCCGACGCGCTCGGACCGCACCACACCCAACCGACCCACCGCGAAAAGAGGCCCTCACATGCCGCGCGTTGAAGTGGAGCTGCCCATCGCCGTGGCGCCCGAGGACGCCTGGCCGGTCGTGGTGGACGTCCTCGGCTACCCCGACTGCATGGACAGCGTCGACTCCGTCGAAATCGTCGAACAACCCGACGAGAACCACCGCACCACCGCCTGGTCCGTCCGCCTCAAGGGCTCCGTCCTGCGCTGGACCGAGACCGAACTCATCGACCACACCGCGCGCCGCTTCGACTTCGAACAACTCAGCGGCGACCTCGGCGCTTTCGTCGGCCACTGGGCGGTGAGCGCCGCACCCGGCGGCGGCAGCACCGTCGCCCTGCACGTCGACTTCGACATCGGCATCCCACTGCTCGCCGACATGCTCAACCCCGTCGCGGCCGACGCACTGCGCGAGAGCGCCGCCCAGATGCTCGCCGCCCTCGAACAGCGACTGCTGCTCCAGGCGGTGAGCCGGTGACCACCGCCCCCGCTTTCGATCAGCTGCGCCGCCACTTCTCCCCGAAACTCGCCCTGTCCGGCGGCTTCGCCGGCCGCGGCGCCGTCGAAGTGGCCGCCGAAGGCTGCCGGGTGACACTCTCCGACGGCCGCACTGCACTCGACTTCGGCTCCTACGCCGTCACCCTGCTCGGCCACCGCCACCCCGCCGTGACCGCCGCCGTGCACGCCCAGCTCGACGCCATGCCGACCGCCACCCGCAGCCTCGCCAACCCCGTCGCCGCCCAGGCCGCCGCCGCCCTCAGCGGCTACCTCGGCGACGCGCTCCCCAAGGTCTACTTCGGCCTGAACGGGGCCGACGTCGTCGAAGTCGCCGTCAAACTCGCCCGACTGGCCACCGGCCGCACCCGCGTCCTCGCCGTACGCGGCGGCTTCCACGGCAAATCGCTCGGCGCACTCGCCCTCACCCACAGCCCGCTCTACCGCACCGGCCTGCTCGGCTGCGCCGTCGACGTCGCCCACCTCGACGCCGACGACCCGCACGCCGTCGCCCGCGAAGTGGCGGGCGGCGAAGTGGCCGCCGTCGTCCTCGAACCGGTCCAGGGCGAGAACGGCGCACAGCCACTGCCCACCGAGACCCTGCGCCAGTGGTGCGAGGACGCCGCCCGGCACGGCACCTTCGTGATCGCCGACGAGATCCAGTGCGGCCTGCGCCGCTGCGGCGAACGCTCCGTCGCCCTCGCCGACGGCCTCCCGGTCGACGCCGTCCTGCTCGGCAAACCGCTCGGCGGCGGCGTCGTCCCGCTCTCCGCGCTGCTCTGCACCGAACGGATGTACGCGCCACTCGCCGCCGACCCGTTCCTGCACTCCGCCACCTTCGGCGGCCACCCGCTGAGCTGCGCCGCCGTCCCCGCCGCACTCCAGGTGATCGAGGAACTCGCCGACCACGGACGCCAGTTGGCAGCACAACTGGACGGCGTCCTCGACGAGCTCCGGGCCCGCCACCCCGACGTGGTGCGCGCCGTCCGCGGCCGCGGCCTGCTGCGCGGCATCGACTGCGTCTCGCCGCACGCCGCCGGCACCACCCTGGTCGAACTGGCCGGCACCGGACTCCTGGTGTCGCCCTGCCTGAGCCGCCCCACCACCGTCCGGCTGCTGCCACCGCTCATCAGCACCGCCGCCGAGATCGCCGAAGCGGCCACCCTGCTGGACGCCGCACTCGCGGCGACCGGACGAACCCTGCGCAGAACAGACGCCGGCTGACCACGGCCGGCACCGAGGCCGCACCCGCGGCGGAAGGAGCGAAGGAAGCTTTGCCCACACGAGAGGAACTGGCCGTCACGGTCAGAACGGTCATCTCCGACGTCCTCGGCACCGACCCCGCCGAACTCCAGGACCGCACCAGCCTGCTCGAGGACTACGGCATCGACAGCCTGGAACTCATGGAGATCGGCGCCCGCCTGGAACGCGCCCTCCAACTGCGCATCGACCCGGGCGACCTGATCGCCGCCCGCGACGTCGGCCACGCCATCGACCTGCTGCGCACCCGGCTGGACACCGCCGTATGAACGGCCGCCACCCCACGGGCGGACACCGCGTCGCCGTCACCGGAATCGGCGTCAAGTCCCCGGCCGGCAACGGAATCGAGGAGGTCTACGCCGCCCTGCTGGCCGGCCGCTCCGCCACCACCCGGCTCGACCGCCTGGCCGACTCCGGCCTGCCCGTCCACATCGCCTGCCTGACCCCGCCGTTCGACGTCACCGCGTACCTCACCCCCCGCGAGGTACGCCAGATCGACCGCCCCGCACAACTGCTGCTCTGCGCCGCCGCCGACGCGCTGGCCGACGCCGAACTGCCCGCCGACCAGCGGACCGACCGTATCGGCGTCCAGATCGGCACCGGCATCGGCGGCCTCACCAGCATGGAGGACGCCACCACCGGCTTCGCCCACCGCCCCCGCGACCTGCCCGTGCACACCGTCCCCAGAACCATGAACAACTCGCCCGCCTGCCGGATCGCGCTGCGCCACGGCTTCCAGGGCGTCTGCACCACCTACTCCAGCGCCTGCGCCAGCGGCAGCACCGCCCTCGCCGAGGCCGCCCGCCGGATCCGGCACGGCGAACTCGACGTGGCGGTGGCCGGAGGCGTCGACTCCGCGGTGAGCACCGTGGTGATGGGCTCGTTCGCCCGGATGCGGGCACTTTCCACCCGCAACGACGACCCGGCGACGGCCAGCCGCCCGTTCGACGCCGACCGGGACGGCTTCGTGATGGGGGAGGGCGCGGCCGTCCTGGTGCTCGAACGCTGGGAGGCGGCCCGCGCCCGTGGTGCCCGCATCCACGGCGAGATCGCCGGCTGGGCCGAGACCTGCGACGCCTTCCACATCGCCGCCCCGCACGAATCCGGCGAAGTGGCCGGCCGGTGCATGACGCAGGCCATCGCCGACGCCGGGCTGTCCGCCGCCGACATCGGCCACATCAGCGCCCACGGGACATCGACGGTGCCCGGCGACCGCGCCGAGGCCCGGGCGATCGACCAGTGCTTCGACGGCCAGTCGCCACCGGTCACCGCCGTCAAGGGCGTCACCGGCCACCTGATCGGCGCCGCCGGCGCGCTCGAGGCCGCACTCGCCCTGGTCTGCGCGGCCCGCGGCACCGTCCCGCCGGTCGCCAACCTGCGCAGCAGCCCCGAGGCGCACTGGGTGGACCTGGTGAGCGGCGCGCCGCGCACCGTCGCGCCCGCCCCCGTGCTGTCCAACTCCTTCGGGTTCGGCGGCCAGAACGCCTGCCTGGTGCTCGCGCCCCCGCTCTGAACCCCCGTCAGCTCAATTCGCGGAGCCAAACATGCGAGTCCTTCTCACCGGGGCGACCGGAGTGGTCGGCACCGAGTTCGCGCACCAACTGCGCGCCGCCACCGCCGCGCACGGCCGGCCCCTCACCCTCGTCCCGGTGGCGCGGCGGGACGAGACGGTGGTGCGCTGGCGGATGGGCGCCGAACCGCCACCCGCCGAACTGGCCGGCCACTGGGACGTCATCGTGCACGCGGCCGCCAGCACCCGCTGGACGCTGACCCGCGACGAGGCCGTCGCCGCCAACCTCGAACCGCTGCGCGCCGTCCTCACCCTCGCCGACCGCGACACCCATCTGGTCCAGGTGTCCACCGCGTACGTCGGCGGCGTCCGCAACCCCGAGGACCTGCGCGGCACCGAGTTCGAGGGCTACCGCAACGGCTACGAGTGGTCCAAGGCCACCTGTGAGGCGATCGCCCGCCAGGCCCACCCCGGCCCGCTCACCCTGATCCGCCCGCCCCTGGTGGTCGGCCGCCGCGGCACCGGCGAGATCGCCCGCTTCTCCGGCCCCTACTCGATCCTCCAGGCGCTGGTCTCCGGCACCGCCGCCGTGGTGGTCGGCGACCCGGCCGGCCACGCCGAGATCAGCCCCGTCGACGAGGTCGCGGCGGCCATGGTCGCCGCCGTCCTCGCTCCACCGCCCGAGCAGCCCCGCACCGAGGTGATCGCCGCCGGCCCCGACAGCCTCGACCTGGACGAACTCCTCGACGTCATCTGCGTCACCCTCAACCGCTTCCGCGCCGCGCACGGCGTCGCCCCCATCGACCGCCCCCCGCTGGTGTCCGTCGACAGCTGGAACCGCTTCTTCCTGCCGCTCGCCGACCAGTGGCTCTCGCCCATCCAGAGCCAGGCCGTCAAACTGCTCGCGATGTTCCAGAGCTACACCAGCATGCGCCGCCCCTTCGACCCCACCTGGAAGGTCGCCGACCCCGCCGCCGCCATGGCCGCCTCCGTCCACCACTGGGCCGAACGCCGCCCCCGCCTCGCCCTGGCCCGCCCCGAACCGTGGACGCTGCTCACGTCCTGACGCCGCGTCAGCAGCCCGCGTTCGAGGGCGACGACCACGCTGGGGCCCGGATCGACGGCGAGACCGGAACGGGCGGCCTCCGCCGGCATCCTGGTCGGCCGGGTGCGCCGCCCGGCACGCCCGGCCGGTTGAACCTGCCGTCCGATCGGTGGACAGTCGCGGGTTACTATTCTAGCGCTAGGATAGTTTCCATGGACTCAGGCCTGACCGCCGCCGAGCTGACGCTGCTCGGGCTGCTGGTGGAGAAACCCCGGCACGGATACGAGCTGGAGGGGGTGATCGCGGAGCGCGGGATGCGGGAGTGGACCGAGGTCGGATTCAGCTCGATCTACTACCTGCTGACGAAGCTCCGGGAGCGCGGACTGATCGAACAGGTCGAGGGATCGGCCGTCGTCGGCGACAAACGGCGCAAGGTGTTCGGCGCGACCGCCGAGGGCCGACGGGCCTGCGCGGCGGCGGCCGAGGCGGCGATCGCCGAACTGCACCCGCTGTATCCGCGCGTCCTGGTCGGCCTGGCCAACCAGCCCGCCATCGGCCATGAACAGCTGCTCGACGCCCTGGAGCGGCGCTCGCGGGCGCTCGCCGAACGCATCGAGCAAGTGGCCGAAGCCGCCGGGCCGCCCGTGCCCGACTTCGTGCGCGCGATCTTCGACTACTCGCTGGGCCAACTACGCGCCGAACAGGACTGGTTGGACCGTTACCGGGCATCGCTTGGCGGTGCGCACCCACAAGGAGGGGGACCGAGCATGGCACCGTACGACATCAAGAAGGACCTGAAGGAGTTCTACGCGCCCAAGAACACCACGTGGGCCGTCGTGGACGTCCCCGAACAGCAGTTCCTCGCCGTCGACGGCAGCGGCAACCCGAACACCGCACCCGCCCACGCCGCCGCCGTCGAGGCGCTCTACGCCGTCGCGTACACCCTGAAGTTCGCGGGCAAGCAGGCCGAGGGCGGCCGGGACTTCGTGGTCGGCCCGCTGGAAGGGCTGTGGTGGGCCGAGGAGTTCGAGGCCTTCACCAGCCGGGACAAGGACAGCTGGAACTGGACCATGATGATCAGCCTGCCCGGCTGGATCACCGAGCAGATGATCGACGAGGCCCGGCAGACCGCACTCGCCAAGAAGAAGCACCCCACCATCGCCGACGTCCGCCGGCTCACCCTGCACGAGGGCCCCAGCGCCCAGCTGCTGCACATCGGCTCCTACGACGACGAAGCGCCCGCCCTGCACCAGCTGCACCACGAGTACCTGCCGGCCAACGGCCTGCGGCCCGGCGCCAAGCACCACGAGATCTACCTCGGCGACCCCCGCAGGACCGCGCCCGAGAAGCTCAAGACCGTCGTCCGCCAGCCGGTCGAACCCGCCTGACCGGTAAGGGTGTTCACGGCCCCGCGATCCGGTCGGCGTGCCGGCGGACGTAGTCGCCGACACCGGTGGCCGGGCGCCCCGTGACCAGTTGGACGCCGTCGGCCCGGCGGTCGTAGCGGTTCTCGGCGTGCAGCCGGGCCATGGTGGCGATGTGCTCGAACACGTGGTCCGGCAGCCCGAGCGGCTCGAGGTCGCGGTCGATCCACTCGTCGAGCGGCACATCGGTGTAGCCGACCGGCCGGCCGAGGGCGGCGGACACCTCCGCGGCGACGGCGTCCCCGTCCTGCGAGCGCGGGCCGGTCAGTTCGTAGCTGCGGCCGAGGTGCGGCTGCGGCTCGGCCAGCACCTGCGCGACCACCGCCGCGACGTCGGCCGCCGCGACCGGCGAGGTCCGGGCGCGGCCGAGCGGCAGCCGGATGGTGCCGTCCCGGGCGATCGAGGACAGGCCGACCCGGAACAGCGGGTTCTCCAGGAACACGGTCGGTCTGACCTCGACCACCGGCAGCCCCGACCAGCCGAGGACCTGCTCCACCAGCCACTGCTGCCGGTGCTGCCGCGACTCGCCCGCCTCGGCCAAGTCCAGCTCGGAGACGGTCAGTTGCGACATGTTGACCAGTACCTCCAGGCCCGGCGCCGCCCGCGCCACGGCCGCCGTCGTGACCGCGGCCTGGAGGTACTGGGCCGACACGCCCATGCCGAAGTACACCCGCGTGCAGCCCGACAGCGCCTTCGTCACCTCGCCGATCCGGGTCAGGTCCGCGACCACCACCTCGGCGCCCGTCGCCCGCAGCGCCTTGGCGCGCTCGTCGTCGCGCCGCACCAGCGCCCGGACCGGCAGGCCGCGTCCGCGCAACTCCTCCACCACGGACCGCCCCACGGCCCCCACCCGGCCGGCGGCGCCGGTCACCAGAATCGGTTGCACGCGGGATCTCCTTCCCCGGCCTGTTGTGCCGTCAGACGGTCGCGGCGTCGATGACGAAGCGGTAGCGGACATCGCCGGCCTGCACGCGCTTGTACGCCTCGTTGACCTGGTCGGCGCGGATCGTCTCGATCTCGGCGGCCACGCCGTGCCGCGCGCAGAAGTCGAGCATCTCCTGGGTCTCCGCGATGCCGCCGATGCTGGAACTGCTCATGCTGCGCCGGTTGCCGCCCAGCGTGCGCAGGTCCACCGGCAGCTCCTTCTCGGGCAGGCCGAGGTTGACCATGGTGCCGTCCCGGCGCAGCAGGTCGAACAGGGCGGGGAAGTCGAGCGGGGCGGAGACGGTGTTGAGGATCAGGTCGAAGCGGCGGGCGAGCGCGTCGAAGGTCGCCGGGTCGGAGGTGGCGTAGTAGCGGTCGGCGCCCAGCCGCAGGCCGTCGTCCCGCTTGCGCAGCGACTGCGACAGCACGGTGACCTCCGCCCCGAGCGCGTGCGCGATCTTCACCGCCACGTGGCCGATGCCGCCGAAACCGACGACCGCGACCCGCTTCCCCGGGCCCGCGCCCCAGTGCCGCAGCGGCGAGTAGGTGGTGATGCCGGCGCACAGCAGCGGGGCGCCGGCGTCCATCGGGAGGGCGTCCGGGAAGCGCAGCACGAAGTCCTGATCCACGACGATGGTCTCCGCGTAGCCGCCGTAGGTCGGCCGGCCCTGCCGGTCGAGGGCGTTGTACGTCCACACCGGGCCGTCGTCGCAGTACTGCTCCAGCCCCGCCCGGCAGTTGTCGCACGTCCGGCAGGAGTCGACCATGCAGCCGACGCCGACCCGGTCGCCGACCGCGAACTTCGTGACACCCCCGCCGACTTGAGCGACCACTCCGGTGATCTCGTGCCCCGGGACCATCGGGAAGACGGCGCCGCCCCAGCCGTCGTGGACCTGGTGGATGTCGGAGTGGCAGATGCCCACGAAGGCGATATCGATCAGCACGTCGTGCTCGCCGACCGGTCGGCGCTCGACGGTGGTGCGCGCGAGCGGGGCGTTGGCGGCGGGGGCGGCGTAGGCGGCGACGGTGGTCATTCCGTCGGGTCCCTTCTCTGCGGAACGGGTCTGGGTGTCGGTGTGGCGGGGTGAACCACCCGCGCGGCTACCGCCGATGGGGCGACGGCCGGTGACGTCAGGGGTAGTCACGGGGAGTCACGGGGAACAGGGACGGGTCTCGGTCCAGTCGACGAGCAGGCGGCGTTCGGCGAAGAGCCAGCGGCCGTGCTGCTTGACGAAGACGTCCAGGTAGCGGATGGCGGCGATCATGACCGTGCGTTCGGCGTCCGCCCCGTAGGAGAGGTGGTGCGCCAGGCAGTAACTCTCGCCCGTCGCGCGGTCGCCGTCCAGGGTGACGGTGCTCCGACCGTTGAAGTGCAGGGTCGCCCGGTGGGAGTTCAGGTCCGCGAAGACCGGCGCGAGGGCCTCCCGGCCGCGCAGCTCCTGGGCCGGCTCGGCCGCGCCGGCATCCATGTGCACCAGGAAACGGGCGTCCTCGGTGAACAGGCCCTGCTGCCCCGCGGCGTCCCGGCGATCCGCGCAGCGCGCGTACGCGTCGACCAGTTCGCGGATGGCCAGCCGGTCGGCGGCCTCCTGCTCCGAGACCGGGGTGTGGACGGACATGGCGGCTCCCTCGGGACGGCGTCCGGTACACCTGTTACGA
This sequence comes from Kitasatospora sp. NPDC051984, assembly GCF_044593455.1. NCBI lineage: Bacteria > Bacillati > Actinomycetota > Actinomycetes > Kitasatosporales > Streptomycetaceae > Kitasatospora > Kitasatospora sp. NPDC051984. The sequence goes on from NZ_JBIUCB010000007.1 coordinate 194,515, forward strand.
CACCCCGGGCCCGGGCCGCCCGCAACGCGGACCTGTTGCTCAGCCGCGGAGGGTCCGCATCGCCGTCGCCCAGGTTGGACGAGGCCGCCGCCCGTGAGCTGCGGGAGGAGGCCGGGCGGGGCTTCTCCACCCACGGCTGGGACAGCGACGTGGATCCGCGCGCCCTGGTCGAGCAGTGACGTGTGTCGTGCGTCATCGGGGCGGGGCTTGACGGGCACTGCGGCCAATAGGTGATCATGGGGCGTCACCTGTGCGCCTACGTTCGAACGACAGGAGTCGGAGAGTGGGAACCCCGCTGGCAGTCGCTGCGGTACAGCCCAGTTGGGCCGGGGCGGATGTCCTGGCCAACGCGGAACTGCACGCCCGGGCGATCGTGCGGGCCGAGGCCCGACTGGTCGTCTTCCCCGAACTCTCCCTCACCGGTTACGACCTCGGTGCGCCGTCACTCGCCACGGACGACAGCCGCCTCCGGCCGATCGTGGAAGCCTGCCGCGCGGCCGGCGCAGTCGCGCTGGTCGGCGCCCCGGCGCGGGACGCGGACGGCCGCGAGTACATCGCCACGCTGGCAGTGACCGGCGAGAGCGTGACCGTGGCCTACCGGAAAGTGTGGCTCCACGGAGCAGAGTTCGACCGCTTCACCCCCGGCGAGAAGCCGACCGTGCTCACCCTCGACGGCTGGCGGCTCGGACTGGCCATCTGCTACGACGCGGCCGTGCCCCAACACGCCGCCGACACGGCGGCACTCGGAATCGACGCGTACGTCGCCAGCACCATCTACGGCCCGGACTCCCACAGCCGCCGCGACTCCCACATGCGTGAACGCGCCACCACCCACGCCACCTGGGTCGTCCTCGCCACAGCCGCAGGCCCCAGCGGCACCTTCGCCCAGACCTCCGGCGGCTCGGGCATCTGGACACCGAACGGAGACCTCGCCACACAGGCCGGCCCCGACGCGGACCAGACCGTGGCGTTCACTCTCCCCGCCCTGGCCTGACCAGCCGCGCCATGGACCTGCGCGCGGAACTGATGCCCCCGCCGGTGAGCCGGCCAACGTGACGCACCACCTGGAAGGTCAGGTTCACCCCGGCGCGCTCCAGGGGTCGGTGGCCCACTCTGTCGACCACGAGCACGCCTCACCGAACGCGGCGATCAGCTCGAACGGCAGCTCCCGATCCGCCTGCCCGATGGCCAGCGCAAGCCACCGACCTGAGGACGGCGGCTGCCACAACCGCATGCTTGCGGCAACGTTGCTCAGGAAGCCGAGCGGCTCGGGAGCCACGAACTCGGGGTCCGGATGGTCGAACCCGAGATACGGCCACAACTCGACCGTCCTGGGGCTGCCCCAACGGGCGGTCAGCACGGCCGCCAGCGCATCGAGGTCGGCCGCCAGTTCCTCCTCGGCCGCGTCGACGGTCTCCGCGCTGCAGTCCTCCCAGAAGTCCCGACTCTCCCGCAACACGGCCACCCGGTACCCAGGCCCACCCCACCCGCCGGCCGTGCCCGGTCGCTCCTCGTGCTCCGGGAACGGCAGGGCGCTCAGTTCGTCGATGACCGACAGCTGGGCCTCGGTGAAACCCGTCGGACGGTGCTGACTTGCCATGCGCGCAGCCTAAACGCTGTCCCGGACGCTCCGGACCGGCGAACCCGTCAGGACGGCCGGCGACGCCGGTAGTAGGCCCAGGCCAGGGCCAGCACTATCGGCCCCCACAGCATCGCCGACGTGATGCACACCCGGGCCAGGTGCATCCACCATCCGTTGCTGTACCCCACTTCGGGCAGGGCGCCCATCCAGGCGAGCGGGCCCGGCCGCGTTCCGCCGGCGGATACATCGTCTGCACGACGGACAGCACCTGCGGAACCATCAGCGCGGCGCACAGTCCCTGGACGACGCGGGCGCCGACGAGAGCGATCGTGTTCGGGGACAGCCCGCAGGCCAGCGAGGCGAGGACGAACCCGGCCGCGCCCAGGACGAACAGGTGCTTGCGGCCGAAGAGATCGCCGAGCCGGCCACCGGTGATCAGCGCGGCCCCGAAGGCGAGCGTGTAACCGGCGCCGATCCACTGGACGGTGGCGTATGGGCCGGGGGTGAGGCGCATTTGGCCGCGAGGAGACAGCCCACTTGGATCTCTCCGTGCTTCTCCGCACTGCGGGGTGTTACTGGGGTGTGAGGGGGCGCAGGGGCTGGTCCACCATGGGCGGGGAGCGGCAGCCGGAGCGCGTCCGGTGGGAACGTTCGACGTGGTGCGTGCGGTACCGGTGCGGCACAACTGATGGGTGGGGAGAGGGAATGAGCAGCAGTGAGGGTGACCGGGCGGCGTCGGTGACCGAGCTGGCGCAGGAACTCGTCCGCCGGCCGAGCAGGGCCGGCATCGACGACTACGGGCCGGTGCTCGAGGTGCTGGAGGACTGGCTCGGCGTCCGGGGCCTGCCGCACCGGCGGCTGCACCACCAGGGCGAGTTGGCGGGGCTGCTGGTGGAGATCCCCGGTGGGCGACCGGGTCGGTGGTGGGCGCTGGACGCCTGTGTGGACACCGCCCCGTACGGCGACGAGAGCGCATGGTCGTTTCCCCCGGACAGCGGTGACGTCGTGTCGGGCTGGCTGCGGGGGAGGGGCAGCGCCGACTCGAAACTGGCAGCGGCGATGTTCTGCCACCTCGCGGCCGACCTGGCGCCGCGCGCCGCCGAGTTGCACGGCGGCCTCGCCGTGCTGCTGGACGTCGACGAGCACACCGGCACCTTCGGCGGCGCGCGCGCCTACCTCGCCGACGAACACGCGGCCCGCCCGGAAGGCGTGATGATCGGCTACCCGGGCCTGGACGAGATCGTGGTCGGCGGCCGTGGCCTGTGGCGGGCGGTGATCGCCGTACCCGGCCCCGCCGGGCACTCCGGATCGCGCCGTACCCAGGTGGGTGCCGTCTCCCGCGCCGCCCACCTCGTCCGCCTCCTGGACGCGGCCCACCTGCCCGGCGCCGACGGCGCATCGGGGTTCCCGCTGGGGCCGAAGCTCACGGTCACCGCCTTCCACGGCGGCGCGGGCTTCTCCACCACACCGGACCTGTGCGAGCTGAACGTCGACGTGCGCACCGTCCCCGGCTTCGACGCCCGTGAGGCCGAGGCGCTGATCCGCAAGGCCGTCGCCGAACTGGACGCCGACATGCCTTCCCCACGGCCGACGGACGTCACGCCGGTGGCGAGCTGGCCGCCGTTCCGCCTGACCGAGGACGAGCAACCCGCCGCCACACTGTTCGAGGCGACCGCGGCCCAGGGACTGCGCGTGCACGCGAAGGTCGCCGGTCCCTCCAACATCGGCAACCTGCTCGCCGGAGAAGGGATCCCGGCCACGGCCGGCTTCGGCGTGCCCTACGAAGGGCTGCACGGCACCGACGAGCGAGCACACCTCGCCGCACTGCCCCAGGTGTACGCCGCCTACCGGCAGGCCGTCCTGAGCCTGCTGTCCCAGCCGTAGGCGGCCGCGTCCCAGCCGGGGTCCCGGATTCTTTCCACCGCGATCCCATCGAGGCCCCAACTTCGGCTCAGGGGAGGAATGTTGAGTATCGGTGCCGGATTGACGGCGGTGGAGAACCTGCGGACTGCCGACTGCCCCGCACGGCACCCGTGGTGTCCTGGAGCCGCCCATCCGGGATCCGGTACCGGTACCAACGTCCTCAGCGTCTGCGACAAGAAGGAGTGGCACCCGTGGTCAGCATCCTCGACACCCTCACAGGCCTGCTGCCCCGTCCCACCGACGTCCGTCCCAAGGACTGGGACTCGGTACGCCGACGGCTCGGCGCGGACCTCCCCGCCGACTACAAGGCCTTCATCGACACCTACGGCGGCGGCTACGTCGACAACTACCTGTGGATCCTCGAAACCCGGCTGCGCCAACGAGTACTACGACCTCTTCGAGGCCGTCGAGGAACGCGCCGAAGCCAACGAGTACCTGTGGTCCAGCAGCGAGCCGAAGCCCGCCCAACTCGACCACGCCGACGCTCGGATCATCCCCTGGGCCTCCACCGACAACGGCGAGTTCCTGTACTGGCTTGCCCAGCCGGGCCAGCACCCCGACCAGTGGACCGTCATGGTCAACGAAGCCCGCGGCCCCTGGTGGGAGCACTTCGACCTCACTCTCACCCGCTTCCTCGCCCGCTCCCTCACGGGCGAGACGCGCTCCGAGATCCTCTCCGACCTCTTCCCTTCCGATCCTCACGACTTCCGGCCCTCCGGCCTCTTCGGGTAAGGGGCAACTGCCTTGCCGCCGGGGCGGTGCGGCCGGGCGGGTTTCCGGTCCGCAGGCGGCAATTGACCCATGATCTCCGGGCAGGATTGACCTCTGTGGCGGGCCATTCGGAACTCTGGGCTCGTGATCACGACGAACCCCCGGGCCTCGGGCGGTTCGACTACCTGCGCCTGCTCGGCCGGGTCATGCGCGGTGAGGCCGATCCGAAGGAGATCACCGAATCCGCGGAACGTTTCGACAACCACTACGTGGACAGCCCCGTCTGGCGCGCCGCACCGGAGGCATCCGCCTGAGCGGCCGCCGGACCGCACCGGTTCCGGTCCTGCGGGGGCGGCGGTGCTCGGCGGCCCGGAGCGGCGGTCGGGCTCAGTCGACGTCGGCGTCGCCCATGACGTGGAGGAGCCGGGACAGGACTCGGAGGCAGGCGTCGATGTCGGGGCCGGTGAGGTCGTCGGCGGCGTGGCGGAGGACTGCGCGTTCGCGGCCGAGTACCGCGGTGATGGCGGTCCGGCCCGGTTCGGTCAGCCGGATGAGGGAGGACCTCTGGTGGGCCGGGTTGGGAACGGACTCGACCAGGCCTTTCGCGGCCGCGTCGTTGACCATGCGCTGGACGAACTGGCGGCTGAGCGTCTGCGCCCGCCCCATCTGGGGGACGGTCATGGGCCCGTGGTCGCGGAGCAGGTTGAGCACGGCGCGGATTCCGGCCGACAGCCCCTCGGCGGACATGTCCTGCTCCACCGTGCGGTGGGTGCGCCGGTACAACGGCCCCACCAGGTCGAACACCTCGGTGAGTCGGTCCGTCAGCTCTTCGGGCACCGGGCCGGTGTCTGCTTCGTCCATACCGCCATGATGGCACCCCGGTTGTCATTCTCCCGCAATAGTGACACCTTGGTTGTCATGAATGATCTGTTCTGGCTGGACACCGGCACCGGCAAACCCCTGGTCCTGCTGCACGGCGGCTTCCTGGACCACCGCATGTGGAACGACCAGATCCCCGCCCTCGCCACGCAGTACCGCGTCATCGCGCCAGACGCCCGCGGCCACGGCCGGTCCGCCAACGCCACCGAACCGTTCCGGCACACCGACGACCTCGCCGCGCTGCTTCGACACCTGGACACCGGCCCCGCGATCCTGGTGGGCGTCTCCATGGGAGGGAGCATCGCGGTCGACACCGCACTCGAACACCCCGAACTGGTCAGCGCCGTGGTCGTCAGCGGCGCCGGAACCAGCGAGCCGGACTTCACCGACCCGTGGACCCTCCGGACCTGGACCACCTGGCAGACGGCGATGGCCGCCGGCGACCTGAACGCCGCCGTCGACGCCTTCACGCTCTTCGCCGCCGGACCGGACCGCACCCTCGACGAACTCGCCCCCGACGTCGTCGGCCGCCTGCGCGAGATGACCCACAGCACCCTGTCCAAGCACACCGCCGGCGAACCCGACCTGCGCATCCCCATCCGCGACACCTGGAACCGCGCCACCCGCATCGACGTGCCCGTACGGGCCATCAACGGCGCCCTCGACTCGCCCGACCACATCACCATGGCCGAACGCCTCACCCGCGCCGCCCCCAACGGGCACACCGTCACGATCGACGGGACCGCCCACTACCCCAACATGGAACGCCCGGAGGCCTTCAACAAGGCACTCGAAGACCTCCTGCGCACCCTGTGACCACACACTCACCCCCCCCGGGCCGCGGCGCGCAATCTCCTGCCGCGCTGCTGTGCCCGGGGCCAGGCGGGCGTCGTGTGCCGGCACTGTCGGTCGCGGGTCGTAGGTTCGGGCGGTGATGACCATTGACCCGCAGACCGCCTACCAGGTGCCCGACGTCCTGCCCGACCCGTGGGAGGTGCTGCGCGGGACGAAGTGGCCGGCGCTGGAGACCGCGTGCGGGTCGGGGGCGAAAGTGCCGCGGGTTCTGGTGCGGTTGCTCGACGAGGACCTGACGGTGCCTGAGACCCGGGAGGCGCTCGACGGCCTCGAGCCGGTTCGGCACCAGAACACCATCTACGGCGCGACCCCCGCGACCGCCCTGTTCGTCGCGGCGCTCCTCGCCCACCGCGCGCCACGGCGGGCGGGGGCGGCGGACGGTGTGGACGTGCAGCTGCTGAACTGGCTCGCCGACGTCGCCCACGACTTCGACGACGCGTGCGTCGCGGCAGGAGACCGCTACTTCAACGGGCGCTATCTGGACGGCTACCCGGCCATGGTCGCCATACGCGCGCTGAGGCCGGTGCTTCACCGCGCCGTCGAACCGTTCCTCGACGATCCCGATGCCGCCGTCCGCGACACCGCGCTGGCCGCCGCCCTCGCCCTCGCCGAACACCCCGCTCTGGCCCCGCACCGCGACGACCTCGCCGCCCGCGCTCGCCGCCTCCTGCTCACCGGCGACACCCGGTGGCGCCGTTGGCAGGCTCTCGACGCCCTGACCGCCTGGGGGCACGACACCACCGGCCTCGCCCGTCCCGGCGACGACAACCGCAGTCCCTGCACCACCACCCAATCCCCCGACGCGGACTTCGCCGACCATCCGCCGTTCTGACAACTCCTCGCGCCACGGCCCTCCGGCCCCGGGGTGCGGCGTGGACTCACCTGTGACGCCGGCTGGTCGGTTGCTCGTTGGTGTGGCGCTCCGAGCCTGCCGGCGGCGATCGGCGCGCGGGTCGACGGGGCGAAGAAAGGCGGGGTTCGGCGGCTCCAACATGCCGCGTTCTAGGAGTCGTTGCCGCCGAGGAGGACGCGGTAGACGATTCTGGTGCCGTCGGTGCTCACCTCGGTGCAGAGGGCGCGACGGTCGAGCAACCAGCCGTTCGCCTCGCACCGTTGCCGGGGCCGGGGCCGGAGCCGGTCGGCGGCCGCCGCGGTCGGTACGTCGGGTGGACCCGCCAGGTAGAGCGTGCGCCAGCAGGTGGCGGCGTGGCCGTTGCCGCAGCCCTTGCCGGTGTCGAGGACGGTGTAGCCGGGCGGCGGTTCCGGCATGGCCGTCCGGGACGGGATCCCCGCCTCGTGGAAGGCCACGAGCGCCAGCAGCGGGGTCGCGGCGAGGACGAGGCCCAACTGGCCGTAGAACGCGATGCCCGCCGCCCGGGACCAGCCGGCCGGACGCCCGGTGCGCCGGCCGGCGATCCGCCGGTCCAGCCGCAGGCCGATCAGGACGGCCAGTTCGGCGAGCGGCGTGTGGAGCAGGTAGAGCTCGGCCTTGCTGCGCGGGTGCAGCAGGTCGAACGCCACCGCGAGTACCAGCGCCAGCCAGAGCGTCAACGCGGCGGCGACGGCTGCCCGGAGCGGCGTGGGACGGGCGCGCAGCAGCCAGTGGACGAGCGGCAGCAGTGCGAACAGCACCCCGACGACGGCCCACGTCACGATCCCCATGATCCGAAACCCTCCCAGCGGCGGACGGCGACAGCCCGGGAAGTCGGACGCCCGGGAAGTGACTGTCGGTTCCGGTACGACGGGCGCCGGCCGGACAGGGAGGTCGGCGGCTGTGGCCGCGCGACCGGCTTACGGCCTGCGCCCGCGTGGTCATGCGCGTCGAAGCTCCGGTTGAACAAGTCGCCTTGTTCTTCCGGAGCTTCGGGCCGTCACCGGGTGCCCGTGCGGTCGAGCGCCGCTCTCACATGGGTCACCGGATGCTGCGGGGTCTGCGGGGTCTGCGGGGGTCAGCCGGTGGTGCTCCAGCTGTGGGCGACGTCGATGACGAGTCGGTTGTCGAGTTGGAAGACCTCGAACGGCAGGCGTGCCCGGACGCCGAGGCCGAACTGGGTCTCGCCCTCCATGCTGCCGGCGAAGCGGGTGTCCACGAAGGTGCGGTGGCCGGTGAGGTCGACGCCCGGGAGCGGGTCGCCCGACCGGGCCGGGTAGACCTTCTGCCAGGTGGTGGGGTCGTAGGAGCTCGCGCCGACGACGATCTCCAGGACGGCGCCGCCGCTCACCGGGATCGGTGTGCCGGAGCCGGCCTGGTAGATGGTGTTGCCGTTCGTGTAGTGCACCCGATAGGCGAGCGGGTTCTGCGGTGAGGTGCCCGGGACGTCGATCACCAGGCGGTCGAAGCACTCGTGGGTACCGGTGCGGACGTTCGTCAGCGCCTGCGGCTGGTACGGGACGGTCCGGTCCTGCCGGTCGAGGCTGCCCCACACGGCCTGGCAGTCGGTGGTGGCGGTGACGGCCGAGGCCGTCGGGACCGCGGTCGCCGCCACCCCCGCGGCGAGCATCACGGCAGCCAGCGCGGTGGTCCACCGTCGCATGTCGTTCCCCCTATCTGCGCCGGCCCCAGTGGCCGGCCCGCAATAATCCACGCGCCGGCGCGCGGAAAGGTATCGGGCATACGGGAACTGATCCGTTCCGCGCGGCCGGGCGGCCGGTCCACAAGCCTGTAGGTCCACAAGCCTGTAGGTCCACGAACACCGCAGGGGAGAAAACCTGACATGTCGATACTTCCCGAGGTCGCTACGCCACCAGGCCGCCGCCGCGTCCTCGCCCTGGGAGCGGCCCTCGCCGCCGCACCCTGGAGCACCCCTCCCGCCGCACTCACCGTCAGGAACGGCAGCACCGTCACCCTGACCCGCACCACGCGGCTGCGTCGCCTCCTCGTCGAGCCCGGTGGCACCCTCACCGCCCCGGCCGGGCAGGTGCTGACGCTCACCGTCGACGGCGTGGAGACCGGCACGGAGCTGACCGTCACGGGCGGCGACCGGGCCCGGATCGCGCCCGGATCGCGCCCGGCGAGTACCGCGGCGGCGTGGTGGTCAGCGTGTGCGAGCAGAACGCCGTGGCCTTCCAGGGCCTCGAGTTTCAGCTCCGGCGGGCCCTGCGCGTCACCGCCGACGGGCCGGACGCGGCCAGGTCCGTGCTCGCCGCCCGGCTCGCCGCCCGGCTCGGCGGGCGGGTCGGCCGGTCCGGCGTCGACGGTCTCGCCGTCCGGTCCACCGGCGAGGTGTTCCCGGCAACGTGCGCACCATCAACCTGCTGGGCCGGGGCACGACGGCCGCCTACCTCGGCTGCGAGCTCTCCTCGGAGGGCTGGGGCGTGCCCTCCAGCGACGTCGGCCAGGACTGCCGGCTGGTGGCCGTCAACAGCCGGGTGACCATCACCGGCCGGTCCGGCTACGGCGCCTATGCCATCGGGGACGCCACCGAACGCTTTCTTGGCTGCGAGTTCGACGTCGCCGACCACGCCGCCGTCGTCCGCGGCGGCATCGTGCACTTCGGCGACAGCCACCGGGCCGCCGTGCGCGAGCTGAACGACAGCCGGGAACTCGGCCTGACCGAAGGCGAGTTGACGACCCTGATCCCGCAGTCGGGGACGGTCCGGTCGCGGCGCTTCGGCGTGATGTGGCACGGCCCGGGCGCGGCACGGACCGACGGCGGCACCGTGTTCCGCACCGGGGAGGCCGTGTTCCTGAACAAGGGCCAGGCCGTGCGGATCACCGTGGACGGTTTCGGACGGGCGGCAGGATCGCCGAGGAGCTGCCGATGAGCTCGCCGGCGTTGCCCTTCAAGGTGCACCGGTAGTCGTCGACCTTCGTGCCTTCGAATCCTGCGGTGGCGCTGCTGGAGAGGCTCACGACGAGGGTCGTGGTGCCGGTGCAGGTGGCGCTCGTGGGCTCGGTGGCCGTGCCTGCCGTGCCTGTTTTCGCCCGCCGGGGCGAGCGCGGCGGCCCAGGTTCGGGGGCGGATTTTCGATACGGGCATTATTCCTCTTTTCGGAAATTCCATGCTGGGGTGGATTCGGCGACTGCGAAATCCGGGCCGCCCGCCTCTTGTTGCGGTGCCGGGTTCCGGCTGCGGAGGATTCTCGGAACGGGCCGCCGACTTCCAGCCGATGGGGCAATTTTGATGACAAATCATTCGTCCGGGCGACTTTCCCGCAATTAATTTTCCTTCGCGCCGAGCTTTCGCCTACGATCGGTCCGCCTGGAAATCTGACGTCGGGAGGGAATTTCCGTGGGTGCGGTGCTGCTGCTCGGCGCGGATTCGCTGAGCGTCGAGGACGTAGCGGATTTCGCCCGCCGACCGGACGGGTGGGACGTCAGGCTGGACGAAGCCGCCGAGGACCGGATGGCGGCATCCGCCCGGGTCAAGGACGAGCTGGTCGCGTCGGGCCGGCCCGTCTACGGGGTGACGACCGGCTTCGGCGACAGCTGCGGTCGGCACATCGGCCCGGCCAAGGCCGCAGACCTGCAACGCAACCTCATCGCGGGCCACTTGGCGGGGAACGGCGAGCCAGCCCCGGCCGAGGTGGTCCGGGCCACCATGCTGATCCGGGCCAACTGCCTGGCCCGGGGCTACTCCGGCGTGCGAGTCGCCGTGGTGGAGCTGCTGGCCGACTGCCTCCGCGCGGACATCCTGCCGGTGATCCCACAGCGCGGCTCCGTGGGGGCCGGCGGAGACCTCGTCCCGCTCGCCTACCTCGCCGACCTGCTGACCGGCCACGGCACCGCGCTGCACCGGGGCGAGCTCCGGCCCGCCGCCGACGCACTGCGGGAAGCCGGCCTGACGCCACTCCGGCTCGCCCCCAAGGAGGGCCTGGCGCTCATCAACGGCACGTCCTTCATGGCCGGTTACGCCGTCGCCACGATCCGCGCCGCCCACGAGCTGTCCGCCGTCACGGACCTCTGCACGGCGCTCGCCGCCGAGACGCTGGAGGCGAGCACGGCGCCGTTCGAACCCTTCCTCCACCAGCACAAGCCACACCCCGGGCAGTACACCAGCGCCGCGCGGGTCCGCCGCCTGCTGCACGGCTCAAGGCTGGCCGTCCGGCACGAGGACCGGGTCGGCACCAACCCCAGGCTCGCCGGGGACGGCTACCAACTGCTGCGCTCCGGCCTGCAGGACAGGTACTCCGTCCGCTGCGCACCACACGTCACCGGCGTCCTGAACGACACCCTCGGCTGGGCCGCCGACTGGCTGGACACCGAGATCAACTCCACCAACGACAACCCACTGTTCGACCCCGACACCGGCGAGGTCCACCACGGCGGAAACTTCTACGGCGGCCATGTCGGCCAGGCGATGGACGCCCTCAAACTCGCCCTGGCCAGCACCGGCGACCTGCTGGACCGTCAGACCGCCCTGCTGGTCGACGAGAAGAGCAACCACGGGCTGACGGCCAACCTCATTCGGCCGGTGCTCGACGCGGACTACGAATCGGGCCTTCACCACGGCTTCAAAGCCGCACAGAGCGCCTCCTCCGCACTGGCCGCCGAGGCACTGAAAAACACCATGCCGGCCACGGCGTTCTCCCGCTCCACCGAGTCCCACAACCAGGACAAGGTCAGCATGGCCACCGTCGCGGCCCGGGACGCCTGGCACACCGTCGAACTCGTCCAGCACATCGCCGCCATCACCCTGGCCGCCCTCTGCCAGGCCGCCGACCTGCGCGGCAGCGACCGCCTCGCACCGGCCACCCAAGCGGCGTACGACCTGGTGCGCACCGTCGTCGGATTCCTCGACCGGGACAGGCGGCTCGACACCGAACTCGCCGACCTGGCCGCACTGATCGCCTCCGGCAGGATCGGCGCACTGCTCACCACCACGGACGGCCACCTGACGGACGAACTGCCCGAGCAGGCAAGGAGGTCCGGTGTCCATGGCCACGCCTGAGCCCGCGCTGTCCGCGCCGCCGCTGTCCGAGTTGCTGGTGCGCGAGACGGTCGGGGCCGTGCTCGGCACCTCCCTGCACGAGTGTCCCGCCGACCGGCCGCTTGCCGAACTTCCGGAGCCGATCTACGACAGCCTCGCCCAACTCGAAGTGCTCACCTGGAAGGCGATCGACCCCGCGCCGTGCGCCCCGTACGGGCGCAGCGGCGGCCTGAACCCAGGGGAGGCGGTGGGCGTTCGCGGAGGAGTCCGCCCGCGCCCGCCCCGCGCCCGCCGCGCGTACGTGCTCGGCTACGGCCTGGCCGGCGACGCCCACCACGTCACCGCCCCGCCACCCGACGGGGGCGGGCTGCGCACCGCGATGCTCGGCGCGCTTGCGGACGCGGTGCTCACCCCCGACGCCGTCGGTTACGTCAACGGCCACGGCACCGGCACCGGCACCGGCACCCCGGCGAACGACACCGCCGAACTGAGCGCGATGCGGCCCGCCAGGTGGCGGAGCATCGCCACGCCCGAGCGGACCGACGCGTTCCTCGAAGCTCTGCGTCAGCAAGCCCCTGTACCAGCACCATGAGGGAAGTCCGATGGGCCGACTCGACCGCAAGACCGTTCTGATCAGCGGCACCAGCTCCGGCATCGGCCGGGCCGCGGCGCTGGAGTTCGCCCGCGAGGGGGCCAGGGTGGTGGGCTGCGGCCGCGACCCGGAGGCGGCCGACGAGACCGCCCGCCTGGTCAAGGAGGTGGGTGGCGAAATGATCTCGCTCGCGCCCGTCGACCTGTCGGTCCGGGCCGGGGCCGAGGAGTGGGTGGAGTACGCGCTGTGCGAGTACGGCGGCTTCGACGTGCTGTGCAACAACGCCTCGTCGATGCGCAACGCGCCCTTCGACCGGCTCACCCCCAAGGACTGGCACTACACCATCCGCAACGAACTCGACCTGGTGTACCAGTGCACCTCCGCGGCCTGGCCGCACCTCACCAAGCATGGGGGCGTGGTCCTCAACATCGCCTCGATCTCGGGCTCCCGCGGCGCGCTGTTCGTTCAGCAGGGCGCGCACGGTGCGGCGAAGGGCGGCGTGCTCGCGCTGACGCGGCACCTGTGCGGAGCGGGCGGCGCGCACAACATCCGGGTCAACTCGATCAGCCCGGGTCTGATCCGCACCCCGGCCACCGCACCGCACATCGACGACCCGGACGGCGGTGTCCCCGCCCTGCTGCGGACCATCCCGGCGGGCCGGCCGGGCCGCCCCGAGGAGGTCGCCAAGCTCGCGGTGTTCCTGGCCTCCGACGACGCCGCGTACATCAACGGCGCGGACTTCGTGATCGACGGCGGCATCAGCGCGATGGCCGGCTGAGCTCCGCCGCACCTGACCGACCGACCCCGACGTCACCCGCATCGAGGCCTACCACCAGGCGTTCGGCAGCGGACTCCACGACGAGCTGTGCGACCTGGTCGCCACCTGCATGTCCGACTACGACACCGGCGGCTGGACCAGCCCGCACCTGCGCAGCTGACGCCTACGGCCGGTCCGCGACCAGGGGGACGGGCTGCCAACTGCCGTCCCAGTCCTCCTGCCAGCAGCAGACCTGGTCGCCGGCGATCACGGCGGCGGCCAGCAAGCGGCCGTCGCGGCCCAGGTGAAGAGCGGGCAGCGAGGCCGCCGAGCCGCCCAGCAGTTCGGCGTGCGCGCCGGTGTCGACGGCCAGGCCGTCCGGCGTCGCTTGAACCGCGCCCCGGCCGCCCCGCAGGGTGACCAGCAGCGACTCGGTGCCCGGTGCGGGCGCGCCGTCCGGCTCCCACACGCCCGAGAAGTGCCGGGTGAGCGGGTGCACCAGTCCGGACGGGTCGAGGAGCCGGGCGGTCAGCTCGCCCCAGTGGTTGACCGCAAGAGCGGCCTGCCGGGCGCCCGCCGCGAGCATGGTCGCCGGAGCCGGAGCCGGAGCCGGAGCCGGAGCCGGAGCCGGAGCCGGAACGGGACCGGGACTGGGACTGGGACCGGGAACGGGACCGGCGCCGGGGGCGAGCGGCCACGTCCAGTGGGTGACCCGGCCCTCCTCCGCGACCACGACCGCCGGGGTGCCGTCGGCGTCCCAGGCCGCGGTGAGCACCCGGGCCGGCCACACGTCGGGGACGGTCTGCTCCTCGCGGCCGCCGTCCGGGCGCAGGCGCAGCAGGCACAGGCCGGTCGCCTGGGCGGTCCAGATCAGCGCCTCGCCGAACGGCGAGACCAGCGTGGCGAGCCCCCGCGCGCCGTACCGGACCTGCTCCCAGCCGTCCGCCTCGGTGCCCAGCCAGAGCACCTCGTAACGGTCGAGGGCGGCGGTGACCAGCCGCCCGGCGCCGTCGCGGACGACGGCCACCGCGCGCACGCCCCGCGGCCCGCCGCCCGTCAGGCGCGACGGTTCGGCGGAGGTGGACCAGCGCCGCAGGCCCTGCGGGCCGCCGGTGACGACGACCGGCCGGTCCCGGGCGTCGGCGGTCAGCGACAGGCAGCCGTGCCGCGGCGCTGGGCCGGCGGCGACCAGTTCGCGCAGCCGCTCGGCCCACGGGGTCAGTGGGGACGGGCGGCCCGCCGGGTCCGGGTCCAGCGCCCGCAGCAGCCAGTCGACGGCCGCGGTGGAGTACCCGGCCTCCTCCAGTTCCTCGCCGGTCAGCGCCGCGACCCGCGCCGTGTCGCGGATCCGGGCGTCCGGCACCAGCAGGATGCGGGCCAGCGCACCCACCGAGAACGCGTCCTTCGCCGTGCTGGGTGGAGCACCCAGGCGCTCCTCCTCGGCCGCCCCGAAGCCCGGCGTGCCCACCCTGGTCCGCAGCGGCCGGTCCAGCCGTGCCAGGAACGTCAGGTCGATCAGGTGGGGCCGCCCGGCGGCGTCCACCAGCACGTTGGCGTGCGAGATGTCCCGGTGCGCCCAGCCCAGGTCGTGCAGCTCGTCGACGATCCGGCAGAGCCGCACCAGCACGTCCAGCCGTTCGGCCGGGGCCGCGGCGGATTCCTGCGCCCAGACCTGGAGTTGCGGGCCGTCGACCCAGCGCGACACCAGGTACGGCACCTGCCCGCCGCCGGGCGCGCCGGGCGGGTGCGGGGCGGCGCCGACGAAGCACAGCGGCACCACCAGGCCGGGCACGGACAGCTGGTTGGCCCGGACCGCGCTGTCCTCCCAGCGCGCCCGCCACCGTTCGATCTCCTCCTCGCTCGCGCGCGGCCCGTACGGCCGGAGGATCTTGACGGCGCACAGGTCGCGAGCGCCGTCCCGGTCGGTGCGCTCGGCCCGCCAGACCTCGCCCTCGCCGCCGGCCTTGACCCTTTGCAGCAGGCGGTACTCGTCCGGCCGGTGCGCCGGGCCGAGCGTCAGACCGGCCTCGAAGCTCACTCCTCACCCCGGTAGCGGAAGGCGAACGAGGCGGGCGGCGGGCCGAGGTCGGTGGCGTCGGGATCGGCGACGGGTGCGGGCGGTACGGGCGGTACGGGCTGTGCGATCGGACGCGGGGGAGCGGCCGGCGGCGGGGGCACCTCCCGGACATCGGCCAGGGCAGCCGCCAGCCGCTCCAGCAGGCCGGCCAGCTCCTCGATCCGGGCGGCGCGCCAGGCCGCGTCCTCGGCCCGGCCGCCCTGCGCGGCGGCCTCGTCCAGGAAACGGTGCAGCGCGTCCAGCGGCTCGCCGAGCCCGGGCGGGACGGCCGCGGGCCGGGCGGGCCGGAAGGCGGCGGTGAGGTCGCGGACGAAGGAGCGCCGGCCGTCCTCGGAGTCGCCGCCGACCACCGAACGCGTCACCGCGCGCTTGACGTTGCGGGCGTCCAGCAGCGGTCGGCCGAACACCCGCTCGGACTCCGCGACGACCCGGGCCGCGGCGGCCGACAGCCGCTCCGCCTGGCCGGCCGTGCCCGGCCCCCGCCCCGCGGGCAGCGTCGGCTCCTCGGCGAGCGCCCGCAGCGCGGCCACCGCCAGCGGGTGCAGCGGACGGCCGCCGCCGCCCGCACCGCCCGCACCGCCCGCACCACTCGCGCCGCCGCCGGGGCGCAGCGGGACCCGGCGGGAGGTGCCGGAGCCGAGACCGGAGAAGTACTCCGCGAGCACCTCGAAGCCGCCGATCGCGGCGCTGTCCCCGCCGCCGACCCGGACCAGCTGGCCGAGCAGTTCGTGGTTGGGTTCCAGCGCCGTCCCGCCCCGGTTCCCGTCCCGCAGCCACCGCTGGTACATGTCGGACGTGCTGATGCCGATGGCGTGCAGGCGCACGCCCATGTCGCGGTGGAGGTGCTCCATCAGGCTGACGGGTTCCTCGGCGGCGCGGACGACCTCGCCCAGGCCCTGGTCGCCCTTGGGCGCCCAGTGCGCGCCGTCGCTGACCAGCACCACCAGCTTCTCGTTGCCCGGTTTGCCGTGGTGGTACAGCAGGTTGGCGGCGTCGTGCAGGGCGTTGCCGATGTTCGTCCCGGCGTTGAGCGGGCGCAGCAGCGTCACCGCCTGCCGGAACTCCTCGACGGTCTCCCCGGCGGACCCGGCGTCCAGCTCGGCCATGCCGCCGCCGCGCGGGAACACCTGCTGCGTGGTGTGGGTGAACTGCACCAGGGCCAGCCGGGAGACCCGTCCGCTCAGCTGCAACCGCATCGCCAGCAGGTACTGGAGGGCTTCGCGCAGCGCCTCCATCCGCTGCCGCCGCCGCGGACTGCCCGGGCGGCGCAGCGCCGAGAGGAAACCGCCGCCCTCGTCCAGGACGCCGGGGATGTCGTCGACGCTCATCGAGCCGCTGCAGTCGGCCAGCACCACGATGTCCACGCCGTTGCGGGCCCCGGACGCGAACAGCTCGACCTCGGTCTGCGCGGTGATCTCGCCCAGCACCCCGCGCCGGCCGCCCGCGTCGGCGAGCTGCATGCGGTACGGCAGGCCCCCGATGTCCAGCCACAGCTCGCGGTCGGGCTCGGCGGGCAGCCACAGCAGCCGGCCGGGCAGTCCGGCGCCGGCCAGGTCGTGCACGGCCGTGTCGAGCGGCGACTCGGTCGGCATCTCCAACCGGACGCGGCGCAGCGGCACCACCGGCGGCCGGTCGATCCGCCAGCGCTGCTCCGCCGGCGACGCCTCCACGCCGAGCGCGGCGGCCCGGTCCTCGCCGAGCGCGACCACCCCCGCGGGGACCTCCGCCACCGGGACCAGCCGCAGTTCCGCCTCGACGGGCCCGCCGGCGCCGTCCAGCACCAACAGCGCGGGCAGCCCGGCGGCCGGGGCGCCGGCCGGTAGTTCGGCGCGGGCGATCCCGGCCCGCTGCCCGGCGACCGGCCCGCCCTCGGGCACCGGGTACAGCCGGTGAGTGGCCGCGCTCGGCAGCGACTCGCTCATCGAGGCCCCCTCCGTTTGCCGTCCGCCAGCCGGATGTCCACGCCCAGCTGCTCCGAGTAGGACCTGATCCGGGAGCCCTGCGGGCCGATGAACCGGCCCTGGAGCTCCTGCGGCAGGTACACCCAGAGCAGCGCCGGCCGGCCACCGCCGGGCCCGCCGGTGCGGGCCGCCTTGAACTCCTGCAGCCGCAGCCCGGCGGCGATCTCCGCACCCCAGCGCGGATCCTGCTGCCTCAGCAACTGCTGCAGCGCGCGCAGGAGTTGCTCGCCCTCGACGGCGCGACCGGCCAGCGTGCCCAGTTCGCGGTCCCAGTCGGCCGCCGCCCGGTCGAAGGCCGGCCCGACACCGCCCCGGACCCGGTCCAGCGCGGCGCGGATCGCCCGGTAGTCGGCGGC
This sequence comes from Kitasatospora sp. NPDC051984, assembly GCF_044593455.1. Lineage (NCBI taxonomy): Bacteria > Bacillati > Actinomycetota > Actinomycetes > Kitasatosporales > Streptomycetaceae > Kitasatospora > Kitasatospora sp. NPDC051984. Next base: position 212,078 of record NZ_JBIUCB010000007.1, read on the forward strand.
GAGCTCGCGGTGGCCGCAGTTGCGCAGGTTGTGAGCGAACGCCTGGAGCGAGGGCACCCGCACGCCCGGCTTGCGGACCGCCCCCGCGCAGATCTGGTACAGCAGCCGGTCGGCGGGCAGGCCCGCCACAGTGCTGTGGGCCCGGCACAGCCCCAGCCCGACCCGTTCGGCGCCGAACACCTGCCAGCGGCGGGCGTGCCGGGTGCAGGCCTGCCGGTCGCACGGCCGGCCGGCCTGGTCGAGCCAGTCGCAGGAGACCGTGCCGACCGACGCGCAGCCGCGCTCCTCGCACACCGGGAACGCCCGCCGGTAGCAGCCCGGGCAGTAGTCGGTGTCCGGATCCTGCGGATGGCTGGTGCGGTGCCGGGCACACCAGGCCCGGCGGGTACGGCAGTCGGCGCCCGCGCACCAGAAGACCGCGTCGGCGGCGCACTCCTGACAACGCGGACGGTGCTCCGGACAGCTCGGGGTGAGCGCGCCGCTCAGCAGCACCGCGTGGTCGACGCACACCAGGTCCGGCAGCCCGGCGTCCGAGCAGCCCCGGCAGCGGAACACGCCGTAACCGGCCCGGCCCGCCCGGTCGCAGGCGGCACAGCGGTGCACCAGCCTGGCCGGTTCGCGCACCGCCACCAGATCGACCCGGGTGTCCGGCGCGAGGACGGGGACGCCGGGGACGACCCGGAGGATCTCCAGCCGGATGGTGCCCTGCTCGGCGTCCCACGAGTGCACGGCGCCGCCGCGCACCGGACGGCCGTACAGGGTGGGCTCCAACTGCGCCCACAGGGCGGCCAGTTCGTCCTGTCCGCCGATCGGCGTGGACCAGTCGCGCAGGTCGAGCACCGCCTCGACCTGACCGGTGGGACGGTCGGTCATGAGCCGTCCCTCCGCCGAGGGTTCGGGTTCTGCGAGCGCCGGCCCTGGCCCTGGCCCTGCCGCCGCTGGCCCTGTGGCCGACGGCCGCCCGGCTGGGAGGGAGACCTGGGACGGCCGGACTGCTCCCTGGCGCGGGGCGCCGGCGCGACGCCCTCGGCGAGAGTGCGGCGCCAGTCGCTCAGCAGCAACTCCAGTACGCCGGGGGAGTCCTGGGCCAACCGGGCCGCCAACTCGCCGCCGGGGCGCGGATCGCGGAGCAGCTGTTCGGCGTGCTGGGCCAGCGGCCCGCTGCCGCGGCCCTCCCGGGCGGTGCGCAGCAGCAGGTCCCAGGTGCGCAGGCCGGGCAGCCCGAACGACGGCAGCTCGACGGGGGCGAGCAGCGGCAGCAGCTCCTCGGCGGTCGCGTCGAGCAGGCCGAACTCCGGCACCAGGTCGGTCAGCAGCCGCCGGGCCACGTCGCGGGCGGGCCTGGTCCGCTGCGCCCGGCCGGAGTCCGTCGACTCGGGGGCGAACCGGGCGCGCAGCCCGTGCACGACCGCCCGGGCCCGGTTGGCCTCGATCACGCTCTGCGGGATGTTCCGTTCGCGCTCGCCGGCCCGGACCGTCCGCCGGGCCTTGAGCGCCAGCGCCGCGAACAGCAGCGCCTGGGCGCGCAGATCGGCCAGCGACACCTGGGCGTCCACACAGCGGACCAGCGCCTCGGCCGGTGCGCCGGACGCCGCGGGCAGCGGGGCGACATCCATCCGCAGCAGGTCCGCGATGCCGTGGCGGCGGCGGAGTTCGGCGCGGACGTGGTGCAGGTGGCGCGGGTCGGCGGAGGCCAGGTAGCGGGCGGCGAGGTGTTCGCGGGAGTCGGCGAGCCGCCGCGAGCCGACCGGATCGGCCGGGCCGCCGATCCGGGCCCGTCCGGTCAGTGCGATCAGCGTCGGGCTGTGCCGGCGCAGCAGGTTGCAGAGCACCTCCTGCTCGGCGTCGTCCAGCACCGCCAGGCCGTGCAGGTCGCCGCCGAGGGCCGGCAGCGGGCCCGCCGGGGCGAGGCGCACGCCGGGGGCGTGCAGGGCTCCGCCGAGGGCGCGCGCGGTGTCGGCCAGCGCGGACAGGACGGCCCCGAGGTACCCGTACGCCACCTCGCGGGCGCCGGGCGTCCCCAGCCAGACCCCCGGCAGGGCGACGCCGAACAGGCCGTCGGCGCGTCCGTCGGCGCGTTCGTCGGTGCGGAGTTCGGCGGCGGGCAGCGAGGGCGGAGGTCCGGGCAGCCGCACGGAACGCAGCAGCGTTGCGGTGTCCGGGCCGGTCACGGCTACCCCCTTGGTGAGGGACTGCCGTGCGGGCCCCACCCGGGTCAGGCTCACCAGCATGTCTTCAGGTTATCCAATCGGGCTGCCGCTGTGACCAGTTGACGCAGAATCAGATCGACTCGCAGCGGCGGCAGTTCAGTCGAGAAAGGTCCGGCTGCCGCCCGCGCCGTCCAGACCGGGCGGGGCCTGCTCCTCGGCGCTGAGGTGCAGGCGGCCCGACAGCCGCACCGCGACGGCGTCACCCAGCACCAGCCGGTCCGACTCGGCGAACGGGACCCGCTCGCCGGGCTCCAGCCTGCGCCCGGAACTCCGGTGCAGCACCGTCCCGTTCCCCGACCCGAGGTCCACCGCGAACGCGCGCGGGCCGTTCGGCGTCTCCTCCAGCGAGAGCATCAGATGCCGCCGGCTCACCCGCCGCACCTCGCGCGGCGGCCGCAGCTCGGAAGCCGTCAGATTGATGCCGTGGCTCAGATCGCCGCGGCCCAACTGCACCGCGCTGCCCACACTGATCGGGAACCGCAGGAACTCCGCACCGCCGGCGGCGTCCGAGAGCACGAACAGCCGCCCGGCCCCGCGCGGCCCCGCCTCCTCCAGCGGACAGCCGCAGCAGGTGCACACCACCTGCCCTCCCCGGTCGATCGACGGCCAGTCCAGCAGCCGGTCCGGCCACAGGAACGCCTTGACGCAGCCCCGCGTCGTGCACCGCCAGTGGCTGCGCAGCACCTGGTCGTGCGCCGGGACGCGGGTGTCGATGTGCTGCCCGTGCTTGAGCTCCTTGTATTCCAGCGCCCGGGAGACCACGTGGTCCGGCTCCGGCCGGATGCCGCTCGGCCCCAGCCGCGCCGTGCCGCCGTGCCACTCCCAGCTGAGGAAGCGCCCAGGGAACTCCTCGATCCAGGGATGCTGCCGCCGCAGGTCCCTGAACCGGTCGTCGCTGATCACGAACCAGCCCCGGTCACGGGCCAGTTCGAGCAGCACCGGGTCGGCGGTCGGCGCGAAGCGCAACTCGCCGGAACGCTCCAGCCCCCGCAGCGCCTGCCGATCCTCCGCGGACAGGGCCCGCCGCAGCGAGTTGTCGGCGACCAGCACCAGCGGGGCGTGCGCACCGTACTGCCGGTGCCAGGCGTCGCGGACCAGCTCCAGCCGGGCCAGCAACGGAAAGTGCCGGCTGAGCGGCGGCAGCCGCCCCGACCAGCACACGTTGGACACATCGACCACAGCTCCGACGCCGGTCGGCATGCGTTGCACCGCCCCCCACGAACTCCCGTTCCGTACACAGGAGTTCATCAAGCTAGCGACGCCTGGCCGACAGGGACAAGGCCCCACCGCCGGAACGGTGCGGCTGTGCACCGGCAGTTCCGGAGCTGCCCGGTGTGGCGGAGGGACACCCCTGTGGCCACCGGTCGTTCGCACCACCGGGCCGCGTCGTGACCGCGACCGGGCCTGCCGGCGGGCCGGCAGATTCACTGCTGACCAATACCCACGACCGGTGATATCAGCCGACCAATTGTCGTCACCCATTTGGCGGGCTCGCTGTTCGAATAGCGAGGGCTACGCTTTACATTGCTTCGCCGGGGGAAATTTCCTAACGCCTCCACCTGCGGAGCCCGGCACCTGGTCATATTTTCCAGAGGCCTCGTAAATCGAACACAAGAGGGGATGACCGCCATGGCGAACTACCGGAACGGCATGCCGGCCGATACGATCGACGTCACCTGGATCAAGAGCACCGCAAGCGCGCCGACCGGACAGTGTGTGGAACTCGCGGTCGTGGAGACCCGCGACCTCGTGGTCCGGAACTCGCGAGACCCGCAGGGCCCGGCACTGCTGTTCACGCCCGGCGAGTTCGAGGCCTTCGTGCAGGGAGCCAAGCGCGGGGAATTCGACCACCTGATCGAGATTTAGCATTTCTGGGCGAACTTGGTCCGTAAACGCGCGGACCCCGATTGTGGGAAGATGAGACCGACTATTTGTCGGCTCGCTCACACCGTTGGGGTCCGCGTGTCGGATTTTGGCAGTTCTGAGGCAATCGTTCCGATCGGTCGGTCGAGTGCCGATCCGAAGAAGAACCCGATGGTCGCAGCGGTGGTGCTCAGTGCCACACTGCGCTCGCTGCGGATCGGCCGGGGAATGAAGCAGGGCGACGTTGCCCGCGATACCCGGATGTCCGCTTCGAAGCTGTGCAAGCTGGAGAATGGAGACCTGCTGCCCCAACGGCAGGATGTGGATCTCCTCGCCGGTGTCTACGGCGTCAGCCCCGGGCAGCGGACGTGGCTCGGGATGCTCACGGATCTGGCCCGCCAGCCTCCGGAGTGGCAGCAGTCGGGCATCACGGTGCCGTTCTTCATGTGTCAGCTGGTGGGGCTGGAACCTGCGGCGGAGCGGCTGTGGACCTACGAGGCCGATCTTGTTCCCGGGCTCTTCCAGACCGAGGCGTACATGAGGGCGGTGATGGCCAGGAGCCAGCCCGCGCTCGGTCCCGGCGAGATCGAGGAGCGGATCGAGGTCCGGCGTTACCGCCAGGACCGCCTGTTCTCCGAGGTGCCGGACTGCATCGCCGTCTTCGACGAGAGCATCCTGTGGCGCCGTATCGGCAGCAGGGAGACCATGGTCGAGCAGCTGGAACGCCTGATCAACATCACCTGGATCCCGCAGGTCCAGATCCGCATCGTCCCGCTGGACGGCGAGCACCAAGTCCTCACCAACGTCTGCTCGCTGACGCAACTCGAGTTCGGCCAGGGCTCCACGGGGCTGCCCTCCGTCATCTACCTGGAGACCGACGAACAGAGCAAGTACTTCGTCAAGGGTGAGCGGGCGCGGGGGAACGTGCCGTCGTACGAACGCTACGCGGCCACGCTGCTGAAGCTCATGGCGGACGCCGCCGATCGCCCCAAGAGCCGGAAGATCCTGGAGGAGGCCCGGCAGCGCTTTGCTCGCTGACCGGGCCCCTGCTCAGCGAACCCGCGCGACTCCGCCGAACTCCAGCCACTCGTGGGTCTGTTGCGGCCGGCGCAGATCGGAGTCGGGGCGCCAGTCGGTGACGTCCACCAGGTAGGGATCGAGAACGGACAGGCCGTCGAAGTACCGGCGGACGTCGTGCTTCTCGCGGACCCGTCCCCAACGGCCGCCCGTGTCGCGGTTCATCAGGCCGGTGACCTCGTCGCGCACCCGCTCGTCGTCGCTGACCAGTTGGCAGATCACCAGGTAGCTGCCGGGGGCGAGGTGATCCCGCATGCGCCGGATCATCGCCGCGGGGTCTTCGTCGTCCTTCAAGCAGTGGATCACCGAGACGTACAAGGCAGCGACGGGCCGGCCGAAGTCGATGAACCCTCCCCGGGAGGCCTCCTCGACGATGCGGTCCGTGTCGGTCATGTTGGCCTCGATGAATCTCGTCCCGTCGTTCACGTCGAGCGAGGTGCGGCCGTGCGCGATCACGACAGGATCGATGTCTATGTAGGTGACCCGGGCGTCGCGGTGCACATCCTGCGCGACTTGGTGCACGTTCGGCCTGGTCGGCAGCCCCGAGCCGTGGTCGATGAACTGTCTGATCCCGCACTCGCGCGCCAGGAAACGGACGACGCGTTCCAGGAACCACCGATTGTTCAGAGCGAGATCGCGACTGCTGGGCGCTATCGCCAGGAGCTTCTCGCAGGCTTCGCGGTCCGCTTCGAAGTTGAGTTCCCCGCCCAATAGCCAGTCGTACATTCGTGCTGCGCTCGGGCGTGATGTGTCGATGGCAGATGACTGCCCGTTCTCACTACCCACGGTGCCCCTTCCGTGGCCGGAGCAACCCGGGGGATTCCCCGAGAGCCGGGGTCTAATCGTAGGCAGGTGCATGCTCCCGCACCATGCCCCCATCCGAGTGGCGCGGACGACTCGATGGCGCACAGTGGCGAGAGCCTGGCGGATTTCCGCAGGTGATTCGCCACCTCGCGCGCCAGGGCGCCCCTTCGGCGGGCCGGCAGACGGCATATGCCATATCGACGTGCAGTGCTATGTGCGGGCAAGCATGCGAAGCGCGAGCCGCCACTCGACCTCCACGGCGCCCTCACCGATCCCCATCAGCCGGGAGACCTCCGGAACGCCGAGTCCCAGCCGGTACCGCAGGAGAACCACGTCGGCGGCGGCCTCCGGAAGGGCCGAGTGCAACCAGCCTTCCCCCCGCCGGCTCGACGCGGCCCGCGCCGACACCGCGCCCCGGAGCAGCGGCCAGCACTCGGCCATCGGCTGGGGGCAGCCCAGCAGGGCCTCCCACCTGGCCTCGATGTACCCGAACGTCCACGCGACGGCCTCGGACCCGAGCCCACCGTCAGCGAGCCGCGCCCGGGCGTACCTCCCGTAGTCCGGCCCGTAGAGCTGAACGAACGCCTCGAAGTCGCACCGCGGCCGGAGGGATCGCGCGCGAGCGCCGGACTCCTGCCGGCACCCCACAGTTCTGGTCGAGGAATGCGACCACATGTCTCCGCCTGCCGCTCGTCAGTTCTCTTCCCGTACACACGCACGGGACGGCCCTCCCCCGAACCGGAGGACCGCCCCGCAGGTTCAGACCACCCGCCCCCACCTGACCTGGAGAACCACCTCCCTGGTGTACCGGAGCAGGCACAGCAGCAGCACCGCCCGGGAGGTGGCGACGGGTTCGCTTCCCAGCGCCACCCAGCTGATGAGAAGAACCGCCAGCACGCCGCTCAAACGCGCGGTGACGCTGATTACCCCGAACGAGGGCAGGGCCCGGTTCGGCGGGAAATTTCTGGTAGCTTTGGCGAAATCGAGAAACGGCAGGAATCGACGCCGCCCTCGGTGAAATGGTTCGAGCATTGCCTGTTCTCGTAAACCTCGACCGATTCGTACGGACCCCGGGCACGATGGGGCGACCGAACCCGGGGCCGTGCCGGCTGACCGGCACAGGCATCAACCTACCGGCGTTTTTTGCGGATCAGCGGGTTGAGGGCCGTTCACTCAATTTCTGATTGTGCCGAGCGAAATCCGACCGGCAGGATCGCCTGATCCGGTCAGGGCTGGTCGGCAATGAAACCCGGTGGTCATTTTGTGGCACTGGCCGCGACAGTCTGGACGGCTTCACCCCCGAAGGGGGCGGCGGTGCCAACGGGATGAGCGTGCAGGCGCCGGTGAGGACGAAGGCGCATCCGGTCAGGGCGAACGGGCGCGTCCTGCAGAACCCCTGGGCATCCTCCGCCTCAACCAGGTTCTGCCCGACCTGCCCGGCCGATCGAGTCAACCGCCCCCGGTGCCACCGACCGGTCGGATACTCCGAGGCCAGGAACCGAATGCCGAGCATCTGTTCCATCCCGGCCTCCACCCGGCGCTGGAGTGCAACTTCCAGAGCCGCCGTCGAGCCGCGCAGCTCCACGTCCCGGCCGTCCGGCCCGAGTCGAAGCACCCTCAGATCGCTCACGCATCCCCCGTCGTACGACCGTATGAGGGGCCAATCAAAGGCAGCGGTTGTGTATTTCGCTTCGGCTCCCGGTGTGCTGGTCCGGGAGGACGGGGCGTGGTGCTGATGGACCAGTCTGCGCCGAGGCCGACTTGGCCGATCGGGCGTCGGGCGGCGCTGGCCCGCGACCGGCCGGGTACTGGCCATTGTCGCCGGCCCCGGCGGTGACCCCGCCGTCGTCCGCGGCGCACGGGATGCGGCGGGTGCCGCGGGCCTGCTGCCGTTGGTCGTCGCACCCACCGGAGCGCCGCCGGCCGAGGACCTCACCGTGCAGCGGACCTTCGGCGCCGCCCGGTCCATCGAGTTCGACGCGATCCTGGTGGCCCACGCTCCCGAGCCGGGGGCGAACGACCGCGGCGCACGGGACGCCAGGTCCGGTGCGGTCGCGGGCGGGCAGCCGGCACTCGACTCCCGGGTCGTCCTGCTGGTCAACGAGGCCTACCGGCACGCCAAGCCGCTCGCCGGCCGCGCGGACTCCCGCGCCCTGTGGGCCGCGGCGGGAGTGGACCCGCAGGCGCCGGGCGCGTTCGTCGAGACGGACGCCGGACAGGCCGTCACGGCGCTGGCCGAGCAGCTCGCCACGCACCGGGTCTGGGAGCGCTTCCCCGCGGCACTCTGAGCCGTTCTGCTCCCGCCCGCCGCCGGGGCCACCCGCGCGGGCGGGCGGGAGCTCTCGTGCAGCCCGCGCGTGGGGTCGCAATCGCCCTACCGGCACGTACAGCCGGTCACCAGCGGTACCAGCGGGCCCGACCGGATCCGGAAGCGCTGCGGACGACGAACCCGAGCAGCCACAGCACCAGCACGGCCAGCGCGACCCACCACAGGACGTGGACGGCGAAGCCTGCCCCGAACAGCAGAAGGATGATGAGCAGAACGAGCAGCAGCGCCACCATGACAACCACCTTCCTCGTTCCGGCTTGTGCCCGGCCGGGTGCGAACGATGCGTGACCGTGGCGGACGTTGCAGGGGTCCGAGCGGCGCGGCCGGACTCGAGAATCCTGAAGGCCGCATCCAGGCGGAGGAGCGCCTGCGACGCAGAAATCAGGGTTCAGGTCTGAGCGGTGATGGCGACACACAGGACCGCGATGCCGAGGGCGAGCCAGGCCATGTAGTCGCCCAGGCGGCCGGAGTGCAGGCGGCGCGGCGACCGGACGATCCGGGTGAGCGGATGTCCAGAAGCGAGCCGGGGCACGCGTCGGTGGACAGTGGCCACGGCGAGCGCGACAGCCAGACCGGCGGACAGCATGCCCAGCAGCACTCCGGTCCAGGTCCAGGCAGCGGCTGGTACGGGTAGATGCTGCGGGCTGTCGGGACCGGCGGTCACGACGGCCGAGTAGCGAGCGGGATCGGTGAACAGTGCCGCTCCACGGACGAGCGAGTCGGCGAAGGCGGGCACGCACCCCGCAGCGAATGCGAGAGCCAGCAGGATCGCGGGGACAACGATCATGGTGGGCGGCAGGGCGCGCTCCGCGGTGCGGATCTCGGGTTCCTCGCCCTCGCCGGTGGTCTCCTCCTCGTCGGTCCGGCCGCGCACGGCAGGGCCCACGGCCCAGAAGATCCGCAGCGCGACGCGCAGCACGGCGGCGCCAGTGGCAGCGGAGGCGGCGACGAACACCGCGGGGAGCCAGGGCTGCCAGTGGCCGGCGGCATCCTCACCGAGGGCTTTGCCCAGGCCGGTGCCGAACGGGGGGAGCCCGGCCAGCGCCAGCGCGCCGATGACGAACAGCACGCCCACCAGCCGCTGCTTCCGTGCCTTGCCGTGCAGGCCGTACTCGGAGACCAGGACAGCCAGGCCACGCAGCGCGGCCAGGGGGAGAGCGAGCGTCGCTCGTGCTGCGCCGCGCACGCCGTGAAGATCGGCTGCGGCGGCCGGCCTCACCCGGCGTGCCGCGAACGCCGCACCCACCGAGGCGATGGCGGCCACCAGCAACTCGACCGCAGAGACCGAGCTGATCGACACGACCGTGATGCCGAGCAGCACTACGGACCACGCCGTGATCTCGATCCCCGCGCGCACCAGGCCGTCCTGATTGCTCATGCTGTTCATGGCCGACCGCATGAGGGGCCGTCAGCATGCGGCCGGGGACCGACGTGAGCGGCTGTCACCGCGTGGCGCAGCCCTCCGCAGGCTCGGGCGCTTGTCGCGGTCGGACCCGCGGCGGTGTCGCCGCGTCGGGATCGGTCGACATGAGAACTTATCGACCGAGGGCGTGTTCGAGTTCCTGCTTGTTCATCTTCGAACGGCCGTGGATGTTGCGTTGCTTGGCCTCGTTGTACAGCTGCTCCTTGGTCGGGCCCTGCGAACCGCTGTGGGAACGCAGGCCTCCGCGCCGGGAGGAGGAGATGTCCTTGACCGAACTGCGACTGGCGGTCTTCGACTCGCCGTGCTGGGCACGTTCCTTGTTCACGGTGCGGGCGGCGATCTCCTTGGCACGCTTCTCGCTCTCACCGCGATCCAACGCACTCTCCTTGATGTGCTCGTACTGCCGTTCCCGCTTCTTGCTCGAACCAGCAGGCATGGCCACTCACTCCTGTCGATGTGACTGCGGGACGCACCCGCCCCGCAGCTGTGAAACGAACCCCGCGCAGCGTTCGGGCAGACCCTTCCCCACCCGGCCGGACACCCGCCGCGCTGCGCCGGCGAAGGCGCCAAGGGCATGGACGGCCTGCTGCTGGCGGCATCCTGCACGGGCCCGGTCGTCGAAGCGGCCGTGGGCACCGAAGTCCTGCGCGGAGTCCACCGGGGCGAACAGGTTGTCGGGGTCGCCCGGCCGGCGGGGCTGGTCGGTCTGCTGGGCCTCGAAGCCCGTGCGGGCCAGGTACCGGTCCAGCAGGCCCGGCACGACCGCGTTGGCGAGCAGGGTCGCCACCGTGCTGCCGCCGACCCAGTACTCCCTCCGCCCGGGATGCCCGGCCGCGAACAGCACGGCCCGGGCTGCGACTTCGGGCTGGTAGATCGGCGGAACCGGCTGCGCCCGCCTCGGCAGACGCGAGCGGACCCAGTCGAACTGGGGGGTGTTCACCGCCGGCATCTGCACCATGGTGGTGCGCACCCGTGTGCCGGAAGCCAGCAGTTCGCAGCGCAGCGCCTCGTTGAAGCCCTGGATCGCATGTTTGGCACCGCTGTAGGCACTCTGCAGCGGGATGCCGCGGTAGGCGATGGCGGACCCGACCTGCACGATCACGCCCCGGTCGCGCGGCAGCATCCGGTGCAGCGCCGCCTGGGTGCCGTGCACGTAGCCGAGGTAGGAGACCTCGGTGACGCGTCGGAACTCCTCGGCGGTGATCTCGGCGAAGGGCGCGAAGACGGAGGCGAAGGCGGCGTTCACCCACACGTCGAACGGCCCCAGTTCTTCCTCGATCCGCTGGGCTGCGCCCTCCACCGCGTCCGGGTCGGCGACATCCGCCTCGATGGCGATCACCTTCGGGGCGCCCCGCTGTACGGCCTCGCGTACAGCGCCGTCGAGGCCGGCCCGGCCCCGGGCGATCAGCGCGAGACGGTCACCGCGGGCGGCGAACGCCGCCGCACAGGCGCGGCCGATGCCGGCGCTGGCCCCGGTGACCACCACGTTCCGGGCGGGATGCTCGTGACCCGTCATGAGGTGCGGCTTTCCGCGATCGGCGACCGTAAACGGGCTGCGGCAGTGCGTGCGAGCCGGGCCGCACAGCCGTAGCGTCGAGAAACGGCAGACCACCCGTAGCCGAAGGAGGCGCCCGATGCCGGCCGCAGCGCTGTTCGACGTGGACGGAACCCTGCTGGACACCAGCTACTGGCACACGGTCGCCTGGACCGAGGCGCTCGCCCAATTCGGGCACACTCCGGCGATGGCACGCATCCATGAGGCGATCGGCATGGGCGGCGACCAACTGCTCGACCATGTCCTCGGCGAGGACCGCGACCGCAGTGAGGACGAAGCAGTCAGCACCGCACATCAAGCCCTGTTCGCGCGCCTGTGGCCCGGGCTGCGGGCCTTCGACGGCGCGGCCGAACTGCTGCGGGAACTGAAGCGGCGCGGCTGGACGATCGTGCTGGCCTCCTCCGCCTCCGACAGGGACCTGCATGTGATGCGCCGTGTCCTGGATGCCGACGACGTGATCGACGCCGTCACCGGCGCGGACGACGTGGACGCCAGCAAGCCCGCCCCCGACCTGGTCCGCGCCGCCCTCGACAAAGCCGGCGCCGAACCCGACCAGGCACTGTTCGTCGGCGACACTCCCTGGGACGTGCAGGCCGCCGCCCGGGCCCGGGTGCCGTGCATCGCGGTGTTGTCCGGCGGCGTCGGCGAACCGGCCTTGCGCGCAGCCGGCGCCGTCGAGGTCCACACCTCGGTGGCCGCACTTCTCAGGCACCTCGACACCAGCGCGCTCGCCGACCCTGACCGCGTCACGGCCGGATCCCGGTAGGGCGCGTCGGTGCGGTGCCACCTCTGAAGAGCGCAAACGGTCTCGGTCGCGACGAGAGGACGTTCTGACCGCGCAGAACGTCCTCTCTGGCGAAGGCGGGCAGGTCAGTGCTTCGTCGCGTCCTTGACCTTCTCCTCGGCCTGCTTCAGATCGCTCTTGACCTGCTTGGCCTTGCCTTCGGCCTCCAGCGTCCGGTCACCGGTCACCTTGCCTGCTGCTTCTTTTGCCTTGCCCTCGGCCTTCTCGGCAACGTTTCGGACCTTGTCCTCTCCGCTCATCACGTTCACACCTCTTTCCGCATCGCGGCGGGCCGGTTCCCGCAGCACACGTGCGCATGCCCCCGGAGCAGAGCCCAAACCCACCACGGGTCCCGAACAAGGCCCGGTTCAGCGATTGAGGGCGGGCAGAACAAGCCCACCGTAGGCGTCGAAGAAGGCCTCCTGGTCCGAGCCGATCTGACCGACGTACACCTCGTCGAACCCGGCCCGCACGTAGCCGCGCACCGTCTCCAGGTGCTCCTCCACCTCGTCCCCGCACGTCACCGCGTCCGCGATCATCTCGCGCGTGACCAGTTCGCCGGCCTGCTCGAAGTGCGCCGGGGTCGGCAGGACCTGGGCGAGTTCGCCGGGCAGAAGCTCGGTCGGCCACAGCCGGTGCACCGCGTCAACGGCCTTGTCCCGGTCGGTGCTCCAGCACACCTTCACGCCGCCCACGACCTTCTTGCCGGCACCGCCGCCCTCACGGAAGGCACCTACCAGGTCCGCGTCCGGGCTCATGGTGACGAACCCGTCCCCGATCCGCCCCGCCACCTCGGCCGCCCGCGGACCGAACCCGGACACGAGCACCGGCAGCGGTCCGTCGGGCGCGGTGTACAAGCGGGCGTTGTCGACGCTGTAGTGCCGGCCGCGATGGCTGACCAGCTTGCCGGTGAACAGCTTGCGCATCACGTCCACCGCTTCCTCCAGCATCTCGGCGCGCTCCGCGAAGGAAGGCCACCGGTCGCCGAGAACGTGTTCGTTCAATGCCTCACCAGTGCCGACGCCCAGCGCGAAGCGCCCGCCGAGCATGACGCTCGAAGTGGCGGCCGCCTGCGCGGTCACCGCAGGGTGCAGCCGGACGGTCGGGCAGGTCACCAGCGTGGTGACCGGCAGGCTGACAGCCTGCGAGAGCGCGCCGATCATCGACCAGACGAACGGGCTGTTGCCCTGCCGGTCGTTCCACGGATGGAAGTGGTCGGAGATCGCCAGCCGGGTGAACCCGGCCTGCTGTGCCCTCCGGGCCTGGTCGATCAGCTCCGCCGGGGTGAACTCCTCGCACGAGAGGAAATAGCCGTACTCGGTCATCGGATCCCGCTCCTCTGCGGATGCTGTCCTTTCCGGGCAGACGAAGTCACGGAGCCTGCGTATCGGCCGCCGGGGGCTCCGGCTCCTCGTCGTCGTCATCGGCACGGACATCAGGCGGCGTGGGCGCCACGATCTGCCGCTCCTCCGCAGAGCGCTCTCGCACCTGCTTGTCATCGCGGGCGGTGTCTTCTTCCTCGGGGTCGCTCATGGCAATCCTCTCGTCAGGTCCAGGGTCCGCGCGGCGCGAAGGGACCGCAAAACGTGCGCAGGCGGACCGTCGTCAGCAGGGCCACCCGCCTTCCCGCAGACCGGACCTCGGAATCCGGACTGGCCATACCCGAATCGAGGTTCATACTTGTGGTATGGGCGATGCGCGCGAGCCTCGTACCAGCTGGACGTTTCTGACCCAACACGCCAGGGTCCTGCTGATGGTCTCGCGCGACCCGGCAGTGCGACTGCGTGATCTCGCCAGCGCGTGCGGGGTGACCGAGCGGGCGATTCAGGCCATCGTCACCGATCTGGAGAGCGCGGGGTACCTGACCCGCGCCCGTTACGGGCGCCGCAATCACTACCGCGTCACCCGCCATGCGTACTTCCGTCACCCCGCCGAGGCCGGCTTCGAGATCGCCGACTTCCTGGAGCTGTTCTCCAAGCTCCCGCAGGGCTCCGGTGTTCACGAACACCGCGAGAACCTTCCTTCCGGTGATCATCATGAACGCGATGACGCGTGATCCCGCGTCCCGTACCGCTGTCCGTTCTTCCTGCTGCGGCCCTGAACGCGGCTGCCGCCGCGCGCGGTCGGACTCAGGAGGTGGGACCGGTGGCCCATGACGAGACGGGCCCGACCGGCGAGGCGCTGCCCACGGCCGTGAGAACCGGTTCGGACGAGGATCGTGGCCGCTTCACCAACTCGGTTCCCCTGCGGATCACGCTCACGCAAGTCCCCGGCGTCGCTGCGATCGTGCGGCTCGCCGGCGAGATCGATCCGGACCAGCGCCGCGCACTGGCGGAGGTGCTCGACAGCGCTGTCGCCCGGCACCTGCCACGGCTGGTCGTGGACATCGCGGCGGTGGGCTTCTGCGATTGCACTGTCCTCAACGTGCTGCTCAGCACTTGCTTGGCCTCCCAGGAGGCGGGTGTCGAGCTGGTGGTCACCGGAGCCGACCACCAGGCCCGGCGGCTGTTCGAGATCACCGGCGCCGATCGGGTCTTCACCCTGCGCACCACCGTGAGCAGCGCGTTGGCCGGTACCCGCGAGAGCAACGGCTGAGCCCGCCATGGTCGTCGTCGTACACCCCGCGGAGAACTCCGGGCCGTGAAGCAGTGACAGCCATGCCACCCATACCGCTGGAGTGGTGCTACCCGCGCCCACTCGCCCGAACGGGGGACGCCGCCCGTTCGGCCGTGCGCTCGACCCGTGCAGCGCCGACGATGGCCAATGTGAGGGCGGCGTACCCACGGGAGGGAAACGGTGACTGAAAGCGACGGGCAGCAGGACTCCGAGGAGGAGGCCGACCGCAAATGGACCGAGATGCTGCAGGAGGTCCGCGTTGCCCAGACGGGCGCACAGATCCTCTTCGGCTTCCTGATCAGCGTGGTCTTCACCCCGCGGTTCACTCAGATCAGCCCGGGTGAACGTGCGCTGTACGACGTCACGGTGGTCCTCGGAGCCATCGCCACCGGCACTCTGATCGCCCCGGTCGCCTTCCACCGCTTCCTCGCCGGACACGGGATGATGCCCGAACTCGTACGCGCCGGCGCCAAGATGATCATCTTGGGTCTCGTTCTGCTCGGTCTCACCGTCGGCGCCGCCCTGGTGCTGCTCCTGCACGTCGCCACCGGGTCGTCGATCGCCTGGCTGGTGGCCGGTGCGGTGATGCTCTGGTTCGTCGTCTGCTGGCTCGTCCTGCCCCTGCTGGCTCTGCGGCGCGGCCGCCGCGCATCGGGTTCACCGGCCCGCTGACAGTCCCCGAGGGTGGGCGAGGGTCGCGGCGGCTTCGAGCAG
The DNA here is from genome assembly GCF_044593455.1 of Kitasatospora sp. NPDC051984. Lineage (NCBI taxonomy): Bacteria > Bacillati > Actinomycetota > Actinomycetes > Kitasatosporales > Streptomycetaceae > Kitasatospora > Kitasatospora sp. NPDC051984. The sequence continues at coordinate 227,453 of NZ_JBIUCB010000007.1, forward strand.
AAGCGCGTGGACGAAGGCCTGGGGCAGGTTGCCGCGGAGCTGGCGCTGGGCGACGTCGAACTCCTCCGCGAACAGGCCCGGCGGGCCGCACGCGGCGCGGTTGCGTTCGAACCAGCGCACCGCGTCGACCTCGTTGCCCTGCTGGTGCGTGGCCAGGGCCATGGCGAAGCCGCACAGCAGGAACGCGCCCTCGGTGTCTTCGAGAGGCCGGCCGTCGTGGCGGAACCGGTAGACGTAGTGGTCCTGGACGAGGCCGGTGCGCACGGCGTGCAGGGTGGCGGTGGTGCGGGGGTCGTCGGCGGGCAGGGCGCCGCGGACGGCGGGCATCAGGAGCGCCGCGTCCACGCCCTCGAGTGTGGGTGAGCGCTGCCAGCGCCCGGTCGGGTGCAGGCAGTCGGCGGAGGTTTCGTCGACGAGCCGGTCCGCGAGTGCCTCCCAGCGGGCCGCCTTCCCGCCGCTGGACGAGGGTGCCTGGGCGGCGATGGCTCGCAGGCCGGCGGCACAGATCAGGCGGCTGTGCGCCCACCTGTCGTCGTGGAGTTCCCAGATCCCGGCGTCCGCCTCGCGGTGGCGGGCTGCGATCGCGTCGGCGGCAGCTGTCGCGGCGCGCCAGGCGTCGGCGTCGAGGCGGTCGTGGCGTGCGGCAGCGGCGAGCAGCAGCAGGCTCTCGCCGAAGATGTCGAGCTGGAACTGGTGGCGGACCTTGTTGCCGACGATGTCGAACCCGCCCGGGTAGCCCGCCAGGTCGAGGGTGCGCTGCTGGGGCACCGCCGCGCCGGTGGTGGTGCAGGCAGGAGCAAGGGCGGGTCCGTGCTCGAGGAGGCGAGCCGTGACGAACCGTACGGAGTCGTCCAGCAGCGGGTGCGCGCCGGCTGCGGCGACACCCTGGCCGATGTAGGCCTGGTCTCGGATCCACACGTACCGGTAGTCGTAGTTGCGGCCCTGTTCGGCGCGCTCGGGCAGGCTCGTGGTGGCCGCTGCGACCGTGCCGCCGGCGGGGCCGGTGAGGCCGGACAGCACCGCGTGGGCGTGCCGGGCGTCGCGCTGTCCGATCGTGTTCGCCAGGTCCGGCGCGGACGCCCGCCAGGTCTGTTCGGTGGCCCGCCACAGCACATCGGCCGGTGTGGGCGCGGGCAGGCGCCGATCGGAGACCTCCAGGACGAGGTCGTGGTGCCGGCCGCCGGGTTCCAGCCGTACCCCGGTGCGCAGCGCGGCGTCGTCCGTGCCGGCGTCGGGTGTTCCGGCGAGGCGCACGTGCAGGTTGCCGGCCAGGCGCATGTCCACCCGGTCGGCGGCCACGGTTCAGCTCCCTCCGCTGCCGGGCAGAAACTCCTGCACCTTGGATTTGACGCCCTGGCGCACCACCGACGCGCTGTCGCTGTCGCCCTTCAGGACCGACAGGGCAGCCGCCTTGATCTGGTCCCAGGTGGCGTGGGGCGGGATCGGGGGCACCGCCGGGTCGGTGCGGAAGTCGATGACGAACGGCCGGTCCGCCGCCAGGGCCCTGCTCCAGGCCGGCCCCACGTCCTCCGGCCGCTCGACCCGGACTCCGTCCAGACCGAACGTCCGGGCGATGTCGGCGTACGGCACGTCCGGCAGGCTCTGCGACGGTTCGAACTGCGGCGCGCCCTGCATCGCGCGCATCTCCCAGGTGACCTGGTTCAGGTCGCGGTTGTTCAGCACCGCCACCACCAGACGCGGGTCCGACCACTCCCGGTAGTACTTGGCAGCGGTGATCAGCTCGGCCAGGCCGTTCATCTGCATCGCCCCGTCGCCGACGATCGCGATCGCCGGCCTCCTCGGGTGGGCGAACTTCGCGCCGATCACGTACGGCACCCCCGGCCCCATCGTGGCCAGCGTGCCCGACAGGGAACCGCGCATGCCGTCGCGGAAGCGCAGGTGGCGGGCGTACCAGTTCGCCGCCGACCCGGAGTCCGCTGCCACGATCGCGTTGTCGGGCAGCAGCGCGTCGAGCGAGTGGACGACGTACTCGGGGTTGACCGGGTCGGCGCTCACCTCGGCGCGGCGCTGCATGACCTCCCACCAGCGCGCGGCGTTGTCCTCCACCGTCTTGCGCCAGGCACCGTCCGGCTTGCTCTCCAGCAGGGGGACGAGCCGGCGCAGCGCCTCGGCGGCGTCGCCGACCAGGTTGACCTCGAACGGGTAGCGCAGCCCGACCATGGACGGGTCGAGGTCGATCTGCACCGCCCGCGCCTGCTCGAAGTCGGGCAGGAACTGGCTGTACGGGAAGCTGGAGCCCACCACCAGGAGGGTGTCGCAGTCGCGCATCATCTCGTAGGACGCGCGGGTGCCGAGCAGGCCGATCGACCCGGTCACGTAGGGGAGTGTGTCGGGCAGCGCGTCCTTGCCCAGCAGGGCCTTCGCCACACCCGCACCGAGCAGGTCCGCAACCTGCTCGACCTCGGGCCGGGCGTGCCGAGCGCCCTGGCCGACCAGCATCGCGACCCTCTCCCCGGCGTTGAGGATCTCCGCCGCCTTGGCGAGTTCCGCGTCGGTCGGGATCGGTGCGTAGTGCGGCACGCCGAGGCTGGAGGGGACCTGCTTGAACGCGTGCGCCGGCGGCTCGTAGTCGAGTTCCTGCACGTCGGCGGGGATGATCAGCGCGGTGACGGTGCGCCGCGTCGCGGCGATGCGCATCGCCCGGTCCAGCACGTTCGGCAGCTGCGCCGGGACGGTGACCACCTCGCAGAACTCCGAGGCCACGTCCTTGTACAGCGAGGCCAGGTCGACCTCCTGCTGGTAGGAGCCGCCCATCGCGCTGCGGTCGGTCTGCCCGACGATCGCCACCACCGGGACGTGGTCGAGCTTCGCGTCGTACAGCCCGTTCAGCAGGTGGATCGCGCCCGGTCCGGAGGTGGCGGCGCAGACTCCCGTCCGGCCGGAGAACTTCGCGTACCCGACGGCCTCGAAGGCGGCCATCTCCTCGTGCCGGGCCTGAATGAATCGGGGCCGGTCCTCGGCACGGCCCCACGCGGCGAGCAGCCCGTTGATGCCGTCGCCCGGGTAGGCGAAGACGTACTCCACCTGCCAGTCGCGCAGCCGTTCGAGGACGTAGTCGGAAACCTTCATCACCAGCTCCTCCACAGCGCGGTCGCGGCCCTCAGGACCTGGCCGGCCCCAGCCACGCGGTTAACCGTTCGGGCCCGACGCAAAACCCCATCGGCCCGGAAGCCGGACGGAGTCGCCAGGACGTCAGTGCCCCGGTTCCGGGAACCGCGGCCGCAGCGGGCACTCCGCCCAGACCGACTTGCCGAACGGCCGCACGTCCGTGCCCCATCTGGTGGAAAGCCGCTCGACGACGAGCAGGCCGTGCCCACCCGGTCGGTCCGGACTCGCCGGACGCCGCTCCGGCATCGCTGTGGTGCCGTCGGTGACCTCGACCCGCACCTGATCCGTGCCCAGGCCAAGGGCGACCTCGTGAGGGCCTGCCGTGTGCAGCCGAGCGTTGGCGACGAGCTCACTGACCACCAGCACAACGTCCTCGCGCGCCAGAGCGCGGACGCCCCACCCGCGAAGAACCACCTCGGCGAACGCACGGGCCACGCTCACCGGGTGCTGCTCACCGGACAGGTCGATACACCAGTGCTGCTCGGCAGGACAGTCGTGCAGTGCCGGCCGCGCCATCGGTGTCACCCCCAGAAGCCGGCGGGCCACGTTGATGTTCCAGCGTGTGCCCGTTGGCCGCGAAATCCACACAACCGGCGCCAATCGAAAGCCGCCGGGTGAGCTGCGGTTGGACCGACCGTCCGGGGGCAGGCGCGAAGACAGCCGCCGCAGGAAGAGGAAGTGTGATGAGTACCGTCCCGCAGCGACCAGCTCCCGGACGAACGGGTCGCCCGGCGCACCGTGGGAGGCGAATCCACTCAGCGCGGCGTGGTGACCTTCGCGCGCCTCGACGGCAGTCGCACCCGTGTCCGCCTGGCAATGGAGTTCGAGCCCGAGGGCATGGCCGAACGAGCCGGCGACGCTCTGGGCATGGTCGACCGGAGGGTCAAGGGCGACCTCGGGCGCTTCAAGGAGTTCATCGAGCACCGCGGCGACGCCAGCGGGGCCTGGCGCGGGCGGATCACCCCCAGCTGACCTCCGGCCGTGTCGCGCACCCCGAACCGGGGCATCCACGACGTAGCAGGCCAACCCGAGGGGTTGATTCCAGATGGCTGTGCAGCCGCGTTCGCCGGGTAGGGACCGGCCTCGCACCGACGCGGGCCGGGTGGCGTACTGCGAGGATCTGCCGGTCGTCGACAACCCGCGGTCCGCCAGCACGGCCGAAGCACGGGAACTCACGAACTCCCTGATCATCCGGCTGCGGGAATGCGAAGAGGGCACCGCCGAGTACTCCTACATCCGCGGCACCGTGATCGAGCTGAACCTGTCGCTGGTCAAATACGCCGCCCGCCGCTACCGGAACAGCCACGTGCCGATGGACGACATCGTCCAGACCGGCACCATCGGTCTGATCAAGGCCATCGACCGCTTCGACACCACCCGAGGGGTGGCGTTCACCACCTTCGCGCTGCCGACGATCACCGGGGAAATGAGGCGGCTGTTCCGCGACACCACCTGGGCCCTGCACGTGCCGCGCCGCGCGCAGGAACTCCGCCTCGCGGTGGCGGCCGGCCGAGACGATCTCGAGCAGGCGCTCGGCCGGGCTCCCACTGACGCAGAGCTGGCCGAGCACCTCGACGTGAGTGAGGACGAGGTTCGTGCGGGCGCCGCGGCAGCCGACGCGCGAACTGCCGACTCCCTGGACGCGCCCACCGACGGTGGCGACCCGGACAGCAGCCTTCAGGCCCGGCTGGGCCGCTGCGACCCGCGACTGGCAGCCGTCGAGGACATCGAGGCCCTGCGGCCGCTGATCGCCCTCCTACCGCAGCGTGAACGCCGGATCCTGGCGCTGCGCTTCACCGGCGAACTCACTCAGGCGGAAATCGGCCGCTGCCTCGGCATCTCACAGATGCAGGTTTCACGCCTGCTCGCGCGCACCCTCCAGAGCCTGCGCGCCGGCCTGGGCGAGGAGACTCCCTGACAGGCGTCACCGCGAACCTCGGGTGAGCATCGATGTCGCCGGGCTGGACCTCACCGGCTACCCGGCCGACGACTGGCTGCGCTCCCATCGCCGAATCGACCCGCACATATGCGACCACCGCCGCATCAGCGCACAGCTCACCCACGCCGACACCCCCGAAACCGTCGGCCGACTGCTGACCGCCCTGGCCGAACTGACCACGATCGCCGACACCTTGCGCCCCGCCGCGCAGGTCGACGTGCCCGACCCCACCGACCTGCGGCGGAACAGGCATTGCTGCCCCGCGACGCGTTCTTCGGCCCCACCGAGCACGTCCCCACCGGAACGGCCGCGGGCCGGATCGCGGCACCGTGGGGGCCGGTCCGGCTACGTGCTCGCGGCGTCCAATCTCTGCCCACGCACCGCTCGCCCCGCCCGCCGCCCGCCGCCCGCCGCTCACCGGTCGGACACGGGGCAGTACCCGGTGCCGGCGGGCGAGTGCGCCCGTTCCGCATACCGAGCTGACCGCGCCCGCACGGCGGCGCTCACCGGTCGACGCCTCCCATCACCGGGTCGATGCTCGCCACCGCGACGATGACGTCCGCGAGCATGCCGCCCTCGCACATCGCTGCCATCGTCTGGAGGTTGGTGAAGCTCGGGTCGCGGAAGTGCACCCGGTACGGCTGCGTGCCGCCGTCGGAGACGACGTGCACGCCCAGCTCGCCCCTGGCGGACTCGATCGCCGCGTAGGCCTGGCCGACCGGGACCGGGAAGCCCTCGGTCACCAGCTTGAAGTGGTGGATCAGCGCCTCCATGGATTCGCCCATGATCTTCCGGATGTGGTCGAGCGAGTTGCCCAACCCGTCCGTTCCGAGCGCCAGTTGGGCGGGCCAGGCAATCTTCTTGTCACCCACCATGACCGGGCCGGGGGACAGCCGGTCAAGGCACTGCTCGACGATCCGCAGCGACTGGCGCATCTCCTCCAGCCGGATCAGGAACCGGCCGTAGGCGTCCGCGGTGTCCGCCGTCGCGACCTCGAACTCGTAGTTCTCGTACCCGCAGTAGGGGTCGGTCTTGCGCAGGTCGTGCGGCAGCCCGGTGGCCCGCAGGATCGGCCCGGTGGCACCGAGCGCCAGGCAGCCGGCCAGGTTCAGGTGGCCGACGTCGACCAGCCGCGCTTTGAAGGCCGGGTTCCTGGTCGCCAGTTTGTCGTACTCGTGCATCCGCGAGCGCAGCAGCTTCACGCCCTCGCGGATCAGGTCCGGCGCATCCGGGGGCAGGTCCTGCACCACGCCGCCCGGCCGGACGTAGCCATGGTTCATGCGCAGGCCCGTGACCAGCTCGAAGATGTCGAGAATGACCTCGCGGTCCCGGAAACCGTAGACCATCAGCGTGGTGGACCCGATCTCCATCCCGCCGGCGGCCAGTGCCACCAGGTGGGAGGAGATCCGGTTGAGTTCCATCATCAGCACCCGGATGACGTCGGCCCGCTCCGGGATCTGTTCGGTGATGCCGAGCAGCTTCTCCACCGCCAGGCAGTAGGCGGTCTCGTTGAACAGTGGCATCAGGTAGTCCATCCGGGTCACGAAGGTCGTGCCCTGGACCCAGTTGCGGAACTCCATGTTCTTCTCGATGCCGGTGTGCAGGTAGCCGATACCGCAGCGGGCCTGTTTCACCGTCTCGCCGTCGATCTCCAGGACCAGGCGCAGCACGCCGTGCGTGGACGGGTGCTGAGGCCCCATGTTGACGATGATCCGCTCGTCGTCGGCCTGCGCGACGGCGTCGACCACTTCGCCCCAGTTACTGCCGGTGACGGTGTAGACGCGGCCCTCGGTGGTGTCCCGCGCTCCTGACGACTCGTGCTCGATGCCGCTCATCAGCCGTATGACCTCCTGACCTCCGCTCGGGTCGCCGATCGCCTGATGTGTTCGTGTCACGGAGTGTGATCGGGCACGACAGGACCGGCCGTCCGGGCGGGCCGACCCCCGGGCCCCCCGCACGGGCGCGACTCGGCGGCTCGGGCTCCTCAAATCCAGGATCGCGTACATCTGCCATGAGCACCCGGCCGGACCGGTGCGTCACACCAGCCACGGCCGGGCAGACCGGGCGTCTCGTGATCGGCACGCACCGCGCCGAAGGCCCGGCGCACGACGGACCCTCCCGGGCGACAGCCGCCACGCCGCCCGGCTGTGAACTCCTTGGGCGGGCTGCGGCCTGCCACGGAGGGGGCGCCCGATCTACGGTGAAGGTATGGACAGCACCCAGGTGGCCCCGGGCGTCGGCGCTGGCGGTGACCGGCGGTTCTGGCCGGCGGCCGGGCGGGACTGATTTCTGCCCTGCGGTGTCCAGCCGCGGACATGGTCGGCCGGAAGGAGCGAGTCGATGGGTACACCTCCGAACGATCCGGTGCCGCCGAACCCGACACCGGCGCCAGGCCCCGGTGGGCCCGAGCCCGGGCCCGTGCCCGGACCGGTGCCCGCGCCGGGCGGCCCCGAACCGGCACCGCCGGCTCCTCCGCAGCCCGGGCCCGATCCGCAGCCACCTCCTGCGCCCGCGCCGGAACCGGGCCCTCACCCCGGCCCGTTGCCGGGACCTGTACCGGCACCCGAGCCGAGGGCTGGACCAGCCAGGTGACGCCGACGTCCGAACACGGCGAGCGGGAACGGATCGGGAGAATGGCGCTCAAGGTGGCACTGGCCGGTGACACGATGCTCGGGCGTGGCGTCGCCGAGGAACTGCGGCGCTCGCCGACGCCGCAGACGCTGTTCGCCGCCGAGGTGCGGGAGGCACTCGCGGAGGCCGATCTCGTGGTGCTCAACCTGGAGTGCTGCGTCTCCGACCGAGGGCACCGCTGGCCGGACCCGTACAAGCCGTTCTTCTTCCGGGCCCCTCCCTCAGCGGCGAGGGTGCTCGCCGAGCTGGGAGTGGACTGCGTGACCCTGGCCAACAACCATGCCCTGGACTACGGCTTCGACGCCCTTGCCGATACCCGTGTCCTGCTGGAGGGCGCCGGTGTCCGTACGGTGGGAGCGGGCCGGGACGTCCGGGCGGCCCGGCAGTTCGCGGTGCTGGAGACGGGCGGGGTGCGGCTGGCGGTGGTTGCCGCCACCGACCACCCGGAGGACTACGCGGCCGACGACCAGCGTCCCGGGGTGGCCTGGGCCGACCTCCATGCGGGCGTACCCGACTGGCTCCGGGCGCTGGTGGCCCGGGCCGCGCGGGAGGCCGACATCGTGCTGGTCACCGCGCACTGGGGCCCCAACATGACTTCCCGACCGCCGCGGCACGTGCTCGCGGCGGCACCCCAACTGCTGGCGGCCGGCGCGACATTGGTGGCAGGGCACTCCGCCCACGTCTTCCACGGTGTAGCCGACCGGATCATCTACGACATGGGCGACTTCGTCGACGACTACGCCGTCCACCCGGCGCTGCGCAACGACCTGGGGCTGCTGTTCCTGGTCACCTTTGACGGACCCGAGCCCGCACGCCTGACCCCCGTCCGGCTGGACGCACTGCCCCTGTTCCTCGACAACTGCCACACCCGCCTCGCCCACGGCGACGAGTGGGAGTGGATCCGCGGCCGGTTCACCACCGCCTCCGCCGAGCTCGGCACCCACGTGGGCCGACGGGCCGGACGGCTGACGGTCGACTGGAGATGAGTGACAGGGGGGTCAGGCTGGCCGAGGGGAGCCCACACCGCTTCCGTATCGAGCAGTGGGACCGGACGCGAGTACGAGTCGGCCGTCACCGGAGGCAGCACGGGGGTGATCGCCTCGGCGATCTCCCTACGTGAAGCAGGTCGTGTTGTGGGCAACGCAGCCGTTCAAGGGACCTCGGCCCACCTCGGGCGACGGAAACAGGGCCCGGTCATTCCGGCGTGTCACCGGTATGTTCGCCATGTCCTGACAGGCTCCGGCCGATCTCCCGCCCCCAGGCGTCGACCGCGGACCAGTCCCGGTGGTCGCCGTACCGCAGTCCCATCGCCCTGAACTTCACGCGTCCGGCGCGCGTCAGGTGCTCAGGTTCGACGACCCCCGAGAACAGGCGGTGCCCGCGAGGCCGGAGCTCGGCGATCAGGTCGCCCACCACGTGCTCCTCCTCACGGGCGGCCAGCGCCCGCCACGGGCCCCGCAGCGCATCCGGCATTCCCACGGTGAACAGCCAGAGATCCCGGCCCGCGAGCAGGCCGGCGTTCGCGCGGACGAACCGCGACGCGGGCGGGAGCCACATCATGTCGTGAACGGCGCTGCCCACCACGTACGCGTCGTATCCGGCCGGATCGGCGGCGGCGTCGACGGCGACCGCGTCGACCTCGCACCCCTGCTCCCGCAGGCGTGCCGCGAGGCGCTCGGCGATGCTCCGGGTCGAGCCGTGGACACCGGCGTACGCGACGAGCACACGGTCAGCGCCGTGCCGGTCGGCGGTCCCCGGGGCAGCGTTCACGTTCACCACTCTCATCGGCCGGGCATCCGGCCGCGACCATACGCACCCTGGCGCGGCTGGGTCCACCGCACGGTTTTCGGCCGCCCCGTCCCGCTGGCGCTTCGTCATATTCGTCGCCGGATCGGAAGCGAATCACCGACCGGCGGGATGCTCCCGCGTGGAGTGGTCGACTGAACTCAGAGCGTGGCGGCCGTCGGTGGCGACTGTCGCCCGGTGGCCGCCGAGAGGAAGCTGGTGGGAGGGACTGCGCGACGTGGCCGAGCGGGTGGCCCGATGTTCCGCGCGAGACGGGAGCCGATCGATGTCGGATGCCGGTGATGGTGAACTGCTGGATCTTGTCGGCGAATTGGCCGCTCTGGTCCGACTCGCCGCGGAGGCGCTGGACGGCGCGACCGCGGCGCTGATGGTCGAGGTCGGCGCGGCGGGCGCGGTGGTGCGGTCGGAGAAGGCACTGGCCGAACTGCGCGGGCGGATCGAGGAGGACGCGGGTGCCCTGCCCGCGGGGTTGCGGGCCGTGGTGGTCGGCGTGCAGGTGGGGCGCGAGGTGGAGTGGCTGGGGGTGCTCGCCCAGCGGCTGCTGGAGCTGGCCTGGGCGCGGCAGGATCGCGAGCCGTTTTCGGAGCGGCTGCGCACGCCGCTGCGCGGAATCGCCGAGGCGGCGGTCGGTCTGGTCCGCAGGGCGGCCGACGTCCTGGAGCAGACCGCACCGGAGGGCGTCGCGGACCTGCTGTCGGACGTCCCCGAGACGGCCCTGCGGCAGCGTCTGTTGTTCGAACGGCTGCTCACGGCGAACGCACCGGTCGACGTCCGCACCGTCGCCGACCTGGTACTGCTGTCCGCGCACTGCCGGCAGTGCGCGGAGCACGCCGGTGCGATTGGGCGGTGCGCCTTGCTGTTCACCGGCCCCTCGTTGCGGCACGCAGGTCGAGGCTAGGGCGGAGGCGGGCCGACCGCGGCCGTTGCGGCAGCGAGCAGTCGCCGCGTTGCGGCGTGTCGGACGGTTCCTTGGTAAGTCACCACCATGGGGTCCTGCACCGGATCGGTCGGATCGACACGGAGCCCGTCGCGACGGGCCAGGTGGGTCAGCAGCGCCAGCACGTTGTGCGCGTACGCCTGCGAGGCCGTCACGGGGACCTGGGCGGCGAGCTCACCGGCGCCGATGACGATCACCCCGTCGCCGACCAGGGTCGTGGCGCCCGGCCGGGCGCACTCGAGGTTGCCCTGCGCCCAGCCGTCCGCAGGAGCGGGCACGTGCGCGGGCCCGGCCGTCAGGTCGACCAGGACCGAGCCGGGCCGCATCGCCGCCACCGCGTCGGTGCGCAGCAGCATCGGCGGATCCCCGCCGGGCACGTCGAGCGCGGTCACCACGAGGTCGTAGTGGGGCACGGCCGCCGCGAGGACCTCGCTCAGCGCGGAGCGGCGGTGCGCCAGCGTCTCGCCCAGTTCCAGGTCATCGGCCACCGGGTCGAGTCCGGGCAGGGCCAGCAGCTCGGCACCGAGCGCGACGGCCTGCGCCCGCTCGACGCGGCGCAGTTCGGCGACCTGTACGCGGGCACCGAGGCGGCGGGCGGTGTCGACGGCCTGGAGTCCGTCGGGCCCGGCGCCGATCACCAGCGTCCGCACCGGTTCGAACGCCGTGCCCCCGGCGCCCCACGGCGGCAGGCACCGGCCGAGCCGTTCGGCCGCGAGCAGGACCGCCCGGTAGCCGGCGATCCGCGCCTGGGACGTCGTGGCGTCCATCGGACGGGCCGCGGGCAGCCGGGCGTCCGCCAGGTCGAGGCCGATCGCGGTGACCCCGCGGTCGGCCCACTGCCCCACCTGACGGGGGATCGCGGTGGGGCGCAGCAGGGCGATCAGCAGGCGCCCGGGGCGCAGGCCGGGCAGTCGGTCGAGGGCCGGCGGATGCACCCCGATGAGCGCGTCGGCGCGGTGCAACAGCTCGGCGTGTCCGGCGAGTTCGGCTCCGGCCGCGAGGTACGCCTCGTCGTGCAACCAGGCCTGGGCGCCGACGCCGGGCTCGACCAGAACCGTCAGCCCGAGCCGTCCGACGGCGGTAACCACGTCGGGCACCAGGGCCACCCGCCGTTCGCCCGGCACGGTCTCCCGGCAAACGCCGAGGACGGTTCGGGGTGCTCCGGTCTCCATGTGCGTCTCACCGCCCTCCGGGACTGGCCGTATGTCCAGTATGTCCTTGATTGCGACCTCGGCTCCCCCGGGCGGATACTCGACGAGGGGCGTCGTCGGGCGTGGCCCGCCGAACCGGCGTCCCGAAGCGGCGGAAGGGGCCGAAATGCCCGGCCGGGGCTGGCAGTTCTGGGTGGACCGCGGCGGCACCTTCACGGACGTGGTCGCGCTGGCCCCCGACGGTCGGCTGCTGACCCGTAAGCTGCTCTCGCACGACCCGGCCCGCTACCGCGATGCGGCCGTCGCCGGCATCCGCGCCCTGCTCCCGTCGGGCGACGGGCGGATCGACTCCGTGCGGATGGGCACCACGGTGGCCACCAACGCCCTGCTGGAGCGGGCGGGCGAACCGACCGCCCTGGTGGTGACCCGGGGCTTCGCGGATGCGCTGCGGATCGGCTACCAGAACCGACCGCAGATCTTCGCCCGGGAGATCACTCTGCCCGAGCCGCTGTACACCCGGGTGATCGAGGTGGACGAGCGGATCACCGCCGACGGAACGGTCCTGCGCCGGCCCGACCTGGACCGGCTCGAAGGCGAGCTGCGCCATTGCCGGAGGGACGGCATCGGCGCGCTCGCGGTGCTCTGCCTGCACAGCTACCTGCACCCCGCGCACGAGCAGGAGATCGGCCGGCTTGCCGAGCGGCTCGGTTTCGGCCAGGTGTCGCTCTCGAGCGAGGCGAGTCCGCTGATGAGGTTGGTGCCGCGCGGCGACACGGCCGTGGCCGACGCCTACCTCTCGCCCGGCCTGCGGCGCTATGTCCGGCAGGTGGAAGGGGAGTTGAGCGGTGTGCCGGTGATGTTCATGCAGTCCAACGGCGGTCTCGCCGCAGCGGGTCACTTCCGCGGCAAGGACGCGATCCTGTCCGGTCCGGCCGGTGGCATTGTCGGCATGGTGCGGATGTCCCGACTGGCCGGATTCGAGCGGGTGATCGGCTTCGACATGGGCGGCACCTCCACCGATGTGTCGCACTACGCGGGCGAGTTCGAGCGGGTGGTGACCACCGAGGTCGCCGGGGTGCGGCTGCGGGCGCCGATGCTGGCGATCCGCACAGTGGCGGCCGGCGGCGGCTCGGTGCTGCGCTTCGAAGGCGGGCGGCTCCGGGTCGGCCCGGACTCGGCCGGCGCCGACCCCGGGCCGGCCTGTTACCGGCAGGGCGGGCCGCTCACCGTCACCGACGCCAACCTGCTGCTCGGCCGGATCCAGGCCGAGCACTTCCCGCGCGTCCTCGGGCCGGACGGCGACCAACCGCCCGATCTCGACCTGGTCCGCCGTCAATTCACCGTTCTGGCCGGCCGGATCGCCGCAGACTCGGGGACGGGCTGCTTGCCGGAGCAGGCCGCGGAAGGCTTCCTGCGGATCGCGGTCGGCAACATCGCCAACGCGATCAAACGGATCTCGGTGCAGCAGGGCCACGACGTCACCAGGTACGCGCTGACAACCTTCGGCGGCGCCGGCGGCCAGCACGCCTGTGCGGTCGCCGAGGCGCTCGGCATCCGCACGGTGCTGGTCCCGCCGATGGCCGGGGTGCTCTCCGCGCTCGGCATCGGCCTGGCCGACACCACCGTGCTGCGCGAGCACGCCGTCGAGCGCCTGTTGGAGCCCGAGGTCATGGCGGACCTGCGCACACTGTCCGAGGAACTGGCGGCAGGTGCCACGTCCGAGCTGCGGGAGCAGGGGATCGCGCCGGACCGGATCAGGCTGGCACACCGGGCCCGGCTGCGGTACCGCGGCACGGACACGACACTGGACGTCGCGCTCGGTGAACTCGGCAACATGGAAAGGGAGTTCGAGAAGCGACACCGATCCACCTATTCCTTCCTGATGGACCGTCCGATCGTTGTCGAAGCCCTCGCGGTGGAGGCCACCGGCCTCACCGAGCAGCCGGACCTGGGCGCGCCGCAGGTCCACCGGAACGGACCTGCCGTGCTCCCCACCGTCCGGATGGCCACCGGCGGCCAGTGGTGCGAGGTGCCGCTGCTGCAACGCGAGTGGATGCGCCCGGCCGACACCGTCACCGGGCCGGCCGTGATCGCCGAGGCCGGTGCCACCACGGTGGTGGACGACGGCTGGCGCGCCACCGTCACTCCCGCCGGCCACCTGAAGATCGAGCAGATCGCCGACCGGGCCGGGCCCACGGTCACCGCCGAGGCAGACCCGGTGCTGCTCGAGGTGTTCAACAACCTCTTCATGGCGATCGCGCAACAGATGGGAGCCCGGCTGGAGTCGACCGCCCAGTCCGTCAATATCAAGGAGCGGCTGGACTTCTCCTGCGCACTGTTCGACCCGGAAGGCAACCTGGTCGCCAACGCCCCGCACATCCCGGTGCACCTGGGCTCGATGGGCACCACCGTCAAGGAAGTGCTCCGCCGCCGCGGACCGAAGATGCGGCCGGGCGACTCCTACGCCGTCAACGACCCCTACCACGGCGGCACCCACCTGCCCGACATCACCGTCATCACCCCGGTCTTCGACCCGGCCGGCCGCGACATCCTGTTCTTCGTCGCCTCCCGCGGCCACCACGCCGAGATCGGCGGAATCACCCCCGGCTCGATGCCGGCGACCAGCCGGGAGATAGAACAGGAAGGCGTGCTCTTCGACAACTGGCTGCTGGTGGCGGACGGCAGGCTCCGCGAGGCCGAGACGCTGCGCCTGCTCACCGACGCGCCCCATCCCTCGCGCGACCCGGCCACCAACCTCGCCGACCTGCGGGCCCAGATCGCCGCCAATCGCAAGGGAGTCGACGAAGTCAACGCGATGATCGAGCAGTTCGGGCTCGATGTGGTCCAGGCCTACATGCGGCACGTGCAGGACAACGCCGAACGGGCGGTACGCGAGGCGATCGGCGAACTCGCCGACGGCTCCTACCGGTACGAGACCGACAGCGGCGCGGTGATCGCGGTACAGATCCGGGTGGACCGCCGCCGCCGCACCGCCACCGTCGACTTCACCGGCACCTCCGCCCAGCTCGACAGCAACCTCAACGCGCCGTCCGCCGTGGTGAACGCCGCGGTGCTGTACGTCTTCCGCACCCTGGTGGCCGACGACATCCCGCTCAACGACGGCTGCCTGCGCCCGCTGCGGATCGTCGTCCCACCCGGCTCGATGCTCGCCCCACGTCCACCGGCGGCCGTCGCCGCCGGCAACGTCGAGACCTCACAGGCCGTCACCGGCGCGCTCTACGCCGCCCTCGGCCTCCAGGCCGAAGGGTCCGGCACGATGAACAACCTCACCCTCGGCAACGACCGCCACCAGTACTACGAAACCATCGCCTCCGGCTCCGGCGCGGGCCCCGACTTCGACGGCGCCGCCGCCGTCCAGACCCACATGACCAACTCGCGGCTGACCGACCCCGAGGTCCTGGAGTGGCGCCTGCCCGTCCTCCTCGACGAGTTCGCCGTACGGTCCGGCAGCGGCGGAACGGGCCGCCATCGTGGCGGTGACGGCGTGGTACGACGAATCCGCTTCCGCGAGCCGATGACGGTCAGCATCCTGTCCGGGCACCGCCGCGTCCCCCCGTACGGCATGGCCGGCGGCGCACCCGGCGCACTCGGCGCCAACCGCCTGCTGCGCCGGGACGGCACGGTCGAGCCACTGGCCGGCTTCGCTACCGTGGACGTCGAACCGGACGACGTCCTGGAGGTCGAGACCCCGGGCGGCGGCGGATACGGCGAGCCGGAGCCACCGCAACACCGATGACGCCGCACGGGCTGGGACACTTCCCGGAAGGGCTGTGGCCGGTTGGCGCCTTGAGGGAGAGGCGTTCGCACGGACGAACCGCGACCGGGGCGGGAGCCACACCATGTCGTGAACAGCGCTGCCGACCACGTACGCGTCGTACCCGCCCCTACCGGCCCCAGACCAACGGCAAGGTCGAACGCTTCAACCGCAGCTGCTCGACGAATGGGCCTACGCCAGGCCCTACCGCACCGAACAGGAACGACGCGACGCCTACCCCACCTGGCTCCACACCTACAATCACCACCACGGACACACCGCACTCGCAGGCAAACCACCCGCCAGCCGCGTCCCCAACCTCACAGTAGTTCAGTCCGTGTCGCTCGGGGCAGTCACCTCGGCCGGAGCTGGCGAGGCACCCGGTGACAAGCTTGCCCGACCGGAACCCCGACACCCCTCACAGGGAGTCCACGAGCCCGCCGTCGATGACGAAGTCGGCGCCCGTGATGTTCGCGGCACCGGGACCGGCGAGGAACAGGACGAGGTCCGCGACCTCCGCCGGGCGGGTGAAGCGGCCGGTCGCGGACTGGGCCGCGGCAGCGCGGGCCACGTCGTCGGGGCCGGTACCACGGGACCGTCCGACCGTGGCGGCAACGCCATCAGCGCCCTGCCACAGCGCGGTCTCCACCGGGCCGGGGCCGATCGTGTTCACCCGTACCCCCTGTGGTCCCACCTCCTTGGACAGGGCCTTGCAGAAGTTGGTCAGTGCGGCCTTGGCGGCGCCGTAGTCGATGACCAGGGGGTCCGGCAGCCGCGCGTTGACCGAGGAGACGGTGACGATGCGTCCCGCGCCGGAGGCGAGCAGGTGCGGCAGGGCGGCCCGGGTGGTGCGGACGGCGGTCAGGAGGTTGACGCTCAGGGCCCAGTCCCAGTCCTCGTCGGTCACGCTCAGGAAGCCGTCGACCCTCGGGCGCACCGCTCCGACGTTGTTCACCAGCACGTCGATGCCGCCACGGAGCCGGGCGGCCTTGGCGATCAGCCCGGCCGGACCGCCCGGTGTCGCGAGATCGACTTCCACGACGGTGAGGTTCGAGCCCTGCTTCACGTGCGCGTCGAGGGCATCGGTGCGTGTTCGTGACCCCGCGACGACGTGGCATCCCGCTGCGAGGAACGCCTCGGTGATCGCCAGCCCGATGCCGCGCCCGGCCCCGGTGACGACGACGCTCTGGCCGGCCAGACCGTCGTCGTCACCGGGCCTCGCCGATCGCGACGGTGTGGAAGGGGTCACCGCAAGGTCTCCACGGTCGGTCGTGTCGGCCCGCTGAACGCGGTGTCTGCCCAGCTGCTGTGCGGTCGGCGTCCGTGAACGAGGACGACGGCGATCGAGGTTGTCACGTCTGGAGCCTCTCTGGGCGTGCGTGCCCGGGTGCCCTGACCCGGTATGTCCGTATCAGACCGGAACCCCGGCGGACCTGCATCAGGAAGGGCCGTGGTGTTCACGGTGGGCTACCGAACAGCTGCGGGTCGGGTGTGAATCCGGAGGGGTTTCGGCACCGCCCGCGCGTTCTCCTCGACTCGGGGACGTACAGGCGCAGGGTGAGGGTGAAGGCGCCGTCGGCGGCGAGGGGCAGCCAGTTGGTCCGGTTGAGCGGGGGCTCCTGGGTCCTGGGCCTGGATGAGCAGGAGGGTGTTCGCCGGTGTCGAGGTCCGTGGCGGGGTGGTGTGCTGGCCGATCGAGTAGATGCCGGCGGGGTTGTCGATGAGGAAGCCGTCGGCGTCATAGGCGGTCAGCGACTGCAACGCGACGGCGGGCGGGGTCTGACCGATAGGGAAGGTGGGGGTGAGAGCGGCGTGGGTCGCGTGGTCGTCGGCGGTCGGGTGGACGGTGTCCGCCCCGGTTCCACGACCAAGGCAGTCCGAACCCGTGGACGGAGGAGGGAAGGGCCGACGGTCGCGGTCGACTGCGATGAGTCATAGCGTGATCACTCGGTGCAGCCGGATCGCGGCTCGACGACGACGAAATGAGGACGCCATGGCCAGCAGGGCCAGCATCGTTTTCGCCCATGGACTCTGGGCCGACGGGTCGTGCTTCAACAAGCTCATCCCCGCGCTCCAGGCCGAGGGGCACGCGGTCTCCAGTTCGCAGCACGGCCTCGACTCGCTCGAAAGCGACGTCGCGTGCGTCACCCGCTCCATCGACTACGTGCCCGGTCCGGTCGTGCTCGTCGGCCACTCGTACGGCGGGACCCTGATCACCAAGGCCGGAGTTCACGACCGGGTGGGCGCACTGGTCTACATCGCCGCGCTCGGCCCGGACGAGGACGAGACCTCGCAGGAGCAGCAGAACAAGTTCCCCCGTACGCCCGTGTTCGATCACATCGACGTCTCCCACGGCCGGATCCGGCTCAAGGAGTCGGGCACCGGCGACTTCTGCGGCGATCTGCCGCCGGCCGAGCAGAAGCTCGTCCGGGCCGTGGGCGCCGTGCCGGTCCCCGACCTGTTCGACCAGCAGATGCCCGGCACCGCCTGGCGCACCAAGCCGAGCTGGTGCATCGTCGCGAACAACGACCGTACGGTGCACCCGGACCTGGAACGGGCCTCCGCCGAGCGCATGGGCGCCAAGGCCTACGACGTCGACAGCAGCCACGTGCCGATGCTCTCGAACCCGGACTTCGTCCTCGACGTCATCCGCGACGCCGCGAAGTCCCTCGAAGCGTAGGTGTCGGCCGACCGGAATCCGCCGGGGGCTGTTCCCGGGCGGCGGCGCACGCGGCAGGTCACGTCGAGCCCACGGGATCGCGAAGAGCAGGCCGTGGATGAAGCTCAGGACAGGCGGCGACGGGGTTTGGGTGGCGCTGTGAGGAGTCGGGCACCGGCGACCCTTCCGCAGGGTTGGAGTGGAGCGGTCCGGCGGGCGGCTCGGAGGTGGCTCCGAGGCCGTGATGGCGGGTGGATCCCGCGCCTCCGGAGGGCATTCGTGTCGGTGGCCGCCCGCGACGGCGATCGTGTGAGGGCGGTCATCGGCGGGAGCCGGAGGTGCTCGGCAGCGCGGCAGTCGGGCACTTCCTGTTCCGTCAGGGGGTGGTCAGGGGGCTGTGACGGCGGAGGCGAAGTCGGGGTGCACGCCGAGTTGGGCGAGCATGACGCTGACTCCGACGTAGCAGTTGAACTCCTTGACCTTCCCGCCTTCCACGTACCAGAAGTCGGCGGTGGGGATGCTGAGTCGGGCACCGGCTGCGTGGACGGTGCCGGGGGGTGTCTCGAAGGGGCCGGTGACGGTGCCCTCGGTCGTCAGCTCGACGGCGACCACGTCGCCCATGACGTGGAGCCGGTGCAGTTCGCGGTGGATGTCGGGTGCCAGCGCACCCATGAAGGCGACGACCTGGTCGCCGAGGTGTTCGCCGCAGTAGCTCTCGCCTGCGACGACCGCACGTCGACGGCGCGGCAGCCTTAGCCGCGGGCGAGGGAGGCGATGTCCAGGTCCGGCAGGTCCAGTCCGGGGACGCCCGGGGTGTCCTCCAGCCGGGCGAAGGACTTGAGGATCGCGTACTCGTGGTTGCGCATGACCACGTAGACGATCGGGAGGCGGTGCCGGGCCGCGGTGTAGAGCGCCTGGACGGAGTACCGGAAGGAGCCGTCGCCGATCAGGCCGACCACCGGGCGCCGCACCCCGCGCTCCCGGTCGGCCAGCGCCACGCCCACCCCCGCCGGGACGGCCCAGCCGATGTCCCCGCTGGCCGTGGCGAAGAACGAGCCGGGGCGGGTGGTGGGCAGCCACTCGAGCTGTTCCGCCATGGTCGAGGTCGACTCGTTGACGATGACGATGACGATGACGATGACGATGACGGCGTCCGGCGGGCGGAGACCCGGCCGGGTATTCCGCCCATCGACCTGCTCGGCGAGCAGATCACGGCGGCGCCGGCCCAAAGCCCGACCATTGGCCACGGCCTGGCCCGCACTCTGCGCGCCGCCGCCAAGGAAGTCGAGCTGAACCGCTACCACCGGGCCACCCGGCGCGCCTTCCCCGACGGCCTCGAGACCCAGCCGACGAAGGTGCAGATCGGCGGCGGCAGCCACCAGTTGGCCGGCTTCTTTCCCTGGTGTACATCGACCACCCGCGCTCCGCCAAGGGCTTCGCCCGCGAGAGCTTCCGGGTGCTTGCCTCGGGCGGGCAGGTCATCACGGGAGGGCGGGACGCCGCCCACGTGCTCGGCCGCTATCCGGCCGCCCCGGTCGCCGCCGACGAGATGATCGAGCGCTGGCACTCCTAGCGCAGCTGTCGCGACGACATCAACACCTACCTCGGCCTGATCAACTACGTCTTCCGCGACCAGGACGACGACCCCGCCTACACGCCACGCCTCTGGACCTTCGACACCTCACTCGCCAACCCCAAGCGCGAGTGGGCCAGCTGGGCCGGCGTCTACGTCATCGCCACCAAGTAGAAACTCGGCCCGAACCAGCGCGGTGGTCCGGCAGAACCGGACCACCGTCTCGCCGGGAGGCGTCCGCAATGGGGTTGAGCCACACTCTGGCCGCCATGACAACGTCGGCCCGCTCCGCGTCCCCGGGGCGTTGCGGTGGTTCAGCCGCGGGGGGCGTCGAGGTCGCTGTCGGGGATCCAGGAGCCGTGGATGCCGCCGGTGACGCGGCGCGGGAGGTGGACGGTGGCGATCCGGTCGAGGCCGGCGGCGTCCAGGACCAGGAGCTGGGAGGCGTCCTGCTTGAGGTCGGAGACGACGGTGAGGAGGTAGCCGTCGTCCTCGCGGGTGGCGCCCGCGGCGGGGACGAAGACGGCCTCGCTGGGCAGCCGGGCGTCGCCGGCCTGGTGGACCAGGCGGCTGCCGGTGGTGCGGTCGTACTTGACGATGCCGTAGCCGCCGAAGCCCTCCTGGTCGGGGAAGGAGACCGCGTACTGGTAGCGGTGCTCGGCGCCGAGGAAGTCCTCGTTGAGGGTCGGGAACTCGACCGCGAGGTCGTCGACGACCTGCTCGTCGACGCGGCCGGCGGTCAGGTCGACGACCCAACGCCGGGTGTAGGAGCGGGTGTTGGGCTCGGTGCCGCGCCCCGGCGCGCCGACCCACCAGTTCCAGGAGAGCTGGAAGCCCTCGCGGTCCACGGTCGGCCCTTCCAGGACGATGCGCCCCTGGGCGTCCTCGTAGGCGTTGGCGGCGTGCAGCATGTTGCCCGGCTCGATGGCGAACCACCGGATCTTTCCGGCGCCCTGAGGGCCGCGCGGCATGACGCCGATCCGGGCGGGCTGGTCGTCGTTCCAGCCGTAGGGGATGCCGGAGTGCTCGTTCGGGGCGAAGGTGACGGTGCCCTCGACGAAGACGACGTGGTTGCGGGTGATCGCGAAATCGTGCTTGAGGGAGGCGGTGGCGCCCGGCACCTCGAAGCCGTGCGTGACCCGGCCCTTGGCGTCGGCGACGTAGTACATCAGGTAGGGAGGGAACGGGGAGGAGCCGAAGAAGTGCAGCTCGCCGGTGACCGGGTCGGTCTTCGGGTGGGCGGTCATCGCGCTGCGCAGCTTGCCGTCGAAGTCGTAGGCGCCGACCGTCTCCAGCTCCGGGGTGAGCTCGAAGGGGAAGTTGGCTTCGCACAGGGCGAGCAGGCGTCCGGCGTGCTCGATGACGTGGGTGCCGGCGGTGCTGGCGGTCAGGTCGGGGCCGTGGTCGGTCAGATAGGGGGCGCCGTCCAGGGCCGGGGTGTGCACCCAGCGGTTGCGGTACCACTCGGCCTCGCCGTCGCGCAGGCGGATGCCGTGGACCATGCCGCTGCCCTTGAACCAGTGGGTGGGGGTGACGCCGGGCTTGGGGTTGTGGCTGTTGCGGATCAGCCGGCCGGTCAGCTCCGGGGGCAGGTTGCCCTCGACGGTCAGGCCGACGGCGGTGACCTCGTCGGCGACGGGGGTGTAGTGGCCGGTCAGGTACGGCTTGTTGGACATGGCGGGGACCTCTCTGGTCGGTTGGAACGGTGAGCTGCGGAAGCCGGATCGGCGGTCGGGGTGGGGTCAGCGCTGCTGCTCGGCACGGGCCTTGAGACTCGCCAGCCAGGTGGTCAGGGAGTGCTCCAGCGCTCGGCCGAGCTCCTCGGCGGCGGCGTCGACGGGGGCGCCGCTCCAGGACTCCTCGGTGCGGACGGTGACCTGGCCGCCGGTCTGCTCGAAGGTCCACACGTGGACGCCGTCGATGCCGTTGGCGGGGCCGCCCCACACCAGTCGCCGGCCGGGGACGATCTCTCGGACGGTGGAGGTGATCTCCAGGCCGTGGGTCTTCCAGCGGAAGGAGCTGCCGGGCTGCAGCGGGCCGTCGAGCTCGGCCCGGTCCACGTCCGCGTTCCAGTCGGCCCAGGCGTCGATGTCGGTGTGCAGGGCCCAGACCGTCTCGATCGGAGCGTCGATCACGGTGGACAGGCGGACGATGACGGGGGCGGTCTCGTCGATGGTGAACATGGCGGTGGTTCCTCTCGGGTGATCCGGTGATGGGGGTCGGGTCTGGCGGTGGGTCAGTTGGTGGGGACGGTGGTCGAGGCGGGGGCGGGTGCCTCCGCGGCGAGGGCGCCGCCGCGCCGCGTCAGACCTGCGGCGAGCAGGGCGGTGGCGGCCAGGACCGCGGCCGAGATGCCGAAGGCGGTGCGGTAGCCGGCGGTGAGCGCGTCCAGGTGGGGCTGGTGGGTCGCGGTGCGGGCCGTGGCGGTGCCGGCCAGGGTGGCCAGGACGGCCAGGCCGATCGCGCCGCCGACCTGGCGCGTGGTGTTGACCAGCCCTCCGGCCAGGCCGGAGTCCTGCCGGTCGACGCCTTCGACGGACAGCGCGGTCAGTTGGACGAAGGCGACGCTCAGGCCCAGGCCGATGAGGATGCTCGGACCGAGGACGTCGGTGAGGTAGCTGCCGTGGGCGCTGATCTGCGACAGCCACAGCAGGCCGGCTGCCTCGGTGAACAGCGCGGCGGTGACGGTGGCGGTGGCGCCGATGCGGCGGGAGACCTGCGGGGCCAGCGTGGAGCCGAGCATGTTGGCTGCGGCGAGCGGGAGTTGGCCGAGGCCGGTGAGGAGCGGGCTGGAGCCCAGGACCTGCTGCTGGTAGAGCGGCAGGAAGAAGAACAGGGCGATCCAGACCGAGCCGAGCAGGGCCATCAGCACGTTCCCGGCCGTGACGCGTCCGGCGCCGAACAGACGCGGGGGCAGGAGCGGGTTCGGGTGGCGGCGCTCGATCAGGACCAGCGCGACAGTCAGCACTGCGGCGACCGCGAAGGCGCCGAGGACCTGTGGGTCGGTCCAGCCGGAGCGGCGGGCCGTGGTCAGCCCCCAGACCAGGGCGGTCAGTGCGAGTGTGACGGCGGCGGTGCCGAGGACGTCGAACCTCCCGCTCTCCTGCACCGAAGTCCTCGGGGCGAAGGCAGCGGCCGCGGCGAGGACCAGGAACGCGCCGATCGCGACGGCGTGGAAGATCCACCGCCAGCCGAGCGCCTGGGTCAGCACCCCGCCGAGCAGTACTCCTGCCGCGCCGCCCGCGCCGGAGACCGCTCCCCACACGCCCAGCGCCCTGCCCCGTCCGGGGCCGGGCGGGAACAGATCCATGACCAGGGCCAGGGCCGCAGGGGCGATGGCCGCAGCCCCGATGCCCTGGACGGCGCGGGCCGCGATCAGGATGCCGGAGGAGGAGGCGAGCCCCGCCGCCACCGAGGCCGCACCGAACAGCATGAGGCCGCCCAGCAGGACCGTCCGCCGTCCCAGCAGGTCCGCGGCGCGACCACCGGCCAGGAGCAGCGCCCCGAACGCCAGGCCGTAGGCGTTGACCACCCAGGTCGTGCCGCTGTCCGACAGTCCGACGCCGGCGCGGATCTGCGGGAGGGCCACGTTCACGATCGAGGTGGCCAGCATGATGGTGAACTGGGCCCCGGCCAGGGCCGCGAGCGCGGCCGCGGGGCTTCTCGTGGTTCCAGAAGTCCTGAACATCCCGTCCTCCATGAGTGGTTGGCCACTCACTCTCGTGAGCCCAAAAATATGAGTGGTTAGCCACTCACTCTTGAAGCCGAAGAGACGGCGGGGCTCGCCCCGCCGACCGCCCTGCTCAGTAGTGCGTGACGCCTGCCGCCAGCGTCCGCATCCAGGGCCCGTCCGCTTCGTCCGCGCCCATCGAGACGATCAGGTGACACAGCATGCCGATGGCGAAGAACTGCTGGATCTGCTCGTCGCTCCCGCCGGAGGCGCCGCGTACGTACTCCACCAGCCGCGCGTAGCCCCGGCGGACCACCTCGCGCACAGCCGGCTCCGAGACGGCGGCGGCCTGGGCGTGCAGTTGGATCAGCATCAGGTCGTTGTTGCTGATCAGCCGGGCATAGGCATCGCCCATGGCCTCCAGTACCGCCTCCGGCGAGCTGCCTGTGGCGTCGGCGGCCCCGCCCTCCAGACTTGCCCGCACCTGGACGAAGCAGTGCTCGACCACGGCCGCGAACAGCGACTCCTTGCTGGGGAACAGGCGGTAAACGTAGGCCTGGGAGATGCCGGCCGCCTTGGCGACCTCGGTCGTCGTGGTGCCCCAGTAGCCCCGCGCCGCGAAGGCGCCGATGGCGGTGCGCAGCACCGTCTCGCGGCGTTCCTCGGCGGTGGACAACTGGCGGGCTCGCTCCTTGCTCATGTGAGTATTCAACCACTCACACTTTTCCGCGTCAACGAGTACGCCCACGCGGACGGTGACGATTCACGGGGTGGCCGCATTCGCGCCGACTCGCGGCACGGGTGCCTGTGGTCGAACAGGGCTCCGGCAATCACCCGGAGATGACGGGTCTTCCCTCGCGGCAGTGGACACACGAGGTCTGCCCGGTCGCACGGGTGGAGGACCGGCTGCGGGAGGTGCTGCTGGTGCAGTGCCGGGCGGACCGGATCGAGCCGCCGGGCCGGATCGAGCCGCCGGGCCGGATCGACCGGATCATCGCCTCGGCCCGGGCGGAGAAGGCGTTCTGCGCGCGGACCGTCGAGCGCCTGGGCGAGGTCTGCGCGTCCCGGCTGCCGATCGAGGCGCACTTCGGCCCGCTCGCCGGGGCGGAACCAGCAACCATCCGGTCACAGCACCAACGGCTCACGGCCCAGTAGAGTCAGGGTCGGCGTGCAGGGACAGGACCGCGACGTCGCCGCCGAAGCCCACCACGAGCGAGCCTTCCGGGGTCACGGTCAGCGCATGGACTGGCGCGGGAAACACCAGCTCCCGGCCGATCTGCCGCCCGGCGGCCGGCTCCCACAGGCACACCGTTCCATCCGAACCACCGGTGACGACGCGGAGTTCTCCACCGATCACCGCGGTCACCACCGCGGACACGGTGCCTTCGTGGCCGACCAGCCTGCCGACTTCCCGCCCCATGACCAGGTCCCACACGCGCACGGTGGCGTCGTAACCTGCCGTGATCGCGTGGGCTCTGCCGCCGACGACCGCTGTCGCGACCGCCCACGCCTCGCCGTCGTGGCCCGGCAGGGGCTCCCCGACCGGTTGTCCGGTGGTCAGGTCCCACTGCCAGACCTTGCCACCGCTCATACAGCCCACCGCATGGGGCCTGTCATCGATCACCAGCGTGTCGATGGCCATCAGGAAGTCGTCGTGTCCGGTGAGTTCGCCGACCTGTTCCCCACTGGCCAGATCCCAGACCCGCACGGACACGTCGTCGTCGCTGGCGAGCGCACACGGTCGCCCCTGGACGACAGCCGTGCCCAGACACCACACCTCACCGTTGATCCCCGGCAGCTCGCCCGTCTGCCGGCGGGTGGCCAGGTCCCACGCGAGTACCGCCCAGTCGCTGGCCGTGACGACGCACGGCCGACCGTCCACGACCTCCGTCGCCACCGCCCACACTCTGCCGTTGAGGTCGCTCATGGGCCCGCCGACCGGTTGGCCGGTCTGAAGGTCCCGCACCCGGACCGTCTGGTCCTTGCTGCCGGTGACCACGACGTGGCGGCCGTCCGAGAAGGTTGTCACCACCGCGTCAACACCGCCGGTGTGACCGGACGGGTTCATCTGGAAGTGCGGGTCACTCTGCGCGCCGGTGGACCACAGCACCTGCCATGGCTCGGTGTCGACACCCTCCACTGACACGGCGGCAATCCGTGCCGACAACTCCCGGTCCCCGTACCGAGCCGCGTCCAGGGCCAGCAGCTGCCGCCGCACCCACGGTGGCACGTCCCGGTGTACGTCCACCGACGCCCGGTAAACCGCAGCCATCAGTCGCGCATCGGAATCCGCATCGGAAGCCAGCAACCCCAGAACCCGCTCAGGATCAGCGTTCACCAGCCATGGCAGGTCCGTCCACCACCCTTCGGCCCCCGACGGATCCGAAGCCGAAGCGGCCATATGAACGTCGTCACTCATGGCCGAAACTCTAGTGATGCGGCCGGATAGGTCCGCCAGGTTGGATCAAGCTGCGCTCTTGAGAGGCCGTCCGCCCCAGCGGACGCCTTTCTCGCTTCGGATGCGGGCGCGTTCTTTGCGTTCGGCGGCCAGGACGTCGCGGTGGCCGGCGTTGGCGCTGCGCCAGCGCAGGTAGGCGTGCAGGGCCCGGGTCTGCACGGTGTGGTTGGGGTGGTTGGAGTTGGCGATGGTGAACTGCCTCAGCAGCCCGAAGTGCGCCTCGATCGGGTTGGCCCACGAGGCGTAGGTCGGGGTGAAGCACAACTCGACCTTGTTCTCCTTCGTCCAGCGGCGGATGTCGGCGCCTTTGTGAGCGGACAGGTTGTCGAGGATCACGTAGATCGGGGCGCCGTCGGGCCGTGCGGCGCGGATCGACTACCTGAGGTGGTTCGGCGCGGGCGCGGTGGGTGGTCGGCGAGTGGCGCGGCGACGGCTTCGGGCATCCCCCGCTCATCGCGGTTCGGCGATGAGGAGGGGGCCGCGCGGGCGGACGGTGGCGGCGGTGGCGTTCTCCCTGACCGGGGTGGCCGTGGCCGGCCTGAGCCGTAGGCGGGCGAGGACGGCTGCGGTGATGACGAGCATCTCGGTCCAGGCGAAGGACTCGCCGACGCACTTGTGGTGGCCGGCGCCGAAGGGGAAGAACAGCCTGGCCGGGGCACGATCCGCGGGACGGGACCAGCGGTCGGGATCGAATCGTAACGGGTCGGTGTGGAGCTTGGGGGAGCGGTGCAGTGCGGTCGGGCTGAACAGGATCTCCGCTCCCGGGGGCAGGAGGACGCCGCCGTAGTGGAGCGGCGCCACTGCCCGGCGCATCAGGATCCAGTTGGGGGTGTGGAGCCGGAGGGTCTCGCTGATCGCGTGCCCCGTGCGTTCCAGGCGCGGCAGGTCGTCCATGGACACGACGCCGTCGGCGGCGATGGCGCGGACCTCCTCGCTCAGCTCGTCCTGCAGGTCCTGGTGCCGGGCGAGTTCGTGGAACAGCCAGGCGAGCGTGGTGGCGGTCGTCTCGGTGCCGGCCAGGAGCAGCGAGACCGCCTCGTCCCGGACCTGGGCCGGTGCCATGGCGAGGCCGGTCTCCTCGTCGCGGGTGGACAGCAGCAGGGAGAGCAGCGTGCCGTCCGGGCCCTGCTGTAGGCCGGCGGCCTGGGCGACGATCTCGTCCACGACGGTGCGCAGGCCCTGGACCGCCGCATCGAAGCGCCGGTTGGCGGGTACGGGCAGCTTCTCCAGCAGCGGCGAGGGGTAGAGCGCCCGTCGGACGAATCCGGTGAGGACCACGGGCACGGCCCGGTCGATCCTGTTCTTCTGGTCGCGGCTCAGATGGGTGGCGAACAGCGCCTCGACCACGATGTCCCGGGCGAGTTCGTGCATCCGCGTTTCGATCGGCGCGGCCCGTCCGGGCTCCCAGCGCGACACTGCTGCCGCTGCCGCCCGTGCGGCCAGCGTGGCGTACCGGCGGATGCTGTCGCGGTGGAAGGCCGGCTGGACCAGTCGCCGCTGGCGGAGGTGGAACGCGCCCTCGGAGGTGAACAGGCCGTTGCCCAGCAGTCCGCGGGCCTTGTCGAAGACGAAGCCCTTCTCGGTCTTCGCGGCGTCTTTGACGAGCAGTCGGTGGACCAGTTCGGGGTCTGTGAGGACGTGAACCGGCCTGTGCCACAGGTGGATCCGCACCACGGGGCCGTGGTCGGCCAGTGACTGGAGAAAGGGCAGGGGGCAGGTGAGCAGCGGGACCAGGTGCCCGAGCAGAGGCAGTCGGCCCGGAGCGCACGGCACCCCGGCGGGCGCGGCGTCGTCCTCGGACATCAGTGCCTCGCCACGGGCGGTGGTGCGTCGAACCGCGAGCTGCTGCGGGACCAGTCGATGTGGCCCCGCAGCCACAGACCGAGGCCGCGCGCGTACGCCGCTGTCGCAGGACTCCCGGTGGTGCGGACGGTCCGGCTCAGCTCGACGAACGCGGCCATCTCGGCATCGCGCATGGCGATGGCAGACTTCCGGGCCTCGGCCGACGAACAGCGGTGGTGGAGGGCGAGGACCTCGACCAGGTTGTGGCGGCCCTGGCCGCCGGCCGTCTCCTTGGCATGGGAGTAAAGGTCGTTGTCCCAGCTCACCAGGTTCGCGGTGATGTCCCTGAGCCGACGCAGCGCGGGGCTGTCCGCCTCGGCGGAAGGCACTTCGTAGCCCGCCGCGACGTCGACCAGGGTGAGACAGGTGTACGTCGCTCCCGCGTGCCGACGCATCGCCACGTACTCGGCCGGTCCCGGCACCAGTCCGGCCTCCCGGTTCGCGGCCTCCCATACCTGGGCGTGGAGGTAGTCGCGGACTGAGCACTCCCAGCGGAACAGCTGTGACGGCGACGCCTGTGCGGCGACCCGGTCCCGTATGTCCCGCAGGGCCGCGGCGAAGGTGTGGGCCGGTCCGTCCAGGCCGGCCTCGGCCACGTCCGCTTCGGCCAAGTCCGCGTCGAGCACCCGGGCCAGCAGAGCGGTAGTCCGTGCCAGCGGCGCGGGACGGGCGCCGCGTTCGCGGTCCTCGCAGTAGCCGTCGTCGAAGGAGAAGAGCCACACGTACCAGTCGGACAGCAGGCGCAGCATGTCGGCGGGCACCTCGGGATTGGTCCGTGCGGCCAGGTGGCCGCTGCGCTGACGCCCGATCCGCATCGCCCGGTGCGGCTGCCCGTCCAGCAGCCGGTGCCGCGCCAGCCAGGTAAGGCTCTGCCGGTCCGCCTGGTCGGCGTGTCGGTTGGTCAGGGACGGGAAAGGGCACCACAAGTCGTCCGCGGTGCTGCGCGGTTGTCCGGCGCGGAGATCGCTCATCGTTTCGCCGACCTTCGTCTGGGTGGGTGGCCGCCGGCTTCCGTGCCCCGGCGACGATCGCGTGCGGGGCGACCCGCCTGCGCGAGGAGGCCGAAGCTAGTCCGTTGCGGGGCACAGCAATGGACTGTGCGCGCATCCGTGGTTGTCTCTCGGCGCACCGCCGGTCATCGCGCCCTGCCCTGGAGCCCGAGGACGCTGCGCACCGGGAGCTGTACACGCCGTAATTCCGGGATGTTCTGACGGCCGGTAACCTTGGGTGCCCGCGGAGCGGGCCGGCGGACTCGAGGGGGACGAGAGTGGCGGACGGCGGGCGGGTGCCGGTTCTGGTCGGGCGGCAGCGGGAGACGGAACTGCTGACCGCGGCCCTGGTCCAGGCGGTGGACGGTGCGAGCGGGTCCACCGTGCTGCTGCGCGGCGAGGCAGGCGTCGGTAAGAGCACGCTGCTGGCCTGGGTGGAGCGCGCGGCGCGCGAGCGCGGGTTCACCGTGCTGCGGGCGGTCGGCACGGAGGCGGAGACGGACCTCGCATTCGGGGCCCTCCACCAGGCGTTCTGGCTCCTCATCCAGCGTTCCGGTGCCTTGTCCGCGCACCAGCGGGAGGCCCTGGAGAGCGCGCTCGACGGCCGCTCCGGAACCCCGAGCGGGTTCGCCGTCGGAGCCGCCACCCTGGCGCTGCTGGGAGAGACGGTGCGGACCGCCCCCCTGCTGCTGCTCCTGGACGACCTGCACTGGATCGACACCTCCAGCGCAACCGTCTTCGCCTTCCTCCACCGTCGCTGCGCCGAACTGCCGGTGGTGATCGTCGGCGCCACCCGCCCGGACGGGCCGGCCGCTCAGGCCTGGTCGGCCGAAGCCGTCGACGTGCGGGCCCTGCCGCAGACGGACGCGGCCCTGCTGCTGGGCACCCGCTACCCCGAACTCGCCGCTCCCGCCAGGGACCGGGTGCTGGCGGAGGCGGCCGGAAACCCCCTGGCGCTGGTGGAGCTGCCGCGCCAACTGGCGGCCGCACAGCAGCGGGGAACCGCTCCCCTGCCGGAGCGGCTGCCGCTCGGGCGGAAGCTGGAGCGGATGTTCACCGAACTGCTTCCCGTGCACCGAGTCGGTCCTGCGGCGCACCGCTGAAACCCGGTAGTCAGATGACCTAACACGCCTCCCGGCCTGCGGATCAGGCTGACGTCGAAGGGTTTCGGCGAAAGGGCGGTCAGGTGGGCTTGCAGGTGACGTCCGCGGCGGTCCCGGACGACGAGAAGGCGGCGTTCTGGAGCAGGGATCTGTCGCGGGCGCTGGTGCCGGTCGAGGGGCATCTGGCGTCGCATCGGCTGGGGTACGTGCGAATCTCGACGCTGGAGGCGGACGCGGCGCGGGTCTCCCGGCCGGCGGCGCTGATCGCACGGGACCGGCGGACCGAGCCGCAGGTGGGGGTCGAGGTGCAGGTGTCGGGTCGGGCGGTGCTGGAGCAGGCCAGGCGGACGCTCCGGCCTGGCAGGCCTTCCACTGCGACAGCGTCCGCCGGTACGCCGCGCTGACCACCCGGATGGCGGCGACGGTGTCCCGCTGGAAGTCCGGGCGGCCGGCATCGACGAGAAGCCGAAGGCGTCGGGACCCGCTGCGTGCTCGGTGGGCCGCCAGTGTTCCCGCCTCAGGCGAAGTGCCGGATAGTGGCCGGTTCGGCAGGCTCCTAGGGGTGCCACCGGTCCGCGGCGGGCCGGCCCGTGGCGGCGAACCGCCCCGCGCCGCCCTCAAGCAGTGCCGCCGCGATCGAGCGCGCCTGCTCGGCGATGGCGGACCGGATGAATGGGGCGAACGTGAAGAACGCCGTCATCTCGTCCTTGGTCCCGGTCAGCAACTGTTTGCCGTCCAGGCGCCCGTCCGCGAGGGCCTGCTGCAGATCGCCGGCACGCCGAAGGCGCCGAGGACGGGGTACATCGGCGGAGCGATGCTGCCCGGGGGGGGAGACGTCCCGGACGAGCTGCCGGTAGGCGGCGAGCAGGTGCTCGGCCGGGACGGTGCGCAGTGCGGCCGGCGGGTCGGGGCTGCGGTCCAGGCCAGGCCGGTCGACCACACGTTGAGGTGAGGCAGCCGTCCTCGTTCCAGGCGGGGCGCGCCGTCCCATCACCGCTTTGAGCCGGGAGGGCTCCTGGGGCACGGACGGCCCTGGGGACCGCGTCCCGAACGCCCGTGAACTGCTGACGTCGAGGTCAGGGGCGGTTCGGCACCCATCTCGCCGGACCCGCGTAGCCGCGCCCCGGTCGGCCGGCCGCCCAGTGGCCGACCACGGCCACTGTGGCCCGACGGTCTGCATCCAGCCGCCCGTGTTCGAGACGACCTGGGCCAGCCCGGCGGAAAACCTTCTCCCGCAGTGGGGTCCAGGCGGACCCGGCGGAATCCGTGACGGTACTCGGCTCTATCGACCTTCCCCGGGGTCCGCGCCATAAGGAGTCGCCCGCGGTCAGGTCCGGTGCAGGGCGAGCCGCGTGGCCACGCCGCCGCCGACGCCGACGACCACCGCCGTCGGCAGCCACCACCATGGCCAGTGCGCCAGGCCGAGCGCGGCGTCGAGCGACCACCGGCCTGGGCCGGTGGCGGCCAGCACTGCACCGATGGCGATCAGCACGAGGGGGTACTCGTACCCGTCGTGCTGTACCCACAGCCCGTGCGGCCACTTGACGGTGAGGGCGACTGTCATCACGCCCATCACACCCGCGCCGGCCAGCGGGGTGAGCAGGCCGAGCGCCAGCATCAGCCCGGCCCCGATCTGGGTGCCGCCCGCGGCGAGCGCGGTGAGCTTCCCGCCTCGGAAGCCGTCGCCGCGGAACTCCGCGGTGCCACCCGCCAGTCCGCTGCCGCCCAGGCGGAAACTGACCTTCTGGACGCCGTGGCCCGCGATCAGCAGGCCTGCGACCACCCGCAGCAGGAGAAGGCCCGTGTTCACGATGGACTCCGGTCGAGTTCGGTCGCGGCCCGTCAGCCGGCGGCGTGCGGGTTGACCATGGCCTGGGC
Organism: Kitasatospora sp. NPDC051984; assembly: GCF_044593455.1. Lineage (NCBI taxonomy): Bacteria > Bacillati > Actinomycetota > Actinomycetes > Kitasatosporales > Streptomycetaceae > Kitasatospora > Kitasatospora sp. NPDC051984. The sequence continues at coordinate 258,993 of NZ_JBIUCB010000007.1, forward strand.
GTAGACGACACCCATGCCGTAGGCGCCGCCGTGCTCCTTGACCAGGTCCGTCACCGCGACATAGGTCTCGGTCCGGGCCCAGTCGCGCTGGAGCTCCAGCAGCACCTGCACCCAGGTGACCGGCACTGCCCCGGCCGCGGTCATCCGCTGCAGGGCGTGCTCGTGCGCCTGCGGGCTCACACCGCCGGAGGCGTCCGCGACCACGTACACCTCGTAGCCCTGATGCAGCGCCGACAGCGCCGGCAGGACCAGGCAGACCTCGGTCCACAGGCCGGAGAGGATGATCTTGCTGCGGCCGGTCGCCTTGACCGCCTCGACCAGCGCCGCGTCCTCCCAGGCGTTCATGCTGGTCCGGTCGATCAACTTCTGCTCGGGGAAGACCGCCCGCAGCTGCGGGAGGATCGGCCCGGAGAAGGACTCCGCCGCCACGGTGGAGAGCACCACCGGCACGTCGAATATCTTCGCGGCCTTCGCCAGGCCGACGGTCGAGTTGATGATGGCGGTGCGGTCGCCGCTGCCGGTGCCGAAGAACATCTGCGGCTGGTGGTCGACGAACAGCATCATCGCGTTGTCCGGGGTGAGCAGATCGGGACTCGGGGCGGCGTGGACCCTGTCGAAGTCGACCATGATTCTTCTCTTCTCTCGGAGCGTCAGGGAGTCGATGAAGCGCTGGGCCCCGTCGGACCGGCGGGGCCGCACGCTGGACGACGCTAGGACGCTTCGCACGGAACGGCTGCTCCCTCCGTGCCCCGGGAGTGTTCCGACACTGCACGCGGGCCCCGGGTGGGTCGTCGAGGGGGAACCGTGCGCTGAGAGGCAACCGGCGATGCGCTGCGATGGCACTACGGACGCGGCCGGCGGCCTAGGTTCGCCGGGTCGTTCCACCGGACTGCCCGAGAGAGGAACCCCGTTGTCCGCCATGCCCGTTGCCGGAATCCGCCCCGGCGCTACCGAGGAGCCCGCCGACCTGGTCGTCCGCAACGCCAAGGTGTTGACCAACGACCCGCGCCGCCCCCGGGCCAGTGCCGTGGCCGTCCGGGACGGACTGGTCCAGGCGGTCGGCCTGGCGTGCGGCCCGCGGTCTCGCCCTCCCGGGGCAGGGCGCGGCGCCGCTGGACCCGTGCTTCTTCTGACGATGCGACAACTCGGAGAGGAGGCGTCATGACCACGCCCGCAGGTGATCCCCGCACCGCCCCGCCACAGGTTCCCGGACCACAGGTTCCCGGACCACAGGTTCCCGGACCACAGGTTCACGACCGTCATCCGCTGGCGCTGGCCCTGTTCGCCCTCACCGCGGTCAGCGGCCTGATCGACGCGGTGAGCTACCTCGGCCTCGGCCATGTCTTCACGGCGAACATGACCGGCAACGTGGTCGTCATCGCCTTCGCCCTGGCCGGAGCACCCGGCTTCTCCGTCGCAGGCTCGCTGACCTCCCTCGTCGCCTTCCTCGCCGGCGCGGTCCTGGCCGGCCGCCTCGCGGGGCGGTACGCCACTACGCGGCGCGGCCGGTGGCTGCGCGCGGCCCTGGTCCTGGAGGTCTCGCTGCACGGCGCGGCCGCTGCCGTCGCCTTCGTCCGGGGTGTCGAGGGGGCCGCGCAGTACACCGTGATCGCCCTTGTGGCGGTGGCGATGGGCATCCGCAACGGCACCGTGCGCGCCCTCGCCGTCCCCGACCTCACCACCACCGTCCTCACCCTCACCCTGACCGGCCTCGCCGCCGACTCCCGCCTTGCCGGCGGCACCGCCCCCCGCCAGCGCCGCAGGGTCCTCGCCGTCGCCACCATGCTGGCGGGCGCCCTGCCGGGTGCGGTCCTGGTGCTGCACGGCCAGATCGCGTGGGCCCTGGTGGCCAGCGCGGTGCTGGCCGGTGCCACCGTCCTGCTCAACCGGGAGTGAGACGGCACCACTTCGCTCGGCTCCCCATTCGCGCCGCGTCCCTTCCGGAGACCTCATGCCCTCAACGGCCGCCTTGGAACTGTCCCGATGGCAGTTCGCCATCACGGCGATCTTCCACATGTCCTTCCCGGCCCTCACGGTCGGTCTCTCCGTGCTGCTCGCCGTCGTGCAGACCGCTTACGTACGCACGGGAAACCCGCTCTATCAGCAGATCTTCCGCTTCTGGAAGAAGATCTTCGCTGTCGGCTTCGGCCTCGGCGTCGTCGCGGGCACCGTGATGACCTTCGAGTTCGGCCTCAACTGGGGCGTCTTCGCCCACGCCGTCGGACCCGTCATCGGGGTGACCATCGGCATGGAGGTCATCACGGCCTTCTTCCTGGAGGCCGGCTTCATCGGCGTGATGCTCTACGGCGAGGGCCGGGTCAAGCCGCGGACCATGGCCTTCGCCTCCTGGATGGTGGCCTTCGGCACCCTGCTGTCCACCACCTGGATCCTGTCCGCCAACAGCTGGATGCAGGACCCGGCCGGCTACACCGAGACGGCCGGCCAGTTCCACCCGAGCGACTGGGGCGAGGTCCTGCTCAACCCGGCCTTCACCTACCGCTTCCCGCACATGCTGCTGGCCGTGCTGATCAGTGCGAGCTGGTTCGTCGGAGGCATCTCCGCCTGGTATCTGGTCAAGCAGCGCCGGGCCGCGCTGCCGTTCGCCCGCCGCTGCCTGTCCGTCGCCCTCGGCGTGCTCGCCGTCCTGATGCCGGTCCAGCTGTACATCGGCGACGCCACCGCCATCTTCATGGCGCAGCACCAGCCCGCGAAACTCCAGGCGTTCGAAGGCAACTGGCGCACCGACAACAACGGGTACAACCTGGTCGTCGTCCCCGACACCGACCGGGGTGCGAACGATCTGCGCATCACAGTCCCGCACCTGGGCGCGGTGATCGGCCACGATCTCACCGGCGAGGCCGCGGTGCCCGGCCTGCTGGAGACCCCGCCCGACCAGCGGCCCAACATGTGGAGCACCTTCTACGGCTTCCGGGCCATGTACTTCACCGCCCTCGCCATGTTCGCCACCGCCCTCGCGGGGCTGGTGCTGCGCCTGCGGAGGCGACTGTTCGACTCCCGCCGATTCCTGCGCTGGATGGTCTGGATGACACCGGCCGGCGTCATCGCGATCACCGGCGGGTGGATCACCGCCGAGGCGGGGCGCCAGCCCTGGGTGGTCTACGGCAAGCTGCGCACCCAGGACGCGCTGTCGCACTTGAGCACGGCGCAGGCCGCGACCACCCTGACCGCCTTCGTGCTCCTCTACGCGGCCCTGCTGGCCATCTGGGTCCGCTACATCGTCCGTACCGTCAAGGCCGGACCCGACCTGCCCACGGGTGAAGCCGCGACGGCCGCCCCCGGAACGGAGGCCTCCGTTGCTTGAGTACGCCACCTACGCCCTCGTCCTGCTCTCGCTCGGCATGTACGTCGTCCTGGACGGCTACGACCTGGGCGTCGGCATGCTCAGCCTGTTCGCCAAGGGGGAGAGCCGGCGCGAGTACGGCGAGTTGATCGCCACCGCCTGGGACGCGAACGAGAGCTGGCTCGTACTGGCCGGTGTGGCCCTGTGGGCCGGGCTGCCCGGCGTCTACGCGACCGTGCTCCCCGGGGTCTACCTGCCGCTGATCGGCATGCTGCTCGCGATCATCCTGCGCGGCATGGGACTGGAGTTCCAGAGCGCCGCCACCGGCTACCGGCGCGGGTGGGCCCTGCTGTTCGGCGCCTCCTCGCTCGCTGCGACCCTCTGCCAGGGCCTGGTGCTCGGCGGCGTGCTCTCCGGACTGGCGCAGCGTGACGGGTCGTTCAGCGGCGGTGCCTTCGACTGGCTCACCCCCTACAGCCTGCTGTGCGCGCTCGGCCTGGTGGCGCTCTACCTGCTGGCCGGGGCCGCCTGGCTGCAGGACAAGACCGAAGGTGCCGCCCGCGAACGCGCCGGTCGGGCCGGGCGCCCGCTGCTGGCGGCCACCGCCGTGGCCGCGCTGATCCTCGGGTTCGGCCTGCAGGCCGCCGACCCGCAGGAGTTCGGGTTCGACGAACCGGTGCGCGCGGCACTGTTCTGGACTGCCGTCGCCGGGGCGGCGGCCGCGGGCGCGGTGGCCTGGTACGGCTTCGGACGGCGGCCCGACTGGCGGCCGTTCGCGGGTGTGGTCACCGCCCAGGTCTGCGGCCTGCTCGCCCTGGTGGCCGCGACCGCGCCGGTGGTCGTCCCGCCCGGACTGACGCTCCATCAGGCGTCCAGTCCGCCCGGCTCGCAGACCTTCCTCGTCGTCGGCGTGGGATTGTGCATGCCGGTGGTGTTCGCCTACAACGCGTACGCCTGGTGGGCCTTCCGGGGTAAGTTCACGCAGACCCCGGAGGCGCCGCTCGACCCGCTGCGGGTGCGCACGGGGGCACCCCGCCAAGCCCGGCCCGAGCCGGGCGGCTTCGTGGTCGTGGTCCGGCGCGCACTGCTCACCGTGCTGGGCGCCGGGTTGGCGGCCGTGTCCCAGGACGTCTTCGGTGGCGTTGCGACCTGGATCGATCCGCTGGGCGTCACGCTCCTGTCGGCGGCGGCCCTGGCCGCCTGGATCATCAGCGACCGGAGGGACCAGCGGGACGGGGTCTTCGATCTCGACCCGGACGACCAGGACACCGTTCGGACGGGGACGTGAGCACCTCGACCGCCCTGCTGACCGAACTCGGCGACGCGCGCGTCCGGGACCAGGACGACGAGGTGTCGGCCCGGTTGCACGCGTGGGCCGAGCCCGGCCGCGCGGAGTTGCGGCGGGCGGGCCTGCTGCGCGGTCTGGCTCCGCTGGGCACCGTGCTCTGGGCGGCCGGTCTGGCCTGGGCGGCGCAGCGCGGGCTCACCGGCCAGCACGGCGGACGGCTCCCGGTACGGGTCCTGCCCGGCGCCGGGCTCGTGCTGGCCGGTGTGGCGGTCCGGGCGGCGCTGCTGGCCACCGCCGACGCGGCGGCCGCGCGCGGCGCCCGCCGGGTGCGCGCGGCACTGCGCGAGCGCCTGCTCGCCGCAGCTCTGCCGGCGCGCGGCCCCGCCCGGCCCGCCATCGGTGACGCCGCCCTCGCCGAGTCCCTGACCGGTGAGGTCGCCCGGCTGACCGAGTGGCTCACCGAGTACGTCCCCGCTCGCACCACGATGCTGCTGGGCAGCGGTCTGACCTTGGCCGCCATCGCGGTTCGCAGCTGGTTCGTAGCACTGATCCTGGTCATCGCCACCCCGTTGCTGCCCGCCAACCTCAAGGTCATCGGCCTCGGTACGCAGGCCGCCGTGCACGCGCAGCTCACGGCGGTGCGCCGGCACGGCGCGCGCCTGCTCGACCACCTGCGCGGCCTGCCCACCCTGATCGGACTGGGCGCCCGGGACACCGCCGCCGTCGCGCTGCGCGAGGACGACGAGGAACTGGCCCGTCGCACCCAGGCGGTGCTACGGGTCGCCTTCCTCTCCACCGCCTGGATCGAGCTGCTGATCACCGGCACGCTCGCCGTGGTGGCGACCTACTGCGGACTGGCGCTCCTCGACTACCTCCAGCTGCCGCTGGTGCCAGGCCGGATGAGCCTGGCCACCGCGCTCTTCGTGCTGGTGCTCACCCCCGCCTACTTCGCCCCCGCCCGCGACCTGGCCCGGGGCTACCACGCCCGAGCCGAGGCCCGCGCCGCAGCGGAGCTGATCGAAGGGATACTCGCCGGCGCCGGCAATGACGGCGATGATCCGGACCCGCCCGCGCCGGCCCGGCACACCGGCGGCGCGGCCGGCGTGCACCTGGACCATGTGACGGTCCGTCATCCAGAGCGTACGGAGCCGGCACTGGACGACGTGAGCCTCCAGCTGGCCCCCGGCGCCCTCGTCGCCGTCACCGGGCCCAGCGGCGCGGGCAAGTCGACCCTGCTCGCCGTCGCCGCGGGACTGGCTCAACCCACCTCCGGAACCGTCGCCCACGAGCGGGGCGGCACCTTCCAGCCGCCGTCACCCGCCTCGGTCGCCTGGGTCGGCCAACCCGCGCACCTGCTGCCCGGCACCGTCCGCGAGAACCTGCTCCTGGCCCGACCCGATGCCACCGACGAAGCACTCTCCGCCGCCTTCCGCACGCTCGGCTTCAGCGACCTGCTCGCCGACCTGCCGGGCGGTCTGGACACCCCGCTCGGCGAGCGGGGCAGCGGGCTCTCCTCCGGCCAGTCCCAGCAACTCTCCCTCGTCCGGGCACTGCTGCGGGACGCCCCGCTGCTCTGCCTGGACGAGCCCACCGCCCACCTCGACCCGGTGGCGGAGGCCCGCGTGGTGGCGGCCCTGCGCACGCTGATGCGCGGCCGGAGCGTGCTGCTCGCCACCCACAGCCCCGCACTGCTCCCGCTCGCCGACCGGACGATCGACCTGGACCGGGGAAGGACGCGATGAACGCCTGGAAACTGCTGCGCCACTCCATGCCCCGCCGCGACCTGGCCGTCGCCATCGCGTTGGCCGCGGCGGCGGAACTGAGCGCAGCGGCGCTGCTGGGCCTGTCCGGCTGGTTCCTGACGACCTGCGCGCTGGTGACCCTGCTGGCCAACACGACCTGGTCGTGGATGTACCCGTCGGGGACGGTCCGCGCCCTCGCCCTGCTGCGCACGTCGCTGCGCTACCTCGAACGGCTGGTCAGCCACCGGGTCGTCCTCGCCACGACCGTGACCCTGCGCGGCCGCCTGGTCCGGGGTGCCGGCGAACTGAGCGCGCGCGAGCTCCGAGCCCAGCGCGACGGAACCCTGCTCGCCCGCCTGACCGCCGATGTCGAGACGGTGGCTGGCCTGCCCGCCCAGGTCGTCGCGCCACTCGCCGGCTGCGCGGTCACCGCGGTGCTGGTGGAGGCGCTGCTGCTGCGGGCGAGCCCGACGCTCGGTGCGGCCGAGCTCGCCGTGTTCATGGGCGGCATCTGGTGGGCGATCCGCACCGGCCGCCGGGCCCGGCGGCACCTCGCAGGCGCGGCCGTCGCGCGGGCCGGCGCCGGGACGAACCTGATCGCCGCCCGGACCGCTTTCAACGAACTGCGCTGCCTGGACGCGATCCCGCAAGCCCGAGGCGTCGTCGCGACGGCGCTGGAGCACGAGGAGGCGGCTGCCGCCGCCGCGGCAGCCGAGCAGCGCAAGGGCCGCTTGGGCCTGAGGCTGCTCGCCGCCCTCGGCCAGGGCCTCGCCCTGCTTCTCGCGCTGCAGGCAGGCGCCTGGTCGCAGCCGGTGGCCGACGCCGTCGGCGAGGTGCTGCTGCTCGCGGCGGTGTGGGACCTACTGGAGCGCCTTCCGCAGCTGCTGCAGGAGCTGGCCGCCGCCCAGGACGCGGCAGCGCGTCTCGGCCCGCTCGGTGCGGCCACCGCCGACCGGCAGCCGCCCGCGCCGACGCGGCGCGGCCCGGTGCTCACCGTGATGGACCTGCCCGCTGCCAACGGTGGGCGGCCACTGTCGTTCACCGTCCGCGCTCCCCGGCTGATCGTCGTCACCGGCCCGAACGGCAGTGGGAAATCCACGCTTCTCGGGCAACTGGCCGGACGGCTGCCGACCACCTCCGGCCGGGTACGGCTGGACGGCGCTCCTGTCGCGGACCTGCCCGCCGAAGCCGTCGCCGACGTGCTCACCCTGGTCGAGGCCGACGACTGGCTCGCCGACACGACCGTCGCGGCCAACTTGCGCCTGGCCGCACCACTCGCCGACCCGGAGCACCTGCGTTCTGCGCTGGCGACAGTCGGCCTCGGCGCCCTGCCCTTGGACACCCCGGTCGGCCCCGCCGGCCGCGCGCTCTCCCAAGGACAGCGCCGCCGCCTCGCCGTCGCCCGGGCGATCCTGCGCCGGCCGCGCATCCTGCTGCTCGACGAACCCACCGCAGGACTCGACCGGCCGACCGCCGAGGCACTGCTGCGCGACCTGCGCCGGGCGCTGCCCGACTCGGCCCTGGTCCTCGCCCTGCAGGACCAGGACCTCGCGCTGCTCCCGTGGCACCCGGACGTCGCGGTCGACCTGGCCGGCACGACGGCTCCTCAACCGGCCTGCGAAACCGGGGGATTCCTGCACGGGGCGAGAGTCGCCCCGGGCAGGACGGGGGCCGGGAGGCGATCCGGAACGTCCTGACCGTCGGCGCCCGCACCGACCTCGCCATGCTCGATGGGTACCGGCCCCTCGCCGCCGGCGGCGACCGCTCACCACCGCCAACGCTTACACTGCCCACCCCGCCCTCACCCCTGAAACCGTCCAGGCACTCCTGGTCCACGAGGCACGCTGGACCACCGCGATGACCGACGGCGGCAAGGATTTCGCGCGCAACGTGCTGCGCCGCTACGGCTGGGGAGTGCCAACCGAGGTGCGACGTGGGCGGAACGTGCGAGGCCGGCAAACGGGCCGGATCGCGGGGGGTGGTGCAGCTGTGAGGCCGTCGGCCCCATGTCCGCCGCGTGCGCGAACGGTTCTTCCCGTCTGCTGACGACCCGTCAGCAAAGTCAGCAAAAGGTCAGCATCCATCCACCCGCAGCGTGCGAAACCCGCCCGCAGGCGGGAATCGGCAGGGTCTCCGGGACTGCTGTCGAGAGCTCGGCCCGCGACGCTCGTTGGCGTCTCGCCCAGAGCCGAAGGCGGTCGCGGGCCACCCCGCATGGGGCTGGTCGCCGCGACCGCCGAGTGCGACATGTGAGCAGGTCAGGCGCGGTTTCCTCGCGCCTTGAGGGCGATGTTCGGAAGCTCCGGCGCGGGCAGTCGGTCGCCCGGGTAGCCCTCGACTTCGCCGAACCGGACCCCCTTCTCCCAGTCGATTCGTGCTTGTACGATCTCCTCACTGGATCGGCCGATGAAGTTCCACCACATGACGATCTGCTCGTCGAAGGGGGTGCCGCCGAGCAGGATCAGGCGGGCGGGGGTGGGGGAGGGGTTGGTGATGATGAGGGTGCTGGGGCCGGGCGGGAGGTAGCCGAGGTCGGCGGGGTGCAGGGGGGTGCCGGCGAAGGTGATGTCGCCCTGGTCGACGAGGAGGCCGTGTTCGAAGGTGGGGTCGACGTCGAGGGTGAGGGTGGTGCCAGGGTCGAGGACGAGTTCGGCGCCGAGCAGCGGGCTGAAGGTGGGGACGGGGGAGGTTTCGCCGGCCAGCGTGCCGAGGAAGACGCGGACCTCGGCGCCGTCGAGCGTGACCGGGCCGGGGACGTGGTGGTGGAAGTCCCGTGCGGTGTGCCGGTGTTCGTCGGGGAGCGCGACCCAGAGCTGGACGCCGTGCAGGGTGCTGGTGGCGGCCGTCGAGGTCTCGGAGTGGGCGATGCCGCGGCCGGCCGTCATGAGGTTGAGTTCGCCGGGCCGGACGAAGGCGTGCACGCCGAGGCTGTCGCGGTGCTCGATCTCGCCGCTGAACAGCCAGCTGACGGTCTGCAGGCCGATGTGCGGGTGCGGGGCGACGTCCATGCCGCCGGTGATGGCGACGTCGTCGGGGCCGTAGTGGTCGATGAAGCACCAGGCGCCGATCAGGGTGCGCTCGCGCTGGGGGAGGGTGCGGCGGACGGTCATCGCGCGCGGGCCGCCGAGCGGGACGTCCCGCGGCGGGAGGACCCGGACGGTGGCCGCGCGGGGGTCGTTCTCGGTGGTGCTCATGGTTGTGTTCCCTCCCGTGCCGTCCGGTTACCGGAGTTCCCGGTCGGCCCGTTCCAACAAATCGTTCCAGCTTCAACTATTATGGAGGGTATCGTCAGGCAAATACCAGTACGCAGGCGGAGGAGCTCCAGGTGACCGAGGTGGCGACCACCACGACCGGCCGGCGGGTCTACATCGACAAGCAGCACCCGCAGGCCTTCCGTGCTCTGCGGTCCAACGCCGAGGCGGTCCGCGAGGCCGCTGCCGAGGCGGGACTCGACCGCCGCCTCGTTGAACTGGTCAACCTGCGCGTCTCGCAGATCAACGGCTGCGCCTACTGCCTGGACGTGCACACCAAGGCCGCCCTGCAGGCCGGCGAGAGCGTGCAGCGGCTCGGCGTGCTGAACGCCTGGCGCGACACCGCCCTGTTCGACGAGCGCGAGCGGGCCGCACTGGCGCTCGCCGAGGCCACCACCCACCCTGCCGACGCCACCGCCCAGGACGTGGCGTACGCGCAGGCCCGGGCGGTGCTCGGCGACGAGCAGATCTCCGCCGTGATCTGGGTGGCCATCGCCATCAACGCCTTCAACCGCGTCTCCATTCTGAGCAAGCACCCGGTCCGGCCCGCGCGCGTGGCCGCCGAAGCCGTTGTGAATGCGTAGGCGCCGGTAGGGAGTTGGCGTCACGTCAACGGCGCACGCCCAGCTGTCGGAGGGCGGTCGGCCGGCCACCGAAAATGCGTGGCCGGCGGGATCGGGCGAGTGGCAGGGTCGGAGGATGGCTCAGCAGCACAGCTCGCCCCGCCACGCGCCCAATCGGTCGTCCAGTCGGTCCGCCACGTCAGGGCGGGCGTCCGAACTGCACGCCGTGCGCGCCGACTTCGACGCCAGCACGATCGTCGTCTACCAGGCGTACGCGCCCGCGATCGCCGAACCCGCGCTGCGGGCCGGACGGTTCGTCGCGCCGTTCTCGTTCCGCCGGATGACTTGGATCAAGCCCTCGCTGCCCTGGCTGCTGCACCGCAGCAACTGGGGCACCAAGTCCGGACAGGAACGCATCCTGGCCGTCCGGATCACCCGGCAGGGCTGGGAACGCGCGCTGGCAGCAGCCGAGTTGACCACCGGCGACCAGCAGCGGCTGGCGGCGGCCCGGGTGCACGTCCAGTGGGACCCGGAGCGGTCGCTGCGCGGGGCGGCGCTCAACCACTACAGCATCCAGGTCGGCCTGGGGCGGGGATCGTCCGGGAGTTCGCCGAGGAGTGGATCGTGTCCCTCGCCGACCTCACTCCGCAGATCCGCCGCGCCGCCGAACTGGTCCGCGCCGGCCGCACCGAACAGGCCCGCCGGCTGCTCCCGGACGAGCGCCGCTACCCACTGCCCCCCGAACTCGCCGCGCGTCTCTGCCGCGTGTGACCTCCCGCCGGCGCAGTGGCCGGGGAGGGGGAAGGGGAGGGGGAGGGGGAGGATCAGGCCAGGTCGGAGGGGCGGATCCGGTAGACCTGGAGATTCAGGTTGTAGTACTTGGTGGTCTCGCCGACCCAGCGCATCCCGAGCCGCTTCGCCACCGCGTGCGCCCGGTCGTTCTTCGGCCGGGCCACCGCGAACACCTCCTCGACGTCCTGGGTGAACGCCCACCTCAACAGCGCCAGACCCGCCTCCGTCGCGTACCCCTGGCCCCAGGCGTGCGGGGCGAGCTGCCAAGTGATCTCCAGGTCCTCGTCGTACGGCGGCAGCGGACGGATGCTCAGCCCGCCGACCACCTTCTTGTCCTCCCGCCGCTCCACCGCCCACCGCCCGCGCGGAGGCAGCAGTCCGGACTGCTCCTGCGCCCAGGCCTGCAGCACCAAACGCATCGCATCGACATCGGCGACCTGCGACATCGCCGGCGTCAGCCAGCGGGCGACGTCCGTGGAGCCGTACACGGCCAGCGCGTCCTCGGCGTCGTCGGGCGTCCAGTCGCGGACGACGAGCCGATCAGTGGTCAGTCTGATCCCCATGGCCGGGTCCTCCCTCATTCGATTGGCGGACGTCTCCTCCCCCGGAGTGTGCGCCCCCGGCCCGTCCCCGTCGAGCGGGGGAATCGGCCTTCACTGTCCGTCGCTGTGCGGTCGCCCGGGCCGGTCTGGCGTTGGGGTGCTCGCCCGTTTGTTGTGCGTTGGGTGGGTGCGCGCGGTGGGTCAGGGGTGGGCCGGGGAGATGATCTACGCGGAGATAATCTCTGCGGGGATGTTTTCTGTGAGCGGCGATCGGTTTTGATCGGCCGAGAGAGATCATCTATGCGGAGATTATCTCCGCAGGGATGAACTCCCCGCGCCCGACCGACTGGGCCGAGACGGACCCAGTGGCGCGCGCTCAGCGGCGCCCCGCCAGCGGAATGCCCAGACCCTCCGGGCCGCCGCCCTCGAGGGCCAGCGCGGTGCCGATCTCGTCGGGCAGCGTGGCCAGTCCCAGCAGGGCCAGCGCCAGTCCGGCGGTGGTGCGGTGCCAGTCGCCGGCCCGGCGCATCAGAGTGTGGCCGCTGCCGAACACCCGGTAGCCGGCCACCCGCGCCCCGTGGTCGCGGGCCCGGAGAGCGAACAGATCGGTGTCGGCGGGCGGCGTCACCCGGTCGCGGTCGCCGTGCAGCATCAGCACCGACGTGCCCCGCAGGTGCTCGGTCGGCTCGTCCTGCGGGCACCACGGCGCCAGCGCCACCACTCCCTGCACGCACGGGTGCGCGGCTGCCCGCAGCGCCGCCCGGCCGCCCATCGAGTGCCCGATCAGCACCGTCGGCACCGGCCCGAGCGTCTCCGCCAACTCCGCCAGCGCCGCCTCCGCGTCGCGGGCCGCGTCCGCGCGCTCACCGTTCCAGCCCCGGCAGCGGTAGTGCACGGTGCCCACCGCCAGCGACCGGCCCGCAGCCCCGTCCGAGCCGGGCTGTGTCGAGCGTCGCACCGCGCGTTCCACGGCCCGCGCGAACGGGCGCATCCGCAGGCCCGGCAGGTTCAGCGCCGGCACCGGTTCCGGGCCGAACTCCCGCCCGCCGTGCAGCACCAGCACCGCCGCGTCCGGCGCCGAAGGCCGCACCCGCCAGGACAGTGCCCGGTGCGCTGCCATCGTCCCGTCCTCGCCGGAGTGCACCGCCAGCCGCCCGTCGTTCATCACACCGTCCCGTCGCCGTGCCCACCTGGGCTGCCACTGTACGCGGACGCCACCGCCGACCGGGAGCGTGCGGATCGCCCGGTGTTCGAGCGCTGAGTCCGAACCGCACAGCTCCGATGCGGGACGCCGGACCTGACTGCTCATAGGGTGTCAGCGTGCCCACGGCAGGCCGCGCCGCCCACCGTGCGGCGCCCCCAGTCGCAGGCCCACCGCGCCCCTCGAGCTGTGGCGGGCCTGCGTCCCACCGGCAGAGCCGAGGAGAGCCATGGCCGACGTCCAACCGCCCCGCACCGACGGCACCCCGACCGCCGAACTCGGCGTCATCGGCGGATCCGGACTCTACGCGCTGCTCGAAGACGTCACCGAGGTGCACGTCGAAACGCCCTACGGGCCGCCCAGCGACGCCCTGTTCATCGGCGAGGCGGCCGGCCGGCGGGTCGCCTTCCTGCCCCGCCACGGCCGCGGCCACCGCCTGCCGCCGCACCGCATCAACTACCGCGCCAACCTGTGGGCGCTGCACTCGCTCGGGGTGCGTCAGGTCCTCGCCCCGTGCGCCGTCGGCGGCCTGCGTCCCGAGTACGGCCCCGGAACGCTGCTGGTGCCCGACCAGTTCGTCGATCGGACCTCCGGCCGGGCGGGGACCTACTACGACGGCCGCAGCCTTCCTGACGGTTCGATGCCGGAGGTGGTGCACGTCGCGATGGCCGACCCCTACTGCCCCGACGGCCGGAACGCCACGCTGGCCGCCGCCCGGTCACTCGCCTGGGAACCGGTCGACGGCGGCACCCTGGTGGTGATCGAGGGCCCACGCTTCTCCACCCGCGCCGAATCCCGCTGGTTCACCGCCAACGGCTGGTCCGTGGTCGGCATGACCGGCCACCCCGAAGCCGCGCTGGCCCGCGAACTCGGCCTCTGCTACACCTCGTTGGCACTCGTCACGGACCTGGACGCCGGGGTGGAGACCGGCGAGGGCGTCACCCACGCCGAGGTGCTGAAAGTCTTCGCCCGCAACGTCGACCGCCTGCGCGCCGTCCTGTTCAAGGCCCTCGAATCGCTGCCCGCCACCCGCGACTGCCTCTGCTCGCACGCCCTGGACGGCGTGGAGACCGGCCTGCCCGGCGTCTGATCCGGCGGCCCTGCTGCTCCGATTCACGCTGCGGCTCCGGTTTCCCGGAGTTCCGGCCCGGCGACGTCGGTCGGCCGGCGCCCGCCGTCTTCTGGCGGTGCGCCGGCCGAACGCGCTCCCTGCGCGGGCGGGTGCGCCCGCTATCGATTCCGCGCGCGCCGGCAGAAGTGCGCCAGCGCCATCAGGGCCGCCAGCGCCGTGCCCCAGGCCGCCACCACGGCGACCAGCAGCATCGGCGCCCGCAGCGCCACCGCCAGTCCCAAAAGTCCGAACGACACGACCAGACAGCACGCGATCACCACGACCACCGATCGTGGGCGGGCCACCAGCGACCGCCGAAGCCGCGCCATCCGTGCTGGTCGCATCGTGCGCAGCTCGCGCTCCAGCTCCAGATCGCTTCCCAGCTCGGCCTCGATCTGATGAAGAATCAGGAGCTCACGCGGGGAGAGTGCCGGTCCGTCCATCAACCACCTCCGCGCCGCCAGGCAGGCGCGCCCGGCCTTCCCCGCCGGCGCGTCCCTACGTCCCAGGTAGCAACACATCTGCCCGCTGCACGCCGGTTCTAACATGCGAACGCGGTGCCGAACCGCCGTGCTGCGACCGGCGTTTCGTCCCTCCGCGACCCAAATGACCCGCGCGCCGCGCCCACCCCACCGGCACCGGGCGCACCCCTTCGGGCGGCGTCCGCACGGCCGTTGCGACGGCGCGCGACGTGTACGCGCAGAACCGATTCGCCACCGGGCCCCGCCCCTACGGTAGTTCGCGCCGGGACGGACCCGTCGATCCCGGCGTTCGATCGGAAAGGCCGTACCACCCCCATGCACCTGCGTTCCACGGCTGCCGCCGCCGTCGCCTCGCTCGCCCTGCTGTTCGCCACGCCGTGCCCCGCCGCCGCGGCCGTCGGCGAGTTCCGCTACACGTACTTCGACAACTTCGGCGACCGTGCCGAGGGCCGGCTCGTCGACCCCGACAGCCGGGTCTGCCACACCCTCCCCGAGGTCGCCGACCCCGACACCACCGAACCCGCCTTCGCCCCGCAGAACCTCACCGGCTCTACTGCCACCATGTTCACCGGCCCCGACTGCGACGGCGAGTACTACTCGCTGCGCCCCGGCGGTCGCGCCTCCGACCGCCTCAAGCTCCGCTCCGTCGTCTTCTCCTGACCGGACCCCCCATTCGCACACCGCCGTGCGGCTCCGCCCCAGCCGGGGCCGCACGCCCCGCTCCGGACGCGTGAATCGCCCAAGTGATGGGGCGTCAGGACGCCTTGCGGGGTGCGGCCTTCTTCGTGGCAGCCTTCTTGGCCGGCGCCTTCGTGCTCTTCTTCGCCGCCGCCCCGCTCCGCCTCGCCGACGCGTTCCGGGTCCGCTTCGCGGCACCGCCGCCCGAGGCCGCGTCCTGCGCCGCCTCCGCATCCTCGGCATCCGCCGCAGACCCGGCCGCTCGGCCGCCCTTCGCACCCCGGCCGTGTTCGCCCTTGGCGGCCTTCACACTGCTGCGCAGCACCGCCATCAGGTCGATCACCTCGGCCTCGCCGCCTCCGGCCTGCTCCTCCAGGTGCGGTGCCTCCACCCCGGCCAGCTTGGCGTCGATCAACTCCTGGAGCGCCAGCTGGTATTCGTCGTGCAGCGCCGACAGGTCGAAGTCCTCCGACAGCGTGTCCATCAGCGAACGCGCCATCTTCAGCTCCTGCGGACGGACCGTCACCTTCTCGTCCGGCGCCATCCCCTGGGCCGAGCGGACCTCGTCCGGCCACAGGCAGGTCTGCAGCACCAGGGTGTCCTCGTGCACCCGCAGCACCGCCAGCGACTCCCTGGTCCGCATGGTCACCTTGGTCACCGCGATCTGCCCCGACGCGCGCAGCGCGTCCCGCAGCAGCACGTACGGCTTCGCCGGGGCCTTGTCGGCGGTGGCCACGTAGTAGGCCTTGGAGTACATCAGCGGGTCGATCGACTCGGCGGGGACGAACGCCAGCACGTCCACCACCTTCTTGCTCGGCAGCGGCAGTTCTGCCAGGTCCTCCTCGTCGAGCACCACCTGCCGACCGTCCGCAGACTCGTGCCCCTTGGCGATCTCGCCGTACGGGACCTCCTTGTCCTCCGCCTCGCAGAACCGCTTCATCCGGATGCGCGAGCCGTCCTTCGCATGCACCTGGTGCAGGGCCGGCCCACTGTGCTCCTCCGTGGCGGCATACAGCTGGACCGGTACGCTGACCAGCCCGAACGTGATGACGCCTTTCCAGGTGACCTGTGGCATGTCATGGCCCTTTCGCGGGGACTTCCCACGGTATGCCCGAGCGACAGGTCACGGAAGTCGAGGGCCGCCGCCTGGTCCTCTCCCACCTCGACAAGGTCCTCTGGCCCGCCACGGGGTGGACCAAGGGCGAGGCCCTCTACTACTACGCGCAGATCGCCCCCGCGATGCTTCCGCACCTGCGCGGCCGCGCCGCCAGCTTCCTGCGCTTCCCCTCCGGCATCGGCGAGGAGGGATTCTTCGCCAAGAACCCGCCACCCGGCCTGCCCGCCTGGGTGCACACCGTGACCGCGCCCAGCCATGAAGGCCCCAAGCAGCGCGTCGCCGTGGACGACCTGCCGACGCTGATGACCGTCGCCAACGGCTACGCCCTCGAACTGCACGTGCCGCAGTGGACCGCCGAGAGTGGACCCGACGCCCACGACCGCCTGGTCGTCGACCTCGACCCCGGACCCGGTGCCGACCTCACCCACTGCTGCCGCGTCGCCCTGCTGATCCGCGAAGCCCTCGCCGCCGACGGCCTGGTCTGCCGACCCAAGACCTCCGGCAGCAAGGGACTGCACCTGTATGCCGCGCTGCGCCCCGCCCCCGCCCGGCAGGTCAGCGACTACGCGCACGCCCTCGCCGAACGCCTCGCCCGCGAGCACCCCACCCTGGTCGTGTCCCGGATGACCAAGGCGCTGCGCCGGGGAAAGGTGTTCGTCGACTGGTCGCAGAACGCGACGGCGAAGACCACCGCCGCAGCCTACACTCTGCGCGCCACCAGCGTTCCGGGGGTGTCGGCCCCGGTGAGCTGGAGCGAGGTGGAGCAGTGCACCGACCCGGCCGAGCTGATGTTCAGCCCGGAGGAGGTGCTCGACCGGTTTGCCGAGCAGGGCGACCTGCTGGCCGACCTGCTCAGCGACGACCAGACACTGCCGGAGCCCGACGGCTGATCCCGGCGGCAGGCCGGCCGGCGCCCGGGGGAGGCCCGGGCCGTGCGGCGGCGGTGTGGTGTCAGGACGTGGCGGCCTCCGCGGCGGGCTCGGCGATCAGGGCGGTGGCGATGCGGCGGAAGCCGACGCTCTCGTATATCCGCGCCACGGCGTCGTCGCTGGCGGACAGGAAGACCGTGCGTATGCCGGTGGCCCGGGCGTGCTCGACCAACTGCGCGGTGACCCGGCGGGCCAGGCCCTGCCGCCGCAGCGACGGGAGCGTCGCCACCGCGACGATCTCGCTGACGTCGCCGACCGGCTGGTGGCAGCCGGAGGCGACGGCCAGGCCGTCGGGCCCGGCGATCGCGGCGACGACCGTGCGGCCGGCCTCCATGCGGCCGATCATCCGCGTCACCTGGCCGTCGGCGATCGCCGTCCGGGTGGCGTCGGCGAGCTGCTCCGGGCCGGCCACGCCGACCTGGGTGCCCGGGTCGGCGAAGGCGAGGTGCGGGACGGTGACGGCGCTCGGCAGCAGCGGGTCGTCGATCGTCAGCACCCGGACCGTCGGGTCGTTCTCCGCAGCCGGGTCGGCAGCCGACGGGCCGTCGAGCTCCAGGACCAGCAGCGGGTGCTCGTGCACCTCCAGGCCCGAAGACTCGATCGGGGCGCGCAGACCCGGCGAGGTCTCGTGCACCCATTCGAAGCTCTCCGGTGCGCCCAGCTCACGCTGGCGGGCCCGGACCCGCTCCACGTCGGCGGCGGTGAACGGTCCGTCGCCGCCGAGTCGCGGACGTGCGTAGTAGTGCCAGCCCGGCCCCGTGCGGACGAACAGGGTGAACGGGCCGTGTTCCTCGGCGGTCGCGGAGAACCGGGGAACGGCGTCGAAGAACTCCTCGAGCCGGGCCAGGACGGTCGACGGCCCGCCTGCCTCCGCCCCCGGGGTAAGGGTGAGGTCGGTGTCGTGCTGGGTGTCGCGCATCGTGCCGTCCAAGGGTGTGGTGCGTCCTCTCGTGGAGGTTGATCACGCGGAATCAAAGCAGGGCGATCGGACGCGTGCACCTCTTTTTTCGAACCCTGCGCACGGCCTGTTCGACCATGTCGGTCTGGCAGCGTCTGCGTCGGCGTCGAATGCCGAATCGGTTCTGCGATGAGGCGATTGCCCTGTTAAGGCGCAAAAGTGAGGTGCAATCACCTCCCGCGGATGGCGGCGCGTGGGGCCCTGGGGCTCGAACGGGATGCCGATGTTCACTCGGGGGAGGGGATGTGAGGGGTTCGCCGTTGACGTTCGGCGTCAGGCCTTCCACACCTCGGCGAGGTGGGCGATCAGCAGCTCGGCCACCTCGGCCGGGCGCTCCAGAGCGGGCAGGTGGCCGGCCCAGGGGAGTTCGCGGTGCTCGCCGGCGGGCAGCACGGCCGCCGTGTCGACGGCGATCCGGCGGAAGTCGTCCACGTCGTGCCGGCCGCCGAACACCAGCGCGGGGGCGACGGCGTTGCGCAGGTCCACCTCGGGCTCGGTCGGGTGGAACTCCTCCTCGGGCGCCAGCTGCACCTCGTACGCGTTGCGCTGCATCACCCGGACCTTGGCCTTTGCGGCCTCGTCCGCGTCGGGCCCAAGGAAGGTGTCCACCATCAGCTCGACCGCCTCGTCCAGCCGCCCGGACTCGACCAGTTCGACCTCGCGCTCGCCCAGTTCCACCAGTTCGGCGCTCGGCTCGTGGGTGGCGCTGCCCGGGCAGAGCAGCGTCAGCGAGTGCACCCGCTCCGGGCGCAGCGCCGCGAACCGGGCGGCCATGTTGCCGCCGAAGGAGGCGCCGATGAGCGAGACCCGGTCGATGCCGAGTTCGTCGAGCAGGTCCTCCAGGTCGGTCAGGTTGCTGTACGGCGCGTCCGCACAGGGGGTCTCCCCGAAACCGCGGAAGTCGCACCGCACGACTCGGTACCCGGCCTCGCGCAGCGCGTCCCACTGGCCGTCCCACATCCGCCGGTCGCAGACGGAGGAGTGCAGCAGGAGTACCGCGGGGCCGGAGCCGGCCGTCTCGTGAGTGATCGTCATCGCGCCAACCTAGAACAGCGACTCGTGACCTGACCAGGGGATTACCTGTCAGCAGAGACGGTGGGGGTGGGCCGGGCGGTGTCCGTGGCGGACGGCATGATGGGGGCGTGCCCGAAGGAGACAGCATCTACCTGGTCGCCACTCAGCTCAACCGCGCGCTCGCCGGCGCGGTGTTGACGGTGGCGGACCTGCGCGTGCCCGCCCACGCCACCGCCGACCTCACCGGCCGCCGGGTGCTGGAGACGGTGCCGCGCGGCAAACACCTGCTGACCAGGTTCGAGGGCGGCGTGACGCTCCACACCCACCTGCGGATGGACGGCCGCTGGCAGGTGTTCCGGCCCGGCGAGCGCTGGCGCAGCGGACCGGCGTTCCAGATCCGGGCGATCCTCGGCACCGAGCAGGGCACCGCCGTCGGCTACCGACTGCCCGTGGTGCAACTGCTGCGCACCGCCGAGGAGGCCCGGGTGGTCGGCCACCTCGGCCCCGACCTGCTCGGCCCCGACTGGGACGTCGCCGAAGTCCGCCGCCGCCTGCTGGCCGCCCCGCAACGCCCGGTCGGCGCGGCCCTGCTCGACCAGCGGAACCTGGCCGGCATCGGCAACGTCTACGCGAACGAACTGAGCTTCCTGGCCGGAGTCACCCCGTGGCTGCCGGTCGCCGAACTGCCCGACCTCGACCGGCTGCTGCACCGGGCGCACCAACTGCTGGACGCCAACAAGCTGCGGCACGGCCACATCACCACCGGCGACACCCGGCCCGGCTGCCAGAACTGGGTGTACGGCCGGGCCCGCCGCAACTGCGTGCGCTGCGGCACGCCGATCCGCACCGGTACCCACGCGCAGGACCGCACCGCGTACTGGTGCCCGCGCTGCCAGCGCGGCCCGGCACCGACCGGCTGACGGCGGCATGCCGACGCTGGACGGCGTCGGGACGTGGGGGTGTCAGTCCGGCTCGACCAGCGCCGGGTGGCGCGGGTCGTCCACCCGGACGGTGAGGTCGGCGAGCTCGGCCGGGTCGGTCTCGGTGCAGTAGCGCTCGTGGGCGGGAAGCGTCCAGTGCTGATCGGCGGGGGTGCGGCGGGCGAGCGCGGCAGCGGACTGGGTGAGGTGCACGGTGAGTTCGAACGGCAGCCAGCGGCCGAGCAGGAACGGGCCGTCCAGTAGCAGCACTCCGCGCGGCGGCAGTTCCAGGTAACGGGCCCGGGTGGAACGGTCGGTGGCCGGATCCCAGAAGGTGGGCAGCATCCGGCCGTCCGCGCCCGGCTCCAGCGGGTCGAGTACCTCGCGCAGCAGCGCGCCCTCGTCCAGCCACAGGTCGTGGAAGGCGTCCGGATCCTGCTTGCCGTACTCGAAGCGGACCGAGGCGGGACGCAGGAAGTCGCCCGCCGATACCCGCTGTACCGGCCGGCCGAGCAGCCGCAGCGGCTCCACCAACGCATCCGCCAACTCACCCGGGCGGGCGGCGGCCGCGCCGTCGATCGCCACCCGCAGACGGCGGTCCGGATCGTCGGGGCCGGGCAGCCGGTGGATCCGCTCCGCGAGCAGGGCGACCAGGCGCTCCGGGGAGATCGGGGTCACCCGCACCGGACGATCACTTCCTCTCCGTCGACCGGACTTTCCGTCGACCGGACGTTCCGTCAACCGGACTATATTTTCCGATACCTGATCGTCGCTCATTCCAGGGGGATCCCGCCGTGCCTTCGCCGACCCTCGCCGACGTGGATGCCCTCGCCGCCCGTGCCCACGCCGGACAGTACGACCGGATCGGCGTCCCCTACATCGAACACGTCCGGGCCGTGGCAGCAGGCGTCGCGGCGTTCGGCACCGGCCTGCAGATGGCCGCACTGCTGCACGACGTGCTGGAGGACACCCCGACCCGCGCCGACGATCTGCTTGTCGCAGGGATCCCCGCCGGAGTGGTCGCCACCGTCTGCCGGGTCACCCGGGAGCCGGGGACGGACTACCGGGCGATGCTGCTCGACATCGTCACCGATCAGGCCGCGACCCTCGTCAAGATCGCCGACAACGCCCACAACTCCCGCGCCGACCGGTCCGCCCGGCTGCCCGAGGCGGACCGCGCCCGGCTGGCCGCGCGCTACCGGGACGCCCGCGCCGTCCTGTGGCCCGCCGTCGCCGACGCCGACCTGCGGACCGTCCTCGCCGCCGTCAACCCCCCGCTGCTGGCCGAACTCGACTGAAGCGTTCGGCGGGAGCAGGCTGGAAGGAGCAGTGGGGGCCGACAGCGAGGAGCCGAGGATGTCCGAGATGAATGACAGGCTCAACGACAAGGCGCAGCGCGACGAGGACGATGTCCGCGCCGTAGACCCCCTGGAAGGCATCACCTCCGACCAGAACATGAGCGCCTGGGGGGAGCCGCCGGCGGAGGGCGAGCGGATCGCCGAACCGCCCCAGCAGGAGGAGCAGCGGTGAACGCGCGAGCCGCGGTGCCCGAACCGCACACCTCCGATTGGAACGTGCGCCTGCGGCTGGTCGAGGTCGGCGACCTCACCCAGGCACACGCCGTCCTTGACACCGGCGTCAACCTGATCGAGGTCGACGCCGAGGCCCATCGCAGCGCCCAGGACCCCGCCGACCCGGCGATCGGCGACGAACTCGCCGTCGGACGCGCACTGGCAGCCCTCGGGCAGCAACTGATCCACCGCGGCTCGACCGCCGCCGAAGCAGTCGAATCCGCCCGTCGGCGCGACACACCGTAGTCACCGAACGGCGGGGCGCCGGGTGTCGAGGGGTCGGCACTCGGCCATGGCGGGCGGTCTGCGGGGTTTCGGCCTGCCTGGTGCAGGTGCCTGGGTGCAGGTGCATGTGCAGGGCTTCGGTGCCCGGGCAGGCCGAAACCCGGGCCGTCGCGCACCTGATTGTGCCGCCGCGGCCCGGGTTCGGGGGGAGAGTCAGGCCTGCGGGGCGGCCGCGCCGCCGCCCGTCTTCACCGCCTCCACCATGTGCTGGTGCACCTCGCGCGCCGCCGCCTCGTCCGCCGCGGCGACCGGGCTGCCCTCCACGGTGAACCAGTCGAGCGCCCCGCTGTACTGCACCGTCAGCCGCGCCTCGCCCTCGATCCACATGGTGTGCACCGTCAGATCCCCGGTGATGACGCCAATCTCCACGGTCTTCACGCCACCGTGGCCGGACAGAATGCCCTGCGTGGTCCAGG
Source organism: Kitasatospora sp. NPDC051984 (assembly GCF_044593455.1). Lineage (NCBI taxonomy): Bacteria > Bacillati > Actinomycetota > Actinomycetes > Kitasatosporales > Streptomycetaceae > Kitasatospora > Kitasatospora sp. NPDC051984. The sequence continues at coordinate 281,154 of NZ_JBIUCB010000007.1, forward strand.
TTGCCCATGTGTTCACAAACCCGCTCCCATCCGCCGCCCTATGGGCCGCTCGGTCCCGACCCCACAGGTACCCAACCCGTGGCGACCGTCTTCCACTGTCACTCGGAAGGCCGAAAACCGCCCCCCGGGCGGGTGCCCGGCGCCGGGAACAGCATCGACGTATGGGAGAGCGAGAGACGGCGCCCCCGCGCCGAGACTGGTCCTCGAAACTGGCGACGACTCGACCGTCATCAGTCCGAGCCGCACCTACTCCTTAGGCCGTGACCCCGCTGCCGACATCGTCCTCACCGACCCCAGGGTCTCCTGGCACCACGCGCGACTTCATGTCGGCGACGGTCACTGGATCGTGGACCACATCGGCTCCACCAACGGTACCTGGGCGGACGGGCGGCGCATCGTCCACCAGGAGATCGAACCCGGCACCGTGCTCTGCCTCGGCAGCCCCGCCGACGGGCCGCACTGCACCTTCAGCGCTCTGCCGCGGCCGACCGCCGTCCAGCGGGTGCCCGGCGGCGGACCGTCGCTCGAAGCCCGGCCGTCCGCACTGACCGCCATCACCGGCTCGCTCCGGCCGCCGTCCAGGGTCCGGCCGCTGCCGACCAGAGTGGTCCGGATCGGGCGAGCCCCGGACAACGACCTGGTGCTCGGCGACCTGTCCGTCTCCCAGCACCACGCCGAACTGCGGGCCCGCCCCGACGGCCGCTACGAGATAGCCGACCTGGCCAGCCACAACGGCACCTACCTCAACGGCCGGCCCGTGCTGTGGGCCCTCGTCGGGCCCGGCGACCTGGCCGGCATCGGCCACTCGATGTTCTGCCTGGTCGGCGACGAACTCCAGGAATTCGTCGACACCGGCGACATCGACCGGGGTGCCCGGTGACGGGCAGGCGCCGGGTGACTGTCAACAGCCGGGCGCAGGGACGCCCGCCGTCGGCATTTCCACCGCAGACCGCCCCGCTGCCGGGCCGAGGCCGCAGCGCTGGCGCCGACAGCTCGGCACGCTCTGCCGCCCCTACGCCAGTGCCCTCGCCGCCGACCGGACCTTCCTCGCCCTCGCCCTGCGGGGCATTGCTGCAGCTCGACCACATTCCGGTGCTCAACCAGCTCCCCTGGCTGGTCCCCTCCCGCTGGGCGCTCGGCGCGATGGCCGCCACGATCGACCTGCACGCCATCGTTCCCGGCAGCCTCACCGACGATCCCCTGCTCGCCCACCGGGCCGGTATCTGGTTGCTCGACGTGGGCATGCTGATCGTCCTCGCCGTGCTGTACGGCCTGATCGTCGCCGGCTGCTGCGCCGGCACGAACCGGCCGTGATGCGGCGGTAGCCGATAGGAACCCCTGGCAGATTCCGGCCCCACCCACGTCGTCCCCGGCGGCGGCCCGCCGACCTGGACCGGCCCCGGCCCGGCCGCCGTCAGGGTGCCACTGGACCCGCTGCTGCCGGTCGTCCTCGCCGCGGCCCGCGGGAACTGGGCCCGGATCGTCTGCTCCAATAGCTCGACGGCTTGGGTTGGCGGCCGACTGCTGGTGGCCCTCCCGCAACGGCCCCGGCCACCGGCTTCCCGCTCACCGCCGGCGAGGACCCGCGCCCGCTGCTCACCGCTCTGGAGCGCAGCCTCGCCGACTACCGGCGGCTGCTCGACGACTACGCGGCCGGCCGGACCGACCTGGAGACCTTCCGCGACGGCACCCGCGACCTGCGGCTGGGCGCCGTGATCGACGGAGCCTCCGCCTGGCCGCTCGATCTCGAACGGGACCGCTGGCTCTACTGCGACGCCGCGCAGGTACAGGGCTACGCGGCGGCCGACGGCGATCGCGAAGGCGGCGACACCGGCAGCCAGGGCGAGCGCGATGACGGTGGGGGTGGCAGCCGTGGCTGAACGGGGCGCCGCAGTGCGGGACAGCGCCGAGCGCGGAGGAAGTTGACGATGACAGGGGAAGAGCCGCTTGCCGCCGCCGGGCAGGACGAACTCGGCGGCCGGACGCTCGCCGGATACCGGCTGGAGCACGTGATCGGGCGGGGCGGGATGGCAGTGGTCTACCGGGCCGAGGGCCTCCGGTTGGGCCGCACCGTGGCGGTGAAGCTGCTGGCACCCGAATCCGAGGGCACCGACCCCGATCATCCGGAACATGCCTACCTCACTGATTTCGGGCTGACCAAGAAGTCGCTGTCGCTCACCGGCCTGACCAGCGTCGGACAGTTCGTCGGCACGCTGGACTACGCCGCTTCCGAGCAGATCTCCGGCAAGCCGGTGGACGGGCGCTGCGACGTGTACAGCCTGGGCTGCGTGGTGCACGAAATGCTCACCGGCAGTCCGCCGTTCCGCCGTGACGACGACCTGGCGCTGCTGTGGGCGCACCACAACGACCGGCCACCGGACGCGCTGCGGCAGCGGGCGGACCTTTCCGGTGAGGTGGGCGCCGTCCTGCGGCGGGCGATGGCGAAACGGTCGGAGAGCCGGTACGCCGGCTGTCTGGAGTTCGTCGCGGCGCTGCGGGCCGCGTCCGACGTCCGGCCCCAACGGCCGCGCCAGACAACGTCGTTGCCCCCGGCGTGGGCGTGGCCGGTGTTCGACCCGGACGGGACGCGCTGACGGGTGCGCGCGGCGTGCCGGTGAGGGTGGGTGTCGTAACGATCGATGGCATGCACCTATCAATCCTGAGAGTTTGCTGGCAATCTGCCCCTCGGCCAGGGCCCCCACAGACCCTGGCAACCGAGAGGAGCACCGATGAGCGACAGACTCCGCGTCCTCGCCACCCGCGCCGCAGCGCTGCTGAGCACCACCGTGCTGGTAGCCGCCGGCACCGCGGCCCTGGCCGCCCCCACCGCCCAGGCCGTCCAGGGCAACAGTGGCACCGCGGCCGCGAGTTGCACAGCGACCCAGGTGGTGGCGAACGGCGGATTCGAGTCCGGCACCTCGCCGTGGACCTCGTCCAGCGGCGTGATCACCAGCGGGGGAGGCCAGAGCGCCCATGGCGGAACGTCCTTCGCCTGGCTGAACGGCTACGGCTCGGCCCACACCGACACGCTGGCGCAGACCGTCACCCTTCCCGCAGGCTGCACCAGCGCCAGCCTCAGCTTCTGGCTGCACGTGGATACGGCCGAGACCACCACGACCACGGCATACGACAAACTCACCGCCAAGATCGGCACCACCACCCTCGCCACCTACTCCAACCTGGACGCGGCGGCCGGCTACGTGAAGAAGAGCTTCGACGTATCCGCCTACGCCGGACAGACCGTCAGCGTCTCGTTCAGCGGCGTCGAGGACTCCGGACAGCAGACCAGCTTCGTGCTGGACGACGTGGCGCTCGACGTCTCCGCGGGCGGTACCACCCCGCCGCCGACCACCGACGGCACCCGCACCCCCGCACCCACCGGATACACCGTCAACCTGACGAGTGACACCAGCGGCGCCAACTGGTCCGGCCACCAGAGCATCGGCTTCACCAACCCCTCGGCAACCCCGCTGACCGAGGTGTACCTGCGGCTGTGGGACAACTACCACGGCAGCTGCCCCACGACGCCGATCACCGTCAGCAACCTGACCGGCGGCACCACCGCGCCGCTCACCGTCGGCTGCACCGCGCTCAAGGTCACCCTGCCCGCGCCGCTCGCCCAGGGCGCGAGCGGCAGCGTCGGCTTCGACCTTTCCATCGCCGTCCCCTCTGGCGCGGACCGGTTCGGACGCGACGGCGCGTTCAACTTCATCGGCAACGCCCTGCCCGTGCTCGCCGTCCGCGACGCGGCCGGCTGGCACCTCGACCCGTACACCAACAACGGCGAGTCCTTCTACACGCTGGCATCCGATTACACGGTCACCCTCGACCACCCGAGCAGCCTGCTCGTCCCCGCGACCGGCACCTCGGTGGACACCCCCGGCAGCAGCGGACGGACCGTCACCACCGCCACCGCCAAGAGCGTCCGCGAATTCGCCTGGGCGGCCGGGCCGTTCAGCAAGATATCCGGCACCTCGCCGGGCGGAGTCGCCGTCAACGTGTACTCCGTCAGCAGCATCAGCTCGTCCAGCGCGCAGTCCATGCTGACCACCGCCAAGTCCGCCGTCGACTCCCACGCCGCGCGCTTCGGTGCCTACCCCTACGGCGAACTCGACGCGGTGATCGACAACAACTTCTGGTTCGGCGGCATGGAATACCCCGGCTTCGTGCTCGACCTGGTCTCCACCACCGCCCTCACCCACGAGATCGGCCACCAGTGGTGGTACGGCATCGTCGGCGACGACGAGTACAACAGCCCCTGGCTGGACGAGGCATTCACCGACTACGCCACCGACCTCGCCCTCGGCGGCACCGGAACCAACTGCTGGAGCAGCGTCTCCTGGGCATCCTCCGCCGAGAAGATCACCAACTCGATGGCCTACTGGGACGCCAACTCCTCCCGCTACTCGACGGTCATCTACAACTACGGCAAGTGCGCCCTGCACGACCTGCGCCGCACCATCGGTGACACCGCGATGACCAAGCTGCTGCACGACTACGCGGCAGCGCACTGGTACGGGGTTTCCACCACAGCCGAGTTCAAGGCCGCCGCGCAGGCCGCGACGACCGTGGACCTGACCTCGTTCTGGACCCAGCACCGCATCGAAGGCTGAGCACCCGCCATCGGCCCCGCCCGCCCGTCCCGGACCTCCGCCGGGCGGGCCGGGCCGGCCGGCCCCGTCGAAGTGGTCCGTGCCCGTCTCATCGCTTGTCCTTCTGTTTCTGCATCGGTTCTCGGTCAGTGCGGTGCCCCTTCTTCGGGTGACGCCGGGTGACTGTGGGCCTGCGTGCCGGGACTCCGCCCGGCAAGGCGTGGCGCGAGGATTCCGCCGACGAAGCCCGCAAGGGCGCCCCAGCCTGCGGCCAGCGGGACCAGCGTGAGCAGATTTGGGTCCAGCACCGTCGAGCCCGTTCCTCCCAGACCAAGCAGCGACAGCCCGTACACGGCCGACACCCGGGTCAGCAGGCCGATCGTGAGCAGTGCCAGGGCCAGCACCACCGCGAGTTGTACGGCCGACCGCCACGCCGGGAGTGCCGGACGCGAACGGGCCGCCACCGCCACGCCGGTCGCCAGGATCAGCACTGATGCCAGCGGCAGCAGGAGCCACGCCCAGCCGTTCTGCTCCGCCAGCGACCCGAGGTCCAGCGTCACGTTCTTTCCGGAGTGCAGCACCGCCGCCAGCGGCTGTGGGAACGGCAGGCCCAGGCTGTCGTCCACATGCCCGTGCCAGGACCCGCCCATTCCGATGCCCAGCGCCATCCAGGCCAGGTTTGGAAGGCCCAGGCACAGCACCGCGAGCGTCTCCCGTGGCTCACTGCCCGTTGCCGTCGCGACCAGCCCGCTGATGAGGCCCAGCCCGACGCACAGCAGCAGCAACGACAGCACCGCGTGCACCGTCGGACGCAGCGTGCCGTGCCAGCGCACCCAGCGGGTCGGCAACGGCGCGCGGCGAGAGGCGGCCAGCGCCAGCAGGACGACCACCGCCAGCCACAGCAACCCGAAACCGACCGCCGGGCCGGGGTCGGCCCGGAACCCCACGACCGGGGCCGCGCCCAGCGCGCCGCCGAGCTGGTCGATCAGTGGATTGCCCGTCGACACCGTGAAACTGTGCCGCGCCGCCCAGGAGAGCAGCAGCACCACGACCGTCCAGCATCCTGCCAGTGCGAGAACTCGCGCGAGCAGAGCCCGTCCGCCCACCACCGGGTGTCGGCGCAGCGGGCGCAGAAACAGGAACGCCGCAGCGAGCGCCCCCGCCAGCGTGACCGACAGCGGGATGGCGGTGATCCCGCCCTGCGCGGTCGCCACGAAGGCGGCGCTGCCCTCGAGTTGGACTGGCACCCCCATCGACATCAATACCGTTGCAGCCAGCACCGCACCGAAACCGTCACCCGGCAGTTCGTCGGCGCGCGCCAGCCACAGCCCGAGTGCGGCCACGGCCGCCATCGCCACCAGCGAGCCCACGGCGGCCACCAGGGCGGAGACCAGCACGGCGACCCAGCCGGGCAGCGCCGAGCGGGGCCCGAGGCCCGGCTGCGGGGGAGCAGGAACAGGGGGCACGCGTCTCACCGGCCCTTCGAACTGAGCCCCCCGCGGGCAGCCGACCGGGACCGGCCGACCTTTCCAGCTTCGGACACCCCGCAAGGCAGGGCGAGTTACGGCTCGACCCGGGCGCGAGGCAGCGAGTTCGCCGGTGCTGGCGGACAATGGTGGATGCGCAGTGTGGCCTCGGGGGAGTCCGACTGAGAGGTAGTTCCGTGGCTGATCAGCCGACACCTCGGCAACCCGAAGAATCAGACAACGAGAACAACAACGCACCGCCGCCGCCTCACCGCCCCACCGAGGTGGTGGGCGAGTCGACCGACCCGCCGACGGAAGGGGTGGCAGACACATCCGGGGCCCCGACCGAGGCAGTTGGAGGTCCGGCGCCTGGTCGGGGCTGCGCAGCGGCCTCGGAAGGACGCACCGGGCGCGTACCGGGTGCGCCGGACGTCGTGGGTGACGGTGCCTCGGGCGCAGGCCCGCCGATGGAGCTGGTGGACGGAACATCGGGGCCTCCTGCAGCGGTAGCTGGTAGTTGGTAGTTGGTAGCTGGTGGCGAAGGGGCGGGTCGGTGGGCGACGGCGTCGGATCAGTGGGGCGCTGAGGGCTCTGCGGGATCCGCGCGGTCCGGGCGGAGCCGGCGGAGTGATGGCGCGTCGGGTGGGGAGCCTCCGACCGAGTCGGTGGGTGGGACAGTCGAGCCTCCTTCATGGGCGAACGGTGGGTCGGCGCCTGGGCGGGTGGATGCGCAGGGGGCCGGGCTGCGTGCGGAGAGCGACTGGCCGTCGAGTAACGGACCGGGCGGGTTGAGGTCAGGTTCTGGTACCGGTGGCGGCTCCCGGGCTGAGGCCGGGCCGCCGTCGTCCTCGGACGGAGCGGGACCTGCCGGGCCGCCGTCCGGTCCGCTGTCGGCAGGTGGCGCGGGCCAGTCGGACGGGGTGCGGCCGGTTGATGGCCTCGGGTGACGGGACGCCACCGCCGAGTGGTGGTGGGCGAGTGCTGGTCGGGGACGGTGGGGACGGTGAGGGGGGTGGAAGGTGGTCGTGGTGGCGGTAGGGGCCGGCGCTGGCCGCCGCGGTGCTCGTCGTCGGTCTCGGTGTTGCGCGGGGCGTGGCGCTCAGCGGCGGCTCCTCCGGTGGCGGGTCCGCCCAGAACGTGGCCCTCCAGCTCGCCGGGGCGGTCGGCCAGGAGCCCTTCACCGACTCCGTTGCCTACGCCGCCGGGACTGGTGCCGGCGGATCAAGCGGGTACCCGACCGGTGGGGCAGGGACGGCCACCCCGGCCGCCACCCGCGGCACCGTGAAAGGTGGCGAACCCGGTCTGTGCGGAGGTACGCGGGAGGTCGCCAGCTGTGACGTGCCGAAGCCGCCGTTCTGGTTGACAACCAGGGTGTGCCCCGGGTGCGGTGCGAGTGCGGCAAATCCGCTGCTCCCGCCGAACGGCACGGGTGATACCTATACCGGCATGGCTTGGGCCTCCTTTCAGGCGAACGATGTGGTGACGGTCCAGCCAGCGGCGGCACCGGTGACGCAGATGGTGTTGGTCAACCGGGCCACGGGCAGCCAGTTCGACCGGCCGGTCGGCGGGACTGGCAATTCGGACAGTTCGGCCACGCCCGGCGAATCCGGCTCAGGACCGCGCACAAGCCAGCCGGCAGTGCCTCGCCGTCCGGTCCTTCGTCCCCTGGCGGGCAGGCGGGGATGCCGTCGTCAGGAGCTTCGGGATCATCGGAACGCAATTCTTCAGGGGCTGGGCCGGGTTCTGAACCTACTTCGCCGTACGCCGGCGCCGGGACATCGGGATAGGCGAATACGGGTAAAGCTGGGAGTTGATCGATCGGTGGCGCTCCGGCCGGTGGGACGGCGGCGGGTCCGGGTATGCCGTGGCGCAGCGCCAGGTGTCAGTGGCGCAGGTATCGGAGCATGGTGACACCGCTTTCGAAGGTGTGTGTCTCGGCGAGGACCAGGTCGGTTCGCGTGTCGGACGGTGGAAACAGTGGTCGGCCACGGCCGAGCACCACAGGGTGGACATACAGGCTGTACTCGTCGATCAGGTCGAGCCGTCGGAATTCGGTGGCGAGGACGGCGCCGCCGACCGCGAGGTCGGACGCGGAGGCGGCCTTGAGAGAGGCAATCGCCTGCGGGTCGACGGCTCGGGCGATCGTGGTGTTCCAGTCGGCGTGGGTGAGGGTGCGGGAGAAGACGGTCTTCGGCATGTCGCGCCAGATGCGGGAGAACTCCACCATGGGCGGGGTGGCGGCCGGGTCCTGGTCGGCGGTCGGCCAGTAGCCCGCCATCAGCTGGTAGGTGACACGGCCATCGAGGAAGCCGCTCATCGCTGCCAGCCGTCGGTTGAAGTGCTTGTGCAACTGGTCGTCGATCAACTGCCAGCCGAGATCGCCTTCGGGACCCTCGAAGTAGCCGTCGAGTGACACCGACATCATCAGGACAAGCTGGGACATCAGTGCCTCCTGGTACATATGGCAATCAATGTGGTGTTCGGCAACGTACCCGGGCGATTGGCCGTCATAACGGCCATCGGGGCCACGATCGCGAAATCTCCCTTCGGTGGACACCGGGGTCAACTGATCGGTTGATGGCCCATCAACTGATCGACAGGGAAGGGATATCCGATCGGCTTGAGAAGGCGTCGCGGCGGCCGGGCACACTCCAGACAACACGAAACAGAAGGTGCGAAGGTGGCACCCCAGTTGAAAGGGGATCAACATGCGTGAACTGCAGAGCATGTTGGACAGCCGGGTCGCGGACGGCACGGTGCCGGGTGCGGTGGCACTGGTGGCCCGAGGAGGGGCGGTGGAAGTCGCGACGGCAGGCGATCTGACCAGGGAGTCCCTGGTGCGGATCGCGTCGATCGGGAAGCCGATGATGGCCGCCGCAGTACTGCAACTGGTCGACGACGGCGCCTTCGGCCTGGACGATCCGGTGGAGCACTGGCTGCCGGAGCTCGCCGATCGCCGGGTGGTGCGAACACCGCAGTCGCCGGTCACGGACACCGTGGCTGCCGACCGGCCGATCACGGTGCGGGACCTTCTCGAATCCCGGGCGGGGTACGGATTTCCGGCGGATTTCTCGCTGCCGGCCCTGGCGCCATTGGTCGGCGAACTGCTGCAGGGGCCACCCCAGCCACAGAAGGTGATGCCACCGGACGAGTGGCTGGCGGCGCTGGCCCGCATCCCGATGCTCCATCAGCCGGGGGAGGCATGGCTGTACAACATCTGCTCGGACATCCAGGGCGTATTGGTGTCCCGCGCAAGCGGGCAGTCGCTCGACGAGGCGCTGGCAGAGCGGTTGTTCGAGCCGTTGGGGATGGCCGACACCGGCTTCTCCGCACCATCTGGCGAGGCCGACCGACTCAGCCCGCTGTACCGGCCGAACCCGGACGGGGCACCGACCGTGGTGGACCCGCCGGGCGGGCAGTGGAGCATTCCCCCGGCATTTCCCTCGGGGGCCGGCGGTCTGGCGTCGAGCCTGGACGACGTACTCACGTTCCAGCGGATGTTGCTGTCCGGCGGCCGGGCCGAAGACGGACGGCACGTCATGTCCGAGCGCGCGGTCTGGCAGATGACCACCAACTACCTGACGGAACAACAGCGTGCGGACAGCGAGCTGTTCCTGGAGGGTCAGGGATGGGGCTTCGGCGGATCGGTGGACGTGACACGTCGCGAGCCGTGGAACGCACGAGGCCGGTACGGCTGGGTGGGCGGCACCGGGACGGCGGCCCACCTCGTCCCGACGACCGGGCTGGTGACAATCCTGCTCACCCAGCAGGAGATGACTGGCCCCACCCCGCCACCGCTGATGCGGGAGTTCTGGCGCTACGCGGCGGGCGGCTGAGTATCCGGCGAGGCGGCGGCGTCGGAGCGGCGGTAGCTGGATCCGTCCCGGGTGCGGGTCAGCAGTTGGGCCTCGATCAGATAGCGACGAAGCATGGAGGTGTCGGAATGGACGGTGAGTAGCACGTCATTGACCTCGCGCTCGCTGTACGAGCGGTCGGGCTCGAACAGGGACTGTGCGAGGTGGGAGAGCAGGGCGGTGCGACGGGCCGGCTTGCGAGGGACCGACGTCAGACGGCCCTCGCTGAAGAAAGCGGCAAGGGCGGTCGGCGTTGCGTTGGCGGACATGACATGAAGCCTTGCAGGGCGGCTGCTGGGCGGACAACCGGATTTCGACGCGCGACGCCGGCCCGAGGGCCGGCGTCACCGACAGAGGAGAACATGCATGCGTATGACGAACGTACGGTGGGCTGCTGTACTGGTATTGCTGCTGCGGTGCCGACGGGGCATCAGCTCAGGCCAGGCCGAACCAGCTGAGGACGGTCTGCACCAGCAGGATGGTGGACATCAGGGCCACCCCGACCACCACCGTGGTCGCGGCGATCCGGTACCGGCGGCCGTTCGCGGCATTGCCGAGCAGCGAACGGCGGTTGGTGAGTACCAGCAGGTACACCAGCACGATCGGGCTGATCAGCCCCTGGAGCACCTGGGTACCGATCAACAACTGAATGACGTCCACGGGCGTCAACGCCACGATCGCGCCCAGGGCGAGCTGTGCAGTGAACACACCGAGGAACAACGGTGCGTCGCGGAACCGCCTGGAGACCGAGCGCTCCACCCCGACGGCCTCGCCGATCGCGTAGCCGGCGGACAGCGGGACCACGGCGCCGGCCAGGGCGGAGGCACCCAACAGTCCGAAAGCGAACAGCAGTTCCGCACCCGGGCCGGCCACCGGCTCCAGAGCCCGGGCCGCCTCGGCCGCGGACTGCAAGGGACCGGTCCCGCCGATCGCAGACGCGGTGGCCACAATGATGGTCAGGCTGATGACGCACGCGAACACCGCTCCGAGTACGGCGTCCGCCCTGATCAGCTTGTAATCCTCCGGCTTCGCTCCGCGGTCCACCACCCCGGCCGCGGCGTAGAACTGCATGTACGGGCTGACGGTTGTTCCGATCAGGGCCACCGCGAGGAGAATGAAGTCGCTGGACGGCTCGAGGTGCGGAATCACCAGGTGCTTGCCGACGTCGCCCCAGTGCGGGTGGCCGAGGATCATGGCGATCGGGTAGGCGAAGAACGCCAGCGACATCACCAGGAAGATTCGCTCGGCCCACCGGTACGAGCCGAACAGCACCAGCGCCCACAGCAGCACGGCGGCCGGCGGAACGACCGCCCACTTCGGTACGCCGAGCAGTTCGAACGCCGCGCCGATTCCGGCGAATTCACTGACCACCAGGCCGGTGTTGGCCAGCAGCAGGCAGCCGACCGCCAGGGCAGTCAGCCGGAGACTGAACTGCTCGCGGATCAGGGCGCCGAGACCCTTTCCGGTGTACGCCCCGAGACGGACGGCCATCTCCTGGACCATCACCAGGGCGACGGTGACCAGCACCATGAAGAACAGCGTGTTGTAGGTGAACTGGGATCCGGCCGAGGCGTAGGTGGCGATGCCCGCGGCGTCGTTGCCCGCGTTGGCGGCGACCAGTCCGGGCCCGGCGATCATCGCCACGGCGGCGATCCGGCGCAACCCGCGCCTGCGGCCGCGTGGCGGTGCAGGGGCGGCGGCCGGCCCGGAGAAGGTTGCGGTGACGCCGAGTTCGGTCGCTGCAACGCCGACCGGGGCCGAAGCGGCCTGCGGCGCAGTGGAATCGGTAGCGATGGGGTCGAGGTGGGCGTTCACTGGCGGAACCTCCGGAAGTGCAGGCGCCCGCGTTCGGGCAGCAGGGCGTCGAGGATGTCGTCGGCGAGGATGCGGCCCAGAGGGCGTCCGTCCTCGCCGACCACCAGGAGGGAGGACTTGCGAGCGGCCATCAGCTGGTCGGCGGCCTGGGCGAGCCGGGTGTCCGGGGTGAGCGTCACCGGCGCACCGAACTGGGCCAGCCAGTCCGCCAGCTCGGAGATCCGGGTGGAGTCCTCGGCCACCGCCAGCTCGAACAGCGGCACGTCGGCTACCAGCCGTCCGGCGGCGTCGAGCACCACCACGGCGTCGATCTCGGCGCGGTGCTCTGCCTGGGCGGCAAGGTCGGCCCGGACTTCCGAAACGGTCTGTTCCAGCCGGACCGTGACCAGCCGGGTCGTCATGGCGCCACCGGCGGTGCCCTCGCGGTGGGAGAGAAGGTCTCGGAGCTCGGCGGCCTCCTCGCTGGGCATCCGCTCCAGCAGACTCTCCCGTTCACGGGGCGCCAGATCGCGCAGCGCGTCGGCGGCTTCGTCGGGCTCCATCGCATCGACCAGCCGTGCGGCATGCTCCGGCTGGGCCTCGCGGAGCAGGTTCTCGAGCTCGGCCGGCACCATTTCCTCCAGAGCGTCCGCGGCCTGCTCCGGCTCCAACCAGCCCAGGAGTTCCTGGCGTTCGCTGCGGCCGAGGTCCTCCAGGATGTCGGCCAGATCGGCGGGGCGGAGCCGGTGCAAGGCGGAGCGTGAGGCACGCAACCGGACTTCCGTGGGGCCGTCGGTGGCCTGCTCGCCGAACGGAGCGACAGACTGCCAGTCCAGGACGCGCTCCGGCGTCGGTCGGACCTGCCAACGGCGCGGGCCGAGTCGGCGCAGCAGCGTCGGCAGCGAGACGTCCACCCCGACCAGGACCACCCGGCCCACCAACGGGGCCAGGTACAGATCGGCGGCCCTGGTCACCTGGACGCCGTCCACATCGACGAGTTGGTGGTCCAGCACGTCGCGGGCCAGCAGCACCTCACCGGGACGGCGCTGGAAGTCCCGCAGGTCGACCCGGGAGGCGCGCAACCGGACCTGTCCGGCCGTGAGACGTCCGATCGCATCCGCCGGGAGGAAGGCCCGGCGACGTCCGATCCGCAGGATCAGACCGGTCATCGGTGGATACGGCTCCGGGCCGTACAGCCGGGCGACCACATCGGTGAGCCGTCCGACCTCCGCGCCCGCCTGATTGGTGACGGACGCTCCGATCAGCCCGGCCAAAGAGACAAGGGAGGAACGCACCGCACGGCCGGCGGTGGCGCGGTGGCCCAGACCGGTCCGGCGATCGCGGAGCCTGGAAGAAGTCGAATTGAAAAGTGTGTTGGTGGCCATGGCGAACACCCCTCTGCCCCGGCGAGGCGGGGCCGACGGGCGATTCGGGACAGCTCCTCATGAGTGCCGGTCAACTTCCGCGACCAGGCCCCAGTTCGGCCCGGCGGCAACGGCTCGGCCGGGTGCGGTGGGCTCCGGGGTGGGCCCGGTCGCGGGCGGTCCACGGAGCGGGCCGACGGCAGCGGACCGCCGAGCGCCCCGCAGCAGGCGGTACGAAGCCGTGGCGGAGCCCGTGGCGAGGCCGGACCCGACCGGGCCGGACCGCAGCCAGGCGCAGCCACGGACCGGGCATGCCGGAGGACGGCGGACCGCGGCCGGGTACCGGCGGCGCTCGACCGAGCAGGGTCACGGAATCAGTGAAGGAGGAACTGTCTCGAACCGCAGAAAAACGGCGAGGACGAATCGGGAAGGGGCTGACTGTGCCCCGGACTACTGCAGTCCATCTCGCCTCCTCCCGATTCTGACCAGCGAGTCCCACTCGCGGCCGCGCGGCAGGCGACCAGGCCACGACGGCCCGGCGCACCCCAACTCGTCAGAGCTTTGGCACTCCACGGCGTGTCCCCAGGGCAGGGGAAGCCACTTGGGATCACCCCTTGGGCCGGGGAGACCTGTCCTGATCCGGAGCGTCTCTCGACGGGTGGGATCAGTGGCCTGTGTCCGTGAAGACGCCTCACCGAACGAGGTGTCTGTCCTGTGCGACCAGGATAGGGCCACCGTCACCCCCGCAACCCCATGCTTGACCAGGGTTTGACCCCAACGTGGTCGGACCTGGGGAAATGACGGACACGGGCCGACCGGCCGAAGGGAGAACTCGGGGCGCGCACGGAGGCGGTGGAGGTGGCGGGGTGGGCGGGGGTTGTGGCTGAACCGCAATGCGCCGCGTGGGACAGGCGTCAATGTTGACCGGAGATGATGACCGACATGGGGGAGAGGGGGATCGACGTGAAGGAAACGTCGGTGCGCAACGGGTACGTCGACCTATTGCGGGCGGCGGCGATCGTTCTGATGGTGGTTGGGCATTGGCTGATCACCGCACTGGAACGGGCGCCCGACGGATCGTTGGCGGCACCCGAGTTGATGGCCATCGTGCCATGGACCCAGTGGCTGACGCTGGTCTTCCAGATCATGCCGGTGTTCTTCCTGGCCGGTGGCTACGCGGCAGCCGGTTCCTGGAGCGCCTGCCGCGCCGAGGGCGGTACTGCGGCCGGGTGGATCCGCGGGCGGGCCTTGAGGTTGCTGATGCCGACCGGTGCGTACCTGGTCCTGGCGCTGAGCGGGCTGCTGATCGCGGCAGCGTTCAGAGCCGATCCGGTGCTGCTGAGGATGATCGGTTGGGCGCTGGCCATGCAGTTCTGGTTCCTGCCGGTCTACTTGATGATCAGCGCCCTGACACCGTGGTTGTACGCGCTGCACCGGCGGTGGGGTCTGAGCGCCGTCGCGGTGACGGCCGTCGCGGCTGTCGGCGTCGATCTGGTGGTTCTCGGGGTGGACATGGAGTGGGCGGGGCGGGTCGGTCTGCTGAACTACCTGCTGGTGTGGACGGTCTCGTACCAACTCGGATTCGACTGGAAGGACGGCGGGGTGACAACTCGGCCGTGGTTCGGTGCCGTTCTGGCCGTGGGCGGCGCGGCAGGCTACGCGGCGCTGGTGGAGTTCGGACCGTTCCCGGTCAGCCTGGTGCTGGTCACCGGGGAGGAGGTGTCCAACACCAACCCGCCCTCACTCGCCATGCTGGCGTGGCTGGTCGCCCAGTGCGGGCTCTGTCTGCTGCTGGCTCCGCGCGCGGAGCGGGCGTTGCGGTCGGCGCGCCGCAGCCGGTTCGTCGAACCGCTCGGCCGGGTCAGCATGACGCTCTACCTGTGGCACATGGTGCCGGTCCTCGGTGCCGGCGCCGCGTTCTATCTGACCGACCTGGCCCCCGAGCCGGAGGTGGGCTCGGGAGCCTGGTGGGCCTGGCGGCCGGGCTGGATCCTGGTGC
Source organism: Kitasatospora sp. NPDC051984 (assembly GCF_044593455.1). Lineage (NCBI taxonomy): Bacteria > Bacillati > Actinomycetota > Actinomycetes > Kitasatosporales > Streptomycetaceae > Kitasatospora > Kitasatospora sp. NPDC051984. The sequence goes on from NZ_JBIUCB010000007.1 coordinate 296,223, forward strand.
TGGCCGCACTGTTCTGCCTACTGCTGCTGGCCCTGCGGCCGGTGGACGGCCTGCTGATACGCCTGGCCCGGAGGGCCAGGCCACAGGCCGCGATCACCGGGGCGTGGCGGACGCTCCTGCTGACCGTCGGCCTGGCCGCCACCGTCTGGGCGCTGGCGCACTGGGCCGTGCAGGGCCTTGCCTGGGGCGGGTCGCCGGACTGGCCGACAGCGCTGGCCTTCGGCGCCGGGGCGGCGCTGGTCGGCGCTGCCGCCACCCGGCGGGCAGCGGCGGAGACGACGGATATGGCTGCGCGGGCCGGGGGTTGATCGACGTCAGGACTCGAGCGGGAGGCGGAACTCGATGGAGCGGTGCGTGGTGCGGTAACCGAGGGCCTGGTTCACGGCGATCATGCCGGCGTTGTGGTCGGCGGTGTCGGTGAGGAGGCCGGTGATCTCCGGCTGCTCGGTGCGCGCCCAGCGGATGGCCTCGGCCTTCATGGCCCGGGCGAGACCCCGTCGGCGATGGGCGGGCATCACACCGGTGCCGTAGTGCTGGGCGTTGCCGGAGCGGTTGGCGGGGAGGACGAGTTCGGTGAAACCGACGATGCTGCCGGTGGCCTCCTCGACCACGGCGACGGTGTGCAGGAGTTCACCTCGGTCCTCAACGGCCTTCTCGGCCGCGAGGACCCGGGCTTCGTCCCAGACGACCACGCCGAAATCGGTGTCACCCATCGGCGTGTCGTCCATGGCGGTGCGCGAAACGGTGAAGGTGGCCAGCCACTCGTCCGGGCAGCTGCCGAGCCACGAGATCAGCCGGTATCCGGGGTGGAGCGGCACCTCGGTGGCGGCCGGCGCAGAGGTGGGTGAGGTCAGGTCGAGCCGGGCGTAGTCGAGGGCCAGCGCCCGTCCGAAGCCCCGTGCGGTGAGGAAGGCATCGCCCGGGGATCCCTCAACCGCCTGGACGAGCATCGCCCGGCGGCCGTCCTCGCGGGCCGCCGCGGCGGCAGCGGACAGCAGCGCGGAGCCGACGCCGCGCCGGCGTTCGGCGGGGTGGACGTTCAGTGTCAGGGAGCACAGGTGGGCCTGGGCGGGGGAGGCGAACAGTCCCAGAACGGCGGTTCCGAGCGGGGTGCCGTCAGGGGCGGACGCCAGCCAGGTGAGACGGCGGGTGAGCGGCGGTGGGACGGAATCGGTGAGGGCGGTCAGACGGAACGTCACGAGTGGTGGACTCCAGAGGGAGGGCGGGCGAGCAATGAGTGTGCATGCGGCACCGAAGCAGGTGAATCCGTCCGGTGCAAGCGATTTCCGGTCCGCTGCCGGTTGTCGAACCGGGCGCGGGGCTGTGGCCTGTGGCGGTTGGTACGGGGGATATCGCGGGGAGCAAAGGAGGGTCGAATGAAAGGAGTTGGTGACTGATGCAGCGTCATATTGCTTGGAAACGTGATGAGCTGACGATGAATCAGTTCGGATCGACACGCGCGCGGCCACTGGTGCGGGCAGGTCCAGGGCGGGATCATCGTCGCTGTGGTGGTCGGCGTCGCGGCAGCCGGACAGGGCTGCCGGGGCGCACCCGGGGCGGCGAAGGTGGAGGGCGGATGACCGACGCGCGACTCACGGTGGAGCGCCTGCGCACTCTGGTGGCCGAAGGCGCCGTGGAGACCGTGGTGCTGGCCGTCACCGACATGCAGGGGCGGTTGCAGGGCAAGCGATTGGCGGCGGAGTACTTCCTGAACGAGGTGCTGGCCGGAGGCGCCGAGGGCTGCGGCTACCTGCTGGCGGTGGACGTGGAGATGAACACCGTGGACGGCTACGCGGTGTCCTCCTGGGAGAACGGCTATGGCGACCTGGTGTTCCGGCCCGACCTGACGACCCTGCGGATGGTGCCGTGGCACCCGGCCACCGCGATGGTGCAGTGCGACCTCGCCCACCAGGACGGCAGCCCGGTAGCGGTGTCGCCCCGCCAAGTGCTGCGCCGTCAGCTGGAGCGGCTCGCAGGGTACGGATGGCGGGCGTACGTGGGCACCGAGCTGGAGTTCATGGTCTTCCGCGACAGCTACGAGCGGGCCTGGGAGAAGCACTACCAGGACCTGACGCCCGTCAACCAGTACAACGTGGACTACTCGATCCTCGGCACCGGACGGATCGAGCCGCTACTGCGCAGACTGCGTACGGGGATGGCGGGCGCCGGGCTGGTGGTGGAGTCGGCGAAGGGCGAGTGCAACCTCGGGCAGCACGAGATCGCCTTCCGCTACACCGACGCGCTGCGCTGCTGCGACGACCACGCCGTGTACAAGACCGGAGCGAAGGAGATCGCCGCACAGGAGGGCGTCAGCCTCACCTTCATGGCCAAGTACGACCAGCGGGAGGGCAATTCCTGCCACATCCACCTGAGCCTGCGCGACCAGCAGGGCCGCCCAGTGTTCCCCGGGAACGGCACGCAGGAGACGGACACGGAGACGGGGATCGAGGGCGGGCACGGGCAGCTGGGAGGGTTCTCCCGGACGATGGAGCACTTCCTGGCGGGGCAGCTCGCCTGCCTCGGCGAGTTCGCGCTGCTGCTCGCGCCGACCGTCAACTCCTACAAGCGCTACGTGGCAGGCAGCTTCGCCCCGACCGCGATCGCCTGGGGCCGCGACAACCGGACGTGCGCGCTGCGGGTGGTCGGGCACGGCAGCTCCCTGCGGTTCGAGAACCGGGTGCCCGGCGGGGACGTCAACCCGTACCTGGCGGTGGCCGCACTGATCGCCGCCGGACTGCACGGGGTGGAGCACCAACTGCCGCTGGAGCCGGAATTCACCGGCAACGCCTACGCCTCCGACGCCCCACGTGTGCCGGCCACGCTCCGGGAGGCGATCGAGCTGTTCGACCGCAGCGAGGCCGCCACCGTGGCGTTCGGCAAGGACATGGTCCGGCACTACGCCCACGCGGGCCGGGTCGAACTCGCCGCCTACGACGCCGCGGTGACCGACTGGGAACGCCGCCGCGGCTTCGAGCGGCTGTAGGACGCGGACTCGTGGCCGCCACCACCGGACACCACCGCGTGGGCCCGGCCACCCGGACACCACACCACAGGAGAGCGCCGTGATCGACCAGCCCGATCCGTACCAGGTGGTCAACCCCGCCACCGAGGAGGTGATCGCCACCGTCGAGCTGGCCGGCATCGAGGCCACCGACGCCGCGATCGCCCGCGCCAAGGTCGCCTTCGAGAGCTGGCGGGCAGTCGCCCCGGGCGACCGGGCCCGGCTGCTGCGCCGCTTCGCCGCCGAGGTGGACGCCGACCGTGAGCACCTGGCCGCGCTGGAGGTCGCCAACGCGGGGCACACCATCGGCAATGCCCGGTGGGAGGCCGGCAACGCCCGCGACGTCATCGAGTACTACGCGGGCGCGCCGGAGCGGCTGTTCGGCCGGCAGATCCCGGTCGCGGGCGGCCTCGACGTCACCTTCCACGAGCCGCTCGGCGTGGTCGGCGTGATCGTCCCGTGGAACTTCCCGATGCCGATCGCCGCCTGGGCACTCGCGCCCGCCCTCGCCGCAGGCAACACGGTGATCGTCAAACCCGCCGAGGCGACCCCGCTGACCGCGCTGCGCCTCGGCGAACTCGCCCTGCGCGCGGGGCTGCCGGAGGGCGTGCTGCAGATCCTGCCCGGCCGCGGGCCGGTGGTCGGGCAGCGGTTCGTCACTCACCCGGATGTCCGCAAGGTGGTGTTCACCGGCTCCACGGCAGTCGGCAGATCCGTGATGGCCGGCTGCGCCGCGCAGGTCAAACCCGTGACGCTGGAGCTCGGCGGCAAGAGCGCCAACATCGTGTTCGCCGACGCCGATCTGGACAAGGCCGCCGCCACCGCCCCGTACGCGGTGTTCGACAACGCGGGGCAGGACTGCTGCGCCCGCTCCCGGATCCTGGTCGAGGCGAGCGTGTACGAGGCGTTCATGGCCCGGCTGGAGACCGCGGTGCGGGCGGTGCGGGTCGGTGACCCGGGCGACGAGAAGACCGAGATGGGCCCGCTGATCTCGGCCGCGCACCGGCAGCGGGTCGCCTCGTACGTGGACGGCGACACCGAGGTGGCGTTCCGCGGCAGCGCCCCGGAGGGCCCCGGATTCTGGTACCCGCCGACGGTGCTCGCCCCCATCGCGCCCGACCACCGGGCGTTCACCGAGGAGGTGTTCGGGCCGGTGGTCGCGGTGGTGCCGTTCCGCGGCGAGAGCGACGCGGTACGGATCGCCAACACCACCGAGTACGGCCTGTCCGGCTCGATCTGGACGCGCGACGTGGGCCGGGCACTGCGCGTCGCCCGCGCCGTCGAGGCGGGCAACCTGTCCGTCAACTCGCACTCCTCGGTGCGGTACTGGACGCCGTTCGGCGGTTTCAAACAGTCCGGCCTGGGCCGCGAGCTCGGCCCCGACGCCCTGCACGCCTTCACCGAGACCAAGAACGTCTTCATCGCGACGGAGGAATGAACCCCATGACCAAGCGACTCGACGGCCGGGTGGCCGTCGTCACCGGCGCGGGCAGCGGCATCGGCCTGGCCACCGTGCGCAGGTTCGCCGCCGAAGGGGCGAAGGTGGTGTGCGCCGACATCGACGAGGAGACCGGCGCCAAGGCCGCCAACGAGGTCGGCGGCCTGTTCGTGCGCACCGACGTGAGCGACGAGGAGCAGGTCCGGGTACTGTTCGACACCGCCGTCGAGCACTACGGCAGCCTGGACGTGGCGTTCAACAACGCCGGAATCTCGCCGCCCGACGACGACTCGATCCTGGTCACCGGGCTGGAGGCGTGGAAGCGCGTCCAGGACGTCAACCTGACCTCCGTCTACCTGTGCTGCAAGTACGCGATCGGGCACATGCGGCGCCAGGGCAAGGGCTCGATCATCAACACCGCGTCCTTCGTGGCGGTCATGGGCGCCGCCACCTCGCAGATCTCCTACAGCGCCTCCAAGGGCGGGGTGCTGTCGATGAGCCGCGAGCTGGGCGTCGAGTTCGCACGCGAGGGGATCCGGGTCAACGCGCTGTGCCCGGGGCCGGTCAACACCCCGCTGCTGCAGGAGTTGTTCGCCAAGGACCCGGAGCGGGCCGCCCGCCGCCTGGTGCACATCCCGCTCGGCCGGTTCGCCGAGCCCGAGGAGATCGCCGCCGCCGTCGCCTTCCTGGCCAGCGACGACTCCTCCTTCATGACCGCGAACACCTTCCTGGTGGACGGCGGCATCTCCGGCGCCTACGTCACCCCGCTCTAGCCGGCGCGGGCTCAACGGGACGGCCGGGCGGGTCGCGAGGACACCGCCCGGCCGTTCAACGCTGAGCCGTTCGACCCTGGTTCAAGCCTGAGTCGTTCTGCCGCGAGCCGTTCCGGCCCGGCAGGGCGGCACCGGCACTGTTCACTCCGCGGAGAAGGCGTCCCCGCCGATCGCGGCGGCGCTGCCGCCCAGGGAGGCCGCATCGCCCTCGACGCCCAGCGCGTCGCCGCCCGCGGCGAAGGCATCGCCCCCGAGCGCGGCGGCGTTGCCGCCCAGTGCGGCGGCGTCGCCGTCGATGGCCAGCGCGTTGCCGCGAACGGCCCAGGCGTCGCCTTCGACTGCCACCGCGTCGCCGTCGATCGCCAGCGCGTCGCCGCCGAAGGCGATCGCTCCGTGCGGGTGGTGGTGGTGTCCGTGCGGGTGGTGCTCGTGCGCGGACGCGGTGCCCGCGGCACCGAACAGGGCGAGCCCGGTGAGGATGGTGGCGGTGGTGAGCTTGGCAATGCTGGAACGCATCAAGTCCTCCATGGTTGGCGCCGATCGCGACCGATCGCGACCGATCCTGGAGGAGGGCCGACCCGTGGCGTGGGCCTCGGGCCGTGTCGTCACCCGTCCGGGGCAACGCCACTGCCGTGACGGGTGAGTGAGGTACCGCCGGATGCCGTACCGGTTGACGGTCCGTCGATTCGCTTGTCGGACAAGGCAGTTGAAGTACCAAGCGGTATGACGATCGGATCAGCGGGCCGGGAGCTCCATCTCGAACCAGACCACCTTGCCGTCCCGGGTCGCCCGGCTGCCCCAGCGGAGCGCCAACTCGTTGATCAACTGCATGCCCCGGCCGCCCTCCTCGTGCGGACCCGACGGCCGCAGCCGCGGCTCCCGGCTGTCCGCGTCCGACACCTCCACCGTCAGCAACGCACCACGGAACACCCGCAGTTGCAGCGGCGAACCGGCATGAACCAGGGCGTTCGTCAACAACTCGCCGGTCAGCAGCACCACCGGCTCCACCAGCGAGGTCAGGCCCCAGCCCGTCAGCGTCCGCCGGGTGAACTCCCGGGCGTGCCGCAGCAGCGCCGGGTCGCCGGACAGCGGCAGCGTCGCCAGCCGGTCCTCGCCGACCGGACCCGCGTGCGCCATGATGACCGCCACGTCGTCCTGCCCCAGCGTCGCGCCGAGCGCGTCCAGCACCACGTCGCAGCCCCGCTCCAAGGTGCCCTGACGGTGGGTAACAGTCGAGCGCAGCAACTCCAGGCCCTCGTCCAGGTCCTGGCCGCGCCGCTCCACCAGACCGTCCGTGTACAGCACCAGCAGCCCGTCCTTGCGCAGCGGGAACCGGATCGACTCGAACGGCACCCCGCCCACGCCCAACGGCGCCCCCGGCGGCGGCTGCACCAGCCGCGCCTGCCCGTCGCGCTCGGACACCACCGGCGGCAGATGCCCGGCCGAGGCGAGGATGCACTCCTCGTCCACCGGGTCGAACACCGCGCACACACAGGTCGCGAACTGGCCCTCGCCGAGCTGCGCCGTCGCATCGTCCAGCCGGCGCAGCACCCGCGCCGGATCCAGGTCCAGCGTCACCAGCGTGCGCGCCACCGTGCGCAGTTGGCCCATGGTGGCGGCCGCCCGGATGCCGTGGCCCATCACGTCGCCGACGATCAGCGCCACCCGGCCGCCGGTCAGCGGCACCACGTCGAACCAGTCGCCGCCGATCTCGTCGCCCACCGTCGAGGGCAGATAGCGGTGCGCGATCTCCAACCCCGGTGTGAGGTGCACGTCCTGCGGCAGCAGGCTGCGCTGCAGGGTGAGCGCGGTGTCCCGTTCGCGCCGGTACAGCCGGGCGTTGTCGATGCACACCGCCGCCCGCGCCGCCAACTCCTCGCCGAGCGCCAGGTCGGCCGCCGTGAACGCCTCCGGATTGGCCATCCGCGCGAACTCCACCCCGCCCAGCACCTGCCCGCGCGCCAGCAGCGGCACCATCAAATACGAGTGCAGGCCCGCGTCCAGACTGGGCTGGACCCGCTCCGGGTAGGTGACGATCCGGCGCAGCGCGAACTCGTCCACGTGCGGCACCAGCACCGACCGGCCGGTACGCATCGCCTGCGCGTACAGGTGTGCGGAACGCGACGCCCCACCGACCTCGTCGGCCGCGTTCACGAGTTTGGCGCGGGCACCCTCGCCGTCGTCGGCCCGCTCACCGACCGCGACCGCGCGCAGCAGCACCGAACCCGACTCGGGCACCGGCTCCGGGTCCTCGTCCGCCATCACCGCCTCACGGATGTCGACGGTGACGAAGTCCGCGAAGCGGGGGATCACCACGTCCACCAGCTCCTGCGCGGTCAGGTGCAGATCCAGCGTGGTGCCGATCCGGGTGGACGCCTCGTTCAGCAGGGCCAGCCGCTGCTGGGCGGTCTCGGCGGCCTCCAGCGCGCGCTGGCGCTGCTCGGCGGCGTCCCGCTCCCGGGTGTACAGCAGCGCGTTGTCGATCGACACCGCCGCCCTGCCCGACAGCTCCGCCGCCAGCGCCACGTCCGCCTCGTCGTACGGGGCCGCGGTGCGCGCGCGCAGGAACGTCGCGGTGCCGAGCGCCGAGCCGCGGGCGATCAGCGGCACCACCATGAACGACCGCACCCCCTGCTCCCGGATCGCGGCGCCGCGCACCGGATCGTCGGTGAACCACTTCATCGCGGGGGCGTCGGTCTGCGGCACCAGCACCGGCCGGCTGTGCGCCAGCGCCCACGCGTCCGGGGTGCTCGGATGGAAACGCCGCACCGTGCCGACCGGGGCGATCGGCCACATTCCGCTGTCGGGGACGGTGTGGAACGCCAGCCGGCGCAGCACCGCGGACCGGTCGGAGCGGTCCGGCAGCACCACGGCCTCGCCGCGCACCATGGACTCCAGCACCTCGACCACCACGGCGTCGGCCAGCCGCGGCGTCGCCGTCTCGGCCAGCTCCCGGGCGGTGGTGGCCAGGTCCAGCGTGGTGCCGATCCGTGCGGACGCGTCGTTCAGCAGCGCCAGCCGCTGCTGCGCGGCGTCGACGGCGATCTCCGCCTCGAAGCGGTCGGTGATGTCCACGACCGTCACGCACACCCCGAGCACCGTGCCGTCCGGCTCGTCCAGCCGGAAACACGCCACCGACCAGGCGTGTTCGCGCTCCGGGTCGGCCGGCGTCCAGCCGTGGGTGCGGGCGTCCAGCACCGACCGGCCGTCGGCCAGCACTTTCATCATCATCGCCTCGACCTGCTGGCCGTCGATGGCGGGCAGCACCTCGGTCAGGCGCCGCCGCACGCTCTCCTGCCGGGGCACCCCGTTGATCCGGGCCAGCGCCTCGTTCAGGCGGACGAAGCGCAGCTCGGTGTCGAACACCGCCATGCCGACCGGGGACTGGGTGAAGAAACCGTCCAGCACCGCCAGGTCGGAGGCCAGCCGGCGCACCGCGCTGACGTCGGAGGCCACCGCCAGCACCATCGGGGTGCCGTCCGGGCCGAGGATCGGGAAAGTGCGGAACTCCAGCCGCACCAGATGCCCGTCCCGGTGCCGTACCGGGAAGACCCCCGAGAACGGGCGGCCCTCGAGGATCCGGGAGAACAGCTCCAGCACCTCCGGACGCCGGTCCGCCCCCACCAGCAGGTCCGCGGCGCGGGCGCCCACCGCCGCCGCGGCGGGAAAACCGAGCAGGGCCTCCGCGTCCGGGCTCCAGTGCAGGATCCGGCCGTCGGACGCGACCAGCGCCGTCGCCACCGGAATGGCCAGCAGGCCGTCGGGCAGCTGCGCACCGCCCTCCGCCAGCGGAGAGGCGGGGCGGATCCGGTGACTACCCTGCTTGTCGGTGTCCATCTGGCCACCTGCCGTTCCGGGGGCGGGTACCGCCCTGCCATCGTCGCACGCCGGGCCGCCCGCGCCCAGACGGGTGAGCGACCGCTATCGTGGGCCGGATGGACACCCGTCGGACAGATCCCCAGGTGGCGCCCGGTGGCGCGTAGGCCCCCCGCTCCCGTGAGCCCGCTGCCGCAGCGCGACGGCATCGACGCGGTCCACGTGCGGCTGCCCCTCGAAGGCCCCTGGCCGACCGTCCGCGCCTACCTGGAGGAGCGCTACGGCGCCGCCGCCGGCACCGGACGGATAGTGGCGATGCTCGACGCCGGCGAATTCGTCGGCACCGACGGGCCGATCGCCCCCGACACCTCCTACCGGCCCGGCGGCCACGTGTGGTTCCACCGCGAACCCGGGCCGCCCGAACCCGTGGTGCCGTTCCCCGTCGAGGTGCTGTACCGCGACGAGCGGATCGTGGTCGCCGACAAGCCGCACTTCCTCGCCACCACGCCGCGCGGCAGCTACGCCACCGAGACCGCGCTCGCCCGGCTGCGCCGCGACCTCGGCCTGCCCCGGCTCAGCCCCGCGCACCGCCTGGACCGCCTCACCGCGGGCGTGGTGCTGTTCGTCGCCGACCCCGCCCGCCGGGGCGCCTACCAGGGACTGTTCGAACGGCGGGAGGCCGTCAAGACGTACGAGGCGATCGCCCGGCACGACTCCGCGGTGGCCCTGCCGACCACCGTGCGCAACCGGCTGGTCAAGGACCACGGCCGGCTGGACGCCTACCAGGTGCCGGGGGAGCCCAACGCGGAGAGCCGGGTCGAGCTACTGGAGACCCGCGACGGTCTGGGCCGCTACCGGCTCGCCCCGCGCACCGGCCGCACCCACCAGCTGCGGGTGCACATGAACGGCCTCGGCCTGCCGATCCTCGGCGACCCCATCTACCCTGAACTGCTGCCCGAACAGGACCCCGAGGACTACCGGCGTCCGCTCCAACTGCTGGCACGGTCGCTGGAGTTCACCGACCCCGTGGACGGCACCCCGCGGCGCTTCGTCAGCGGACGGATGCTGGCGGCGTGGGCCGATCCGGCCGACTGGCACGGCTGACGGGCCCTCGGGCCGACGGCGAACGCCTCCTTGTGCGCAGTGTATTGACGGGCAGTCTAATAACTTCTACCTTCGCGGCAGTGGCCCCGTTCCACCCCGGCCACCCTCGACTCCGCCCCACCGCGAAGGAGCCGGCATGCCGCCCCACCCCGCCGCCACCCCCGGCGCCCCCGACCGCGAGCGCACCGCCCCCGACCGGGAACGCACCGCTGAACGCCTGCTCGCCTCCTCCGCGAAGCTCTCGTTCAACCCGCTCAACGACGTCGACTGGGACGCCGACCCCGTCCCCGGCGCCTACTACTGCCCGCCCCGCCACCTCTCCCTCTACGGCACCGACCTGTGGGAGCGGCTGACCGAGGACGAGCGCGTCGAACTCTCCAAGCACGAGGTCGCCTCGATAGCCAGCGTCGGCATCTGGTTCGAGGAGATCCTCATGCAGATGCTGCTGCGCCACGCCTTCGACCGGGACCCCACCAGCAACCACGTCCAGTACGCGCTCACCGAGATCGCGGACGAATGCCGGCACTCGATCATGTTCGCCCGAATGATCGCCAAAATGGGTGTCCCCGCGTACGGTGCCGGATTCGTCGCCCACAACCTCGGCCGGCTGTTCAAGGCGATCTCCACCCACAGCCAGACCTTCGGCGGCACCATGTACGTCGAAGAGATCCTGGACGCCTTCCAGCGCGAAATGATGAACGACGACACCGTCCAGCCGCTCACCCGGCAGGTCTCCCGGATCCACGTCATCGAAGAGTCCCGGCACATCACCTACGCCCGCGAGGAACTCGTCCGCAAGCGGCTCGGGCCGCTGCAGCGGCGGTGGGAACAGCTGTTCCTCGGCGTGGTCATCTACTACGCCACCACCGCGCTGATCCACCCCCGGCTCTACGCCGCCGTCGGTATCGACCCGAAGATCGGCAAGGCCGTCGCCCGGGCCAACCCGCACTGGCGCACTACCAAGACAGAAATGGCGCAGAAGGTGATCGGCGTGCTGGACCGGGCCGGACTGGTCGGCCGCGCCAACCGCTGGCTGCTGCGCGCGGCCGGAGTGATCGCCTGAGCGGTTCGACGGCGGATCAGGTCGCACAGTTGTGATCATTTGGTGGCGAGATGGGCTTCCGGTGATCGAGTGGCGCGGATACAGTGCGACGCAGCGAACGATCCGGGGGAATCACCATGCGCCGCGCACCACTCACCACCGCTGCCGCCGTCCTGCTGCTCACCGCCGTCGCCGGATGCGGCGGATCGACGCCATCCGGAGGCGGTGGGACGACGGCCGCCGCCCCCGCCGGGGACTCCGCCGGAGGTGCAACGTCCGGCAGCCCGGGAACGACGGGTGCTCCGAGCACGGGTTCGGGCGACAACGCGCCGAGCGGCGCCGCCGGCAGCATCACCGTGGCCTTCGCGGGCGACGTCCACTTCGAGGGCCGGACCGGCTCCCGGCTGACCGCCCCCGCCGGCGAGACCGCGCTCGGGCCGATCGCCAAGACCCTGTCCGCCGCCGACCTGGCGGTGCTCAACCTGGAGACCGCGATCACCGGCCGCGGCAAGCCCGAGCCCAAGACCTACACGTTCCGCACCAGCCCCAAGGCGCTCACCGCGCTCAAGGACGCCGGGATAGACGTGCTCTCCCAGGCCAACAACCACGCCGTCGACTTCGGCGCCGACGGCCTCGCCGACACCCTCGCCGCCAAGGCCAACTCCCCGATTCCGCTGATCGGCATCGGCAAGGACACGGCCGAAGCCTTCGCGCCCCACATCGCCGACGTGCGCGGAACAAAGGTCGCCGTCCTGGCGGCGAGCCAGGTCGACGAAATCACCAACCAGAAGTGGCGGGCCGGCGAGCACAAGGCCGGCATCGCCTCCGCGTTCGACGAGAAGGCCCTGCTGCGCGCCGTCACCGAGGCCAAGGCGCAGGCGCCCGTGGTGCTGGTCTACCTGCACTGGGGCGAGGAAGGCGTGGCCTGCCCGACCGCCGCGCAGACCGCACTCGCCAAGAAGCTCGCCACGGCCGGCGCCACCGCCGTGGTCGGCACCCACGCCCACACCATGCTCGGTGCGGGCATGCTCGGGAACACCTACGTGGCGTACGGCTTCGGCAACTTCCTCTGGTACGGCACCTCGAACTACACCGCCTCCGACGAGACCGGCGTCACCACACTCACCATCAGCACCGACGGACGCGTCACCGGAGAAACCTTCACCCCCGCCCACATCGACGGCCGCGGCGTGCCCGTCCCGCAGACCGGCAGCGCGGCGAAGGCCGCCCAGCAGCGCCGCGACGGCCTGCGCGGCTGCACCGGACTGGCCGCCGTCCCGAAGTGACGGCGGCTCGACCGGGCGGCCGTCAGCCCAGGTTCAGCACCTGGCCCGGGTGGATCAGGTCCGGGTTCTCGCCCACCACCTGCTGGTTGCTCTGGTAGAGACCGCTCCAGCCGCCGTTCAGCTCGTGGCTGCGGGCGATCTTCGCCAGCGTGTCGCCCGGGCCGACGGTGTACGGCTGCGGGGACGGGGTCGCGGCGGACGGGGATTCGGCGGGCGCGGGTGCGCTGCCGGGCGTGGAGGTGCTCGGGGGCGGCGTGGTGGTGGCCGGGTCGGGGGTGGTGGGCTGCTGGGTGCCGCCGTTGCCGTGGCTGTCCTGGCCCTGGCCCTGGCCCTGGTCGTTGCCGTGGCCTGTGCTGTTGCCGTTCTCGGCGCCGTTCCCGTTCCCGTTGCCGTTCTGGTTGTCGGACGGTGTGGTCGGGTTCGGGCTCGGGTTGGTGCTCGGGTCGGTCGACGGCGTAGTCGGAGCGGTCGGCGTAGTCGGAGCGGTCGGGGTGGCCGGGCTCTCCGGGGTGGGGGCCGGGGACGGCGTGGCCGCAGGCGGCTGGGGGTGCGTCAGCTGTATGTAGCGCTCGTACAGGCTCTGGTGGCTGGTCCAGAACCAACCGCCGTTCTTCTCGTACCAGTACACGTGGTACACCGGGTCGTAGCCGGGCAGGCCGGAGAACACCGGAGTGGCGTTCTGCGGGGCGACGGTGCCGTCCGAGGCGGTGTTGACGGCGGCGATGCCGCGGGCGCCGCGCAGCGCACCCGATTCGTCCGCCGAGTCGTTGTTGTCCACCACGCCGGGGGCGCTGACCGTGCGCAGGCCCGCCGTGTCGGCGCAGGACACCCACGGCTGCGGGCCCTCGGTTGCCAGGATCCGTTCGGCGACCGCGATCTGCTGGCTGCGGGTGGCTCCGCTGGGCAGCTCGGCGTACCGGGTACCGCCGTAGTCGATCCAGCGCTGGGCGGTGATCTGGAGGCCGCCGTACAGGCCGTTGCCCGAGTCGGAACTCCAGTTGCCGCCGCTCTCGCAGTCGGCGACCCGGTCCCAGACCGTGCTGGGGGCGGCCTGCGCACCCGTCACGGCGAGCAGCGGCAGGGCGAGGCCGACGCCGGCGACGCCGGCTGCGGCGATCGCCCGCTCGGCGGCTTTCTCCGCCTGGCTCTGCCGACGGTGGCGCCCGGAACCCGTGAAGAGCATGCCAGATCCTCTCCGCACGCCTGCGAGGTGAGCTGTCGGGTTCGGACCGGAGGGAGGCCCGGCCGCCGTGTGCCGGCGGGAGCCGGTGCGGAGGCTTCACCCCTAGCCGTGGGGGCGGCGACGTACTTGGTTCCCCCGTCCCTGTCCAAGGGTTGTGGTGGTCGACCCGGCAACGCGGCGGACAGGGTTCGGCGTTGCCGCGTGCGGGGCCCGGCGGTGCGGGCCGGACCGAGCCTAATCACTCGAACGGAGCAATCACAAGCTCATCGCGGCCGTATTACGGCCGAGTTGCGCCGCCCGGGCGGTCGGGCGGTCGGGCGGTCGGGCGGTCGGGTGATCCGGCGGTCCGATGGTCGGGTGCGAAATTCTGGCCGATCGGTGGGATTGGGGGAGCGGGGGGAGGGAAGGCGGACGCTCCCGCTTGGGCGCTTGGAAGCTGAGCGGACATCAAATGCCGTGACATTAAAGCGAGTTGAGCGAGATCCGGGCATTGCAGGCGTTGCGGATAAATCGCGCGACAGCTGCTTCGGGAGCTTCCTACCATCGCGGTGATCGCTGTTCCCCGACCCGCTGTGGAGGTGCCCGTGGCTGTGCTGATTCCCGAAGTACTCCGGGTGGAGCGCCAGTTCGCCCGTCTGTTCGTCGGCCAGTCGCTGTCCGTCCTGGGCGACAGGGTGTCGTTCGTCGCGCTGCCGTTCGCCGTGCTGTCGATCGGCGGGTCGGCCGCCGATGTCGGCCTGGTGGCTTCGGCGGGCCTGCTGCCGGTGCTGGTGTTCATGCTGATCGGCGGCGTGTGGGCGGACCGGATGCCAAGACAGCGGATCATGCTGGCCTCCGATCTGGTGCGGTGCGTGGTCCAGGCGGCCGTCGCGGTGTTGCTGCTCACCGGGACGGCCCGGGTCGGGGTGCTGGCACTGCTGATGGTGGTGTTCGGGGTGGCGGACGCGTTCTTCCTGCCCGCCTCCACCGGGCTGATCCCGCTGCTGGTGTCCGGTGAACGGCTGGGCGAGGCCAATGCCTTGCGCGGGCTCGTCCACTCGGTGGGGTTGGTGATCGGCCCGGTGCTGGCCGGCGCGCTGGTCGCCCTTGCCGGGCCCGGCGGTGCCCTGATGGTGGATGCCGCGAGCTTCGCGGCCAGCGCCGCCGTGCTGGCGAGACTCGGTGCGGTGGGCGGGCGGGCCAGTGCGGAGCAGGCCGAGCGACTCGGGTTCCTGGCCGAACTCCGGGTCGGCTGGCGGCAGGTGCGAGAACGGGCCTGGGTGTGGTCGGGCATGCTCGCGATCGCGGTGTACCACGTGGTGGTGCTGCCCTCGGTGTTCGTGCTCGGCCCGGTCCTGGCGGATCGCGAGTGGGGCGGGGCCGGCGCCTGGGCCGTGGTGGTCACCGCCTTCGGCCTCGGCTCGATCGTCGGCGACGTCTGCGCCTACCGCCTGAAACCGGCCCGGCCGATGGCGGTGGCGGCCGTCGGGATGGCGATTGCCTCCTGCCAGGCGCTGATCATCGGATCCGGCGCTCCGGTCGCGGTGATCGCCCTGCTGGAGGCCTGCACCGGAGTCGGCGTCTCGCTCTGCTTCGTGCTGTGGGAGACCTCACTCCAGGTGCACATACCCGAGCAGGTGCTGTCGCGGGTCAGCTCCTACGACCACCTGATCTCGGTGGCGCTGATGCCACTCGGCCTGGTGCTCGCAGGCCCGCTCGCGGACGGGATCGGCGTGCACCGGACGCTGTTCGGCATGACCGCGCTGGGAGTGCCCGCCGCCCTCCTCCTGCTCGCGCTGCCGGCCGTCCGGAAGCTGCCCGCACGACCACAGGTGGACGCACCTATCCAGTAATCCATGAAAGAGTGGAATAGGCTCGTCGTGCACGCCGCTCGGTCAACGCCGGCGGAGCACCGCACCACGCACCACGTTCCACGCATCACGCACCACCCGGGAGCCGCCCATGTCCGTCGAGGCCCAGCGCCCGCTGCCACCCCGGGCAGCCGCGCCGACCACTGCTCCGCCCGGCACCCCGCCCGGCGGGCCGGGTGGCCGCCCGATCCGGCTCGGGCTGCGCGCCAACCTCGCGCAGTTCGGCCTGCTGGTGGCGGTCAACGCCCTGGTCGGCGGCATGCTCGGGCAGGAGCGGACGGTTCTGCCGCTGCTCGCCGACAAGGTCTTCCACCTGTCCGCCTACACGGGTGCGCTGACGTACATCCTGGCGTTCGGCGCGACCAAGGCGGTCACCAACTTCTTCGCCGGCACCCTCTCCGACCGGTACGGGCGCAGGCCGGTGCTGATCGCGGGCTGGCTGGTGGCCCTGCCGATACCGGCGATGCTGGCCTGGGGCCCGACCTGGGGTTGGATCGTCGCGGCGAACGTGCTGCTGGGCGTCAACCAGGGCCTCACCTGGTCCACCACGGTGATCATGAAGATCGACCTGGTCGGCCCGGCCCGGCGCGGCCTCGCGATGGGCCTGAACGAGGCGGCGGGCTACCTCGCGGTGGCCGTCACCGCGACCGGCACCGGCGCCATTGCCGCCCACTGGGGCCTGCGCCCACAGCCGTTCCTGCTCGGCGCGGCCTACGTTGCGCTCGGCCTGGGCCTGACGGTCGCCGCCGTCCGGGAGACGCGCGAGCACGCCCGGGCGGAGGCCGCCGCCCATGCGGTCACCACAAGCACGGCGCTGGAGGGAGCGGTCGCCGGGGCCTCGCCGGAGGGTACGGTCGCTGCCATGCCGGAGGATGCGGCCACTGCCCCCGCGAACGCCGGTGGTGACGACCAGGCGGCGCTCAGCACCGCCCGAATAGCGCGCACCACCAGCCTCGGAGACCGGGCGCTGTCCAGCGCCAGCTGGGCCGGCATGGTCAACAACCTCAACGACGCCCTCGCCTGGGGCATCTTCCCGCTGCTGTACGCCGCGCACGGTCTGGAGATCGGCCGGATCGGCATCCTGGCCGCGCTCTACCCGGCGGTCTGGGGCGCGGGGCAGATGCTCACCGGCTGGTGGTCCGACCGGATCGGCCGCAAGCACCTGATCACCGCGGGCATGCTGCTGCAGGCCGCCGCCCTCGGCCTGGTCGCGGTCGGGACGACCTTCCCGGTGTGGGCCGCCGCCCAGGCACTGCTGGGTGCGGGCACCGCCCTGGTCTACCCGACGCTGCTGGCCGTCATCGGCGACGTCGCCCACCCCGCATGGCGGGCGCGCGCCGTCGGCGTCTACCGGCTGTGGCGTGACGGCGGCTTCGCGGTCGGAGCGCTGGTGGCGGGCATCCTCGCCGACGCCTACGGCGTGACCACCGCGATCTGGGCGGTTGCCGCGCTGACCGCCGTGGCCGGCGTCACCGTGGCGGTGCGGATGTACGAGACGCACCCGCGCAACTGATCAGCCCGCGCAACTGATCAGCCGCCAGCGGTTGTCGCCGGCGGTGGCGAGGGGCGGCAACCCCGGGGGTCATGGTTTCGGGGTCGCAGTCAGAGGACGAGCGATGCGATGCCGTGCGGGTGTCGGGCAGTGCGGGGAACGGAGGAGGTCCAGGCGGAACAGGATGCTGCGGCGGGTGCGTCGCGGCGGGCCGGTGCGACGGTGCCGGGAAGGCCCTACGGGCAGGCCGTGGGGTGGAAATCGGCACGCAGGGAGGCGAGTTCGGAGGTTCGAGCGCCGTGGGCGCGCAGGTGCTCCTCGAGCGTGCCGTGGTGGGAACGGACGGAGATCAGGGCGCGGCGCAGGTGGACGGCCGCGACCGGGCGGCCGGCGTGGCCGGGGACGTCGGGGTCGTGGGCGGTGAGTCCCAGTGCCGCGTTGGAACGCAGGAAGTCGGAGAGGATCTCCGGCTCCCCGGCGCCCAGCAGCGACTGCACCAGCGCGACCACCACGCCGGTGCGGTCCTTGCCGGACGCGCAGTGCACCAGGACGGCCCGGCGCTCGGCGGCCAGCAAGGTCCGGACGAGCGCGACGGCCGGGCGTCCGGCGAGCTCGGCCATCAGCGGGTACAGCTCGGCCTGCTCCTCGGGCCAGCGCTGCTCGGCGAAGACGGGGACGTGCAGGTGCCGGATGCCGCTGTCGCCGAGCGCATCCGGGCGAGCGGTGACCTCCGGCGTGCTGCGCAGGTCGAGGACGGTGCGCACACCGAGGCCGAGCAGCGTCCGGGCGCCGTCGGGCGTCAACTGGTCCAGCGCACCGGAGCGGTAAAGGATGCCGTGGGGCAGTGCCCCGAGCCCGCCCGCGTCCCGGAAGTTGCGCACCCCGGGAAGGGCGGTCCCGTCCGCTTCCGCTGCCATCGGTTCGTCCGCGATCACGCCGGCCATCCTAGTGCCGCGTCAGGCAACCTTCGCCCCGTCGCGACGCGCCCCCAGCCCTTGGGGGCTGGGAGGTACCCCCAGGCACGCACTCTCGCCGCACCGGTCGAAAACCCAAGTACATCCAGTACGAGGGCTTCCGTCCGGCACGCCGATAGCACGCACCGGACGCCGCTCCTTGACGGGCAAAGGCTGCCTGACGCGGCACTGGGCGGCCCCGGGGCGCCGGCCCACGGCACTCCTAGGTGGGGACGACGGCCAGGACCACCGCGGTGTTCTCGCGGATGGCCGGGCCGTCCAGCTCGACCGCCACCCGGGCCGATTCGGTGCTGGTGACGGGCTTCAGCGGGACCGAGACCGCAGGAACCTTCGCGGTGTTGCCGCACAGGCCGGCGTAGTCCATGACGTCGCCGTGCGGGTAGGCGCTGTCGTCCAGGTGCGCCAGCTGATCGGCCGTCAGGCCATGTTGCTGCAAGTAGTCGGTCATTGCGGCGCGGGTGCTGCGAAGCGCCACCGCGACGTGCAGTCGGCCGCTCTCCGGATCGACCCGGGCGAGGTAGTGCAGGTCCGTCGCCCCGGCGGGCAGGTCGAGTTCGTAGGCGGCCAGCGCCTGGTCCAGCGACAGCACGGTGCCCTTGCAGGCGCGCCGGTCGCCGGCCGGCAGCCCTTCGGCGGTGAACAGGCGTACCACCCACAGACTCATCAGGGTAAAGACGGTCAGCAGTGTGAGGCCGATCGCCCATCGCACTGCGCGTTCCCCGGTCTCCGACACCTTCGCCCCCCGCCCCCTGCATGCCCACGCACGCGGTCCGCGCGACGCTAGCAGAGCCGCCGCGTCGCCGTCGGCCTTATCGGGCAACCGAATTGGCCGCGGGGCCGGCTTGCGGGCGTCGGGGACATGCAGGGATGCAGGGGGAGGGACGGTCGGTCAGCTGAGGGTGATGCCGGGGTAGAGGGGGTGCTCGGCCAGCAGGTCGACGGCGCGCTTGGCGACCGCGTCGCGGATGGCGGGGTCGAGGACGTACTGGGCCTTGGAGGAGCCGGCGGCGGAGGTCGCGGCCAGGACGGTGTGGATCAGGTCCGCCACCTCGTCCAGCTCCGCGGTGCCGAGGCCGCGGGTGGTGAGGGCGGGGGTGCCGAGGCGGATGCCGGAGGTGTACCAGGCGCCGTTCGGGTCCTGCGGAACGGAGTTGCGGTTGGTGACGATGCCCGAGTCCAGCAGCGCCGCCTCGGCCTGGCGGCCGGTCAGGCCGTAGGAGGAGACGTCCGCCAGCACCAGGTGGTTGTCGGTGCCGCCGGTCACCAGCCGGGCGCCGCGCTTCAGCAGGCCCTCGGCCAGTGCGTGCGCGTTGTCCACCACCTGGCGGGCGTACACCTGGAACTCGGGACGCCGGGCCTCCGCGAACGCGACGGCCTTCGCGGCCATCACGTGCGACAGCGGGCCGCCGAGCACCAGCGGGCAGCCCCGGTCGACGTGCTCGGCCAGCTCGGAGGTGCACAGCACCATGCCGCCGCGCGGGCCGCGCAGCGACTTGTGGGTGGTGGTGGTGACGATCTGCGCGTGTGCGATCGGGTCGAAGTCGCCGGTCAGCACCTTGCCCGCGACCAGGCCCGCGAAGTGCGCCATGTCGACCATCAGGGTCGCGCCGACCTCGTCCGCGATCTCCCGCATCTTCCGGAAGTTCACCAGCCGCGGGTAGGCCGAGTACCCGGCGACCAGGATCAGCGGCTTGAAGTCGAGGGCGATCCGCCGGACCTCGGCGTAGTCGACCAGCCCGGTCACGGGGTCCGTCCCGTAGCTGCGCTGGTCGAACATCTTGCCGGAGATGTTCGGCCGGAAGCCGTGCGTCAGGTGGCCGCCCGTGTCCAGCGACATGCCGAGCATCCGCTGGTTGCCCAGTTCGCGGCGGAGCTCCGCCCAGTCCTGCTCGCTCAGGTCGTTGACGTTGCGCACCCCGGCCCGCCGGAGCGCCGGGCTCTCCACCCGCTGCGAGAGCACCGCCCAGAACGCCACCAGGTTGGCGTCGATACCGGAGTGCGGCTGCACGTACGCGTGTTCCGCGCCGAACAGTTCCCGGGCGTGCTCGGCGGCCAGCGACTCCACGGTGTCGACGTTCCGGCAGCCCGCGTAGAACCGGCGGCCCGGGGTGCCCTCCGCGTACTTGTCGCTCAGCCAGTTGCCCATCGCCAGCAGCACGGCGGGCGAGGCGTAGTTCTCGCTGGCGATCAGCTTCAGCGAGGCGCGCTGGTCCTCGATCTCTCCGCCGATCGCCGCCGCGATCCGCGGCTCGACGGCGCGCACCACGTCCAGTGCGCTGCGGAAGGCGGTGTCGGCGGCGGGGCTGCCGAAGGTGTGCGGGGTCAGGGACTCGGCCAAGGCGGTCTCCTCGTTCGGAATGGCGACGATTCGGACGGCCCAGGCGCTCGGCTACAGCACGTCGGAACCCGCGGGTTCCGTGCGGAGCCGCTCCCCGATGGTGAAATCCATCCCAGCGCGCCAGTCACGGCTCACCGCGACTCTACCAACCACCCGCGCCCGGTCCGGACCAGCCCCGGCCAGGGCACATCCCCGCCCGGCGGCGGAAAACTCCCTGGTGCTGCCCGTGCGCCCGTGCTGCCCGCGCTGCCCGTGCGCCTGCGCGGGCGTTCGGCACGATCGTGCGCACGACCTCGACCGTTGAGGGCCACAAGGACGCCGACTTCGACCTGCTGGACCCGGCCCGTGCCGAGCCGGAGTACCGGCAGTTGCTGGAGGAGCAGTCGCTGGGGATGACGTTCCTGCACTTCACGACCGAGTACGTCCGTCACAACGGTCACGCGGACCTGCTGCGTGAGCACCTCGACGGGGTGGCCGGCGCCTGAGAGATGCCGAAGTGCCGTGCGGGGCAAGGGGGATGGGGCGGGCCCGATCGAACGGCGCGTCAGGTGACCGGATAACATACTGAGTATGGGACCTCTCGAACCGAATGTGCCCGAGCTGATCCTCGGCCTGATTCTCTTCTTCTTCCTGTTCGCGGTGCTCGGCAAGGTGGTGCTGCCGCGCATCGAACGGACGCTCGCCGAACGCCACGACAAGACCGACGGTGGTCTGGCCCGCGCCGAGGCCGCCCGCGCCGAGGCCGAACGCATACGTGACGAGTTCCAGTCGGAGCTGTCCGCCGCCCGGCACGAGGCCGCCGCGATCCGTCAGACCGCCGCCGAGGAGGGCGCGGCCCTGGTCGCCGCCCTGCGCGCCGAGGGCCTCCAGCAGCGCGAGCAGTTGGTGGCCGAGGCGCACGTGCAGCTTGCTGCCGACAAGGTGCTGGCCGAGGCCGAGCTGCGCGAGGACGTCATCAAGGTGGCGACCGAGCTGGCCTCCCGGGTGGTCGGCGAACCGCTGGCCGACCTGCCCTCAACCCGCGCCGTCGTGGAGGAGTACCGAAACCGCGCCACCGTCTGACGCGCCGTCACACCGACTGTCGACAGGCCCCGACGGGCTGTCCGCCCCCAGAAGTCCTGGGAGCGGGCGGCCCGTTCGGCGTTCCGGAAGGCGCAGGGGCTCAGGTGCACGGGCCGTCGTCGGCCCACACGCCCCACTGGCCGCCGGCGGTCGGGTTCTCGTTCAGGGTCCACCACTTGGCGTGGTAGTTGTGGCCGTTGTAGCTGGCCTTGTCGCCGCCCACGTAGGTGGTGGTCGGCTGCCAGACCGGGCTGCACGCGGTGGTGCCCGGCGAGGAGCTGGAACTGCCGCTGGGCGAGGGCGAGGACGAGCCGGTGGGCGGGGTCGCACCGGCGAACCGCACTGTGAACTTGGTGAAGTCCCAGTCGTTCTGCGCCACGCTGGAGCACGACCCGGACAGGCCCGGGTCCACCGTGCCGGGGCACTGCCGGTCCCGGTTGACCGACCAGTAGGTATAACGGGCCAGCCGGTGCGCGGTCGCGAAGTCCAGCACGGTCTGGAAGTCGGCCTGCCTGAAGTACTCGGCGGCGTCGGTGCGGCCGTTCATCATCGACACGCCCTCGTGGGCGTACGCGGTGGCCTCGTTCCAGCCGAAGGTGCTCTGCAGGATCTGATTGAACTTCACCAGCGCGTCGGTCTGCGCCGCGGCCCCGTTGAAGCCGCCGTCGAACGGCATGATCGAGTAGTTGTTCGGCGTGAAACCCTGCGACTTGGCCTCCAGCAGCATCTGGGTGCCGAACCAGCCGGTGCCGGCGTTGGTGCCGGCGGTGGTGACGGAGATGTAGATGCCCGGGTTGTTCTGCTGGAGGATCCGGGCCGCGCCGATCTCGTTGTGGATCGCGGCGGTGTTCTCGTACTCCGGCTCCTCCAGGTCGAAGTCGATCGCCTTGAGGTTGTACTTGGTGACCACCTTCTGGTAGGCGGCGGCGGTCGCCTCCGGAGTGCCGCAGGTCTGGCCGAGCTTGGTGCCGCCGTAACCGCCCACCGAGACCGAGACGTCGCCGCCCTTGGCGCGGATGGTCTGGATCACCGCAGGCATGGTGGTGTCCGAGTCGATCGAGGAGGTTCCGCCCCAGGACGGGCTGCAACTGCTGCCCTGGGCCAGGATGAACGCCAACTGGAAGGCCTTCTGGCCGGTGGCGTCCATCACCGCGGCGGCGTTCGGCGGGCTGTTGTCCTCCGGCATCAGATACGGCGCGGAGGCGTACCAGTTGGAACCGAGCCCGTCTGTGGTGGCGGCGTTCGCCGACCCGGACGCGGTGACGGCGGCCACCCCGCCGGCCAGCAGGGCGAATGCGGACAGCGCGACCGCGAGGGCGCGGCGCGGGCGGTGGCGCGCCGGGGCGACGGCAGGGGGGTGTGGGGGAAGTGCGCGTTCCATCGAGGACCTCTCCAGGAGGCGGCGAGGACGGCGGCCCGGGGGCGCGAAGTGGGGGCGCGCGGCCGGGTCAACGGCCGGGTACCGAGCCGAGGTTGACATGACTGCCCACTGGTATAGACCTGCGCCGGATGGTCGTCAACCCTTGCTGACGCCTGACGCCTGACGCCTGACGCCTGATGCCTGATGCCCGACGCCTGATGCCCGGTGCCCGACGCCTGACGCCCGGCGCCCGGCGCGCGCGACGTCTAATGCCGGGCGCCCGGAGGGTTCGGTGCCCCGTCAGCTTCCTGTGCCGTCCGCCCCGCCCGACGGGCCGTGCCAGGCGGGCCCGTCGGACGCCGGGCCGGGGCCGGGCTCTGCGGCGACGGCGGGGGCCGGTGCGTTCGCCGGGAGGTAGGACTCCACGCCGCGCAGGAACACCTCGATCTTGAACGCGTACCGCTGGTCGCCGTCGCCCGTCATCATGGTGCCCGCCAGGCGCTGAATGGTCGGGAAACGGTCGGTCGGCAGATCGTCCAGGTAGCCGCGCAGCTGGTCGAAGTAGGCGCCGAGGTCGGTTCCCCGGGCCATCCGGTCGGTGTACACCGAGGCCTCGTACGCGTCGGTGTCGATGATCTGGCCGAGCGCGTCCAGCGCCCAGGCCGCCACCTGCGGCGGCAGACCGACCTGGAGCAGCAGGTCGAGCAGGAACTCGGTGATCCGCAACTGGCTCTCACCCACCGGGATGCTGCCCAGCGACACCAGTGACACGTCCCGATGGGCCGTCAGCACCCGCTGCGCCTCGAAGCAGATCTCGGTGATCTGCTCCTTCCAGCGCTCGGGCTCCGGCCGGAGCGGCAGCCGGATCTCCGACACCACCCGCTCCAGCATCAGGTCGAACAGCTCCTCCTTGTTGGCCACGTGCGCGTACAGCGAGGCCGGGCCGGTGCCGAGCTCCTGGGCGATCCGGCGCATCGTCACCCCCGCCAGGCCCTCGGCGTCCAGCACCCGGACGGCGGTCTCGACGATCAGTGAGCGGCTGAGCGGCTGGCGCGGGTCGGCCTTGCGTGGCTTGTGCCACGGGATCGAGGGCATCTGCGCGGACATCGGGCCACCTGCTTTCGCTGAACGTCCAATGTCGATCATCGTACTCGGGACGAACGCCGTTCGACCGGTGGGCGAAGCACCCGGCTCGAGAGCCGATCGTGGGAGCCTCGGGAGCGGGTCAGGGGCAGGTCGGGGGCGGGTCCGGGGCAGGTCGGGGGCGGGTCAGGGGTGGGTCCGGGGCGCCCTCCGGGAGAAGTCGGGGTTAAATCGTTTGACGGGAACGCTGCTCGACTCGTAGAACAGTGTTCGTTAGAAGAAACACCGTTCACTGCGCGGCCCACCGTCCACCGCGCCCTGGCATTCAGCAGGAGTTAGCAATGACCGATGCGGTCGGACTTACCACCTTGGCGAAGCCGCCCGGCGCGGCCGAGCCCTACCGTTGGCGCTGGGTCGCGCTGTTCGTCATCCTCGCCGCCGAGGTGATGGACCTGCTCGACTCGCTGGTGACGAACATCGCCGCGCCCGCGATACGGCAGGACATCGGCGGCGGCGAGTCCACCATCCAGTGGCTCGGCGCGGCCTACACGCTGGCGATGGCGATCGGCCTGATCACCGGCGGCCGGCTCGGCGACATCTTCGGTCGTCGGCGGATGTTCATGCTCGGCGCGGCCGGGTTCACGCTCGGCTCGCTCGCCTGCGGCGTGGCCCAGGAGCCGTGGCAGCTGATCGCCGCCCGGATCGCCCAGGGGCTGCTCGGCGCCGTGATGCTCCCGCAGGGCCTCGGCATCATGAAGGAGATCTTCTCGCCGAGCGAGCAGGGCACGGCCTTCGGCCTGTTCGGTCCGGTGATGGGCCTGTCCACGGTCGGCGGCCCGATCCTGGCCGGCTGGCTGATCGACGCAGACTTCGCCGGCACCGGCTGGCGGATGATCTTCCTGATCAACATTCCGCTCGGCCTGTTCGCCCTCATAGGCGGCCGGGTGTTCCTTCCCGCCCAGGCGGAGGGGCGCACGGTCCGGCTCGACCTGGTCGGCGCGCTGCTCGCGGCGCTCGGCGCGGCCACCGTCATCTACCCGCTGGTGCAGGGCCGTGAGCACGACTGGCCGCTGTGGGCGTTCGCGCTGCTGGCGGTCGGCGTGGCGGTGTTCGGAGTGTTCGGCTGGTACGAGGCGCGACGCAAGGCCACCGGGGCGGACCCGCTGGTCGAGCCCAGCCTGTTCGCCAAGCGCGGCTTCAGCGGCGGCATGGTGCTCGGCCTGATCTTCTTCACCGCCATGACGGGCTTCTGGCTGACGTTCAGCCTCTACACCCAGCTGGGTCTGCACTACAGCCCACTGAAGTCCGGCCTGGCAGGGGTGCCCGCCTCGATCGGCATGGTGATCGCGTTCGTCACCTCGCAGGCGCTGCAGCGCTTCGGCCGCAAGGTGATGCACGCGGGCCTGCTGGTGATGGTGGCCGGCGTGCTCGGCCTGATGTACACGCTGCACAGCCAGGGCGCGGGTGTCACCCCGTGGCAGACCGTGCCGGCGCTGCTGGTGACGGGCCTCGGCATGGGCCTGGTGATGGCACCGTTCTTCGGCATGGTGCTCGCCTCGGTGGACACGCACGAGACCGGCTCGGCCTCGGGCACGCTGACGGCCGTTCAGCAGCTGGGCGGCGCGCTCGGCAGCGCCATCCTCGGCACGGTGTTCTTCGAGCGGCTGAAGACCGCAGGCTTCGCCAACGCCGAGCAGCTCACCCTCTGGTTCGAGATCGGCATGATGGCCGTGGTGTTCGCCGCCATCTTCCTGCTCCCCAAGCACGCCCGCCCCGAGGGTGCCGAGGGCGCGCACGGGGAGGGCGCTGAGGGTGCGGACGCACCGGCCGAACCCCGCAAGGAAGGGGAGCACCAGCCGGTGTGACGTCTCGTCAATGACGGTCCGGCCGATCGGCCGCCCCGGGCATCGAGCGCCAGGGGCGACCGACCGGCCGGTCACTCGGATCGGGTCCGCCGGCGGCCGACGGTCGATCGGGTCCGCCGTCCGCCGACGGTCAATCGGGTCCGCCGTCCGCCGGCGGCCGTCGATCATCGGCCCTCGGCCGTCAACGTTCAGCCGTTGTACGCGGCGAACATCTTCGAGAACTGGTAGGGGGTCTGCGGAATGTTGGTGCACTTGGGCAGCGAGCCGGTGCAGGCGTTGGCGTCCCGGGTCATCTCCCAGAAGGCCAGCTCCCCGAGGTGGTTCTGCTGGGCGAAGGTGAGCAGCTGCTGGGCGTCGGAGATACCGAACACCTCGGAGCTGGTGTCGTTCTGGCCGAGCATCGGGGTGACGCCGACCATGGCGTACGCCTGAGCGTCCGTCAGGTTGGTCCACACGGAGCGGATCTGCGCCTGGGTGGACTGGGCGGACTGGATCGCGTAGGCGCCCATCTTGCCGGCGGGGCTCGGGGCGGCCCAGTCGCCGAAGTCCATCGCCATGACGTTGACCAGGTCGACGGCCAGGCCGGCGTTCTTGGCGGACTGCAGGATGTAGACGCCGTCGGCGGTGAGTCCGCTGGGCAGCACCGGCAGGGTCAGGCTGACCTTCAGGTCGCGGCCCTTGGCGCGCTGCGCGGCCTGCACCTGGGCGAGGGCGGCGGAGCGGCGGTCGACGGAGGCGTGGTCGGTGACGGCGGTGCCCTCGATGTCGAAGTCGACCCGGTCCAGCGTGTAGACGTCCACCACCTTCTGGTACTGGGCGGCGAGCGAGGTCACGGTGGTACAGGACTGCGCCAGTTCGGTACCGTTCGCGCCGCCGAACGACGGGCGGACGTCGCCGCCGGCGGCCCGGATGGCGTCCATGTCGTCCTTGTCCCAGCCGGTGGCGGGGTCGTACGCGCCGAACCAGCTGGCGGTGCAGGGCTGGCTGCCGTTGATGATGAAGGCCAGCGAGAACTCCTTGAGTCCGCTGGCGGCGGAGAGCGCGGGGAGACTGGGCGTCGGGTAGGCGCCGAGGTCCACGTAGGGCGCGGCGGTGCCGGGCGTGGTGCCGGTGCCGGCGGTGGCGGTCACGACGGCGGAGGCGGCGGACTCGTTGCCGGCGGCGTCGAAGGCGCTGACGGTGAAGGTGTGGCTGCTGCCCTGGAGCAGTCCGCGGACGGTCGCGCTGGTGCCGGTGGCGATGGCGACGACGGTGCTGCCCTCGCGCAGGTGGTAGCCGGCCACGCCGACGTTGTCGGTGGCGGCGTTCCAACCGAGGGTGATGCTGCCGGGCCCGGTGCCGGTGCTGCGCAGGTTGCCGGGGACGGTCGGCGGGGTGCTGTCGGCGGGCGCACCGGCGCACGGCAGGTTGTTGATGGTGCAGTTGGCGGGCGCGGTCTGGGTGGCACCGCTGGTCACGCCGAAGCCGACGGCGGGGGCGCTGGCGCCGGGGGCGAGTGGCGAGGCCCAGGTCGGCGAGGTCACCGTGTAGTGGGTGCCGGTTGAGGTGCTGGTGGAGGTGAGGGTGCCGTTCCACAGGCTGGAGACGGTCTCGCCGGTCGGCAGGTCGAAGGAGAGCGACCAGGTGTTGACGGTCGTGTTGGTGTGGTTGGTGACGGTGTAGCTGGCCTGGAAGCCGTTCGACCAGCTCTGGGTCACGGCGTAGTCGGCGACCAGTCCGGAGACCCCGGCGGCGTTGGCCGTGCCGGCCGAGGTGGCGGCCAGCGGCGCGACGAGCAGGGCCGCGGTGGCGGCGAGAGACAGGGTGACGCGCCTCATGGGCGGGTTCTCCTCGACGGTGTGGGGGAGTGTGGTGGTGCCACGGGTGCATGGAGTGCACCGGCTGCGGGGCGGCGCGGTGCGGTGCGCGGTGCTGGGGGCGGACTCAAGGTGGTCCAGACCAATTGGGGCCGTCAAGGTGAAAACCTGAGGTTTTGCAGAGAGTTGACGGTTCGTCGAGGCGCGGGCGGGACGGGACGGGCAGGCTGCGTCGGAGCGGCGTCGAGCCGGCGTCGAGCCGGCGTCGGGGCAGCGCCGGGCTCCGGGGGGCGGCTCCGGGTAGGTTCTGGGGCGCTCCGGCAGGCCGTGGTGTGGGGAGGGTGCGGCAAAGGGAGAGCGATGGCTCCGGCGGGCCATGGTGACGGAGGGCGCGGCCCCGGAGCTGTGGGGGATGGGGCCGCGCCACCCGCCTGACTCGCGTCGGGCGTTCATGGGCCGTCAGGCGGTGACGGCGGCGTTGCGCATCCGGCGGGCCAGGTACACGCCCGAGGCGGTTGCCGACAGCAGGCCGGCGCCGGCCAGGCCGAGCAGGGCGTTGCTGCTGTTGGTGTGGGTCGACGCGGCGGTGCTGGTCGCGGCGGTGCCGGCGGCGGCCTCCTGGGCGGTCAGGGCGTCGCCGCCGTGGCCGGTGTGGGAGACGGAGGAGTGGTCGGCGCCCGCGGCGATCTGCGCCTCGGTGGGCGCGGACGGCGTCTGGGCGGCGAGCGCGCCGGCCGCGGCCGCGGTGCCCGAGCCGAAGTCGACGTCCGAGCAGCCGAAGAACGCCTCCGGGCTGTCGGTGCGCTGCCACACCATGTAGACGATCTGACGACCGGTGCGCTGCGGCAGGTTGACGTTGACGTTGTAGTAGCCGTTGTCCGAGGTGCGCGGGCTGGCGAAGGTGGCGATCGGGTTCGCCAGGTCCAGGTTGGACCACTTCAGCGGCTGGGTCGGGTTGTAGCTGCTGTTGGTGATGTACAGCGTCATGACGCCCTGGTGGGGCGCGGTGACGCGGAAGTTGAAGGTCTTCGCGCCGGCCGCCACAGAGGTGGCCGGCCAGTCGGTGCGGGCCCAGTCCAGGGCGCGGTACTTGTCGCGGTTGGCGGAGCACAGGTGGCCGTCGGGGATGATCTGCTGGGCCTGCCCGTTGGCGCTGGCGATGTTGACCTCGTTCCAGTCGTACAGCGGCTGGGTGCCGCTGTCCGCGACGAGGTCCTTGCAGACCTGGGACTTGGGGGCCTCGGGGCCCTCCGCGTAGCAGGCGGCGACGCGGCTGGCGGGGCCGAACATCGCGCCGTGGGCGCCGGCGGTGCCGGCGGCGAAGGTGGTGGCGACCAGGGCGCCCGCGCCCACTGCGGACGCGGTGAGCAGACGACGGGACCAGGACATGGTTCTCCTCGGAAAAGTGCCGGGTCGATGGTGGGGGAAGGGGCGGACGTACGTCCGCCCGACGCCCAGGGAGCGACCCGTGGGCGGCGCGGTGTGGACCCGGCACACCGCGAACGGACCGAAGGCTACGATTGGCCTATACCAATTGACAAGTGTCTGCCACATTCGGCCGGTGCCCCGATGGCGGCATCCGGCCACCCGCAACACCGTTGGCGAGCCGCCGACCTGGCGTTGCATCAGAATCCGCCGACCGCGCGCTCGGCGAAAAGCACCAGCGGAATCGGCCTCCGACCAGGCCCGGAACCTACCGCCGCCGTACCCGCCGGGCTACGTCCACCCGCCGGCGCGGCCACCTCCACCCTCCGCGCGCGGTGTGCGACGGCTCCGGCGGATAAGGAGGTCATAAGCCACCGATAACCCGCAGCCAACCCGCCAAAGGTCCGCCGAAGCCCCGCCCGGCGGCCCCGCGCCCGCCCGCCCGGCGGCCCCGCGCGCGCCCGCCCGGCGGCCCCGCGCGCGCCCGCCCGATGCCTCGTCAGCTCCCGGGCGCGGTCAGCGAGCTGATCAGGCGCGCCGTGTCGAGACCGGTCTCCAGGTAGGCGACGAAGAGTTCGTTGTTCAACGCCCAGGGCGAGCGTCGTGCCCGTACCCGGCGGATCGCCCCGGCGGTGTCCGCACCCAGTTCGACCAGCGCCTGGGCCACCACCAGCCCGGACCGGTTGTAGCCGGAGTGGCAGCGCACCAGCACCCGGCGTCCGGCCGCGACCGCCGCCGCCGTGTACTCGGCCGCGGCCTGGACGGTGGCCAGCTGCTCGGCGTCCAGCGGGTCGTCCGGCACCTCGGCGACCAGGTGCTCGACGCCCGGGTCGGGCCCGTGGCCGGGTGCCGTGAACAGGCTGACCACCAGGTCGAACTCGGCGCCGACGCACACGAATTGGAGCTCACCGGTGGGGTCGTGCCAGTAGTGGCCGCCCATCCACAGGCCGGGTGCGACCTCGTTCCACGGCTCCTCGGGCGGCCCCGGCAGGTCGGGACCGTCCTTCCGTCGGGTCTTCATGTCATCGCCTCCCCGCCCGACAACGCGATCGGTCCCGGCACGGTTCCCGCAAGCACCGGGGCCGGGGCGGGGTTCGCCGGGCGTTCATGCGGGGAACAGGTCGCGGTGGGGCTTCGTTGGGGCGGGGTCGGGAGGTTGGTCGGCGCCGTGTTCACACCGAACCGAGGGACGGAAACCGTGATCGAACCGCGCGCCCCGAAGTGGCGTCGTCGCCTCTCGCTGCTGCTGGCCGCCGTCGCGTTGCCGGTCGTCGGCGTGGGAGTGCTGACCGCCTCGCCCGCCGCCGCCGCGCCGACCGACGACATCCGCCTGAACGAGGTGGTGACGACCGGGTCGGTGAACGACTCGATCGAGCTGTACAACAAGGGCACCGCGACGATCGACCTGTCGGGGTGGATCCTCAAGGACGACAACGACAGCAACAAGTACAAGATCGCCTCCGGCACCAGCCTGGCCCCGGGCGGCTTCAAGGCCTTCGACGTGCACGGCAGTTTCGGCCTCGGCTCCGCCGACAGCGCCCGGCTGTACCTGGCCGACGGCACCACCCTGGTCGACTCGTTCAGCTGGAGCTCGCACTCCAACCCCTCCTGGTCGCGCTGCGCCGACGGCACCGGCGACTGGACCCAGGCCGCCACCCTGACCCTCGGCGCCGCCAACAACTGCGGCTCCGGCGGCGGCGGTTCCACGACCCCGGTGGCCTGGCCCGGCGGTTCGACGGTCGCCACCGCCGACGCCGCCAACGTGTTCGGCACCGACCTGTCCGGCCTCTACCAGGAGGGCGGCGTGATGTGGGGCGCGCAGAACTCCGGCAAGCTGTGGCGGCTGGTCCCGAACGGCTCCGGCGGCTGGACGCCCGACACCGCCAACGGCTGGGGCTCCGGCAAGGCGCTGCGCTTCCCCGGCGGCACCGGCACCCCCGACGACGAGGGCGTCACCCTGACCGGCGCGGGCTCGGCCGGCGGCGTGTACGTCTCCAGCGAGCGCAACGCCGACGCCTCGTCCACCAGCCGGCTGTCCGTGCTGCGCTACGACGTGTCCGGCACCGGCAGCACGCTGACCGCCACCCGGGAGTGGAACCTCACCCCCGACCTGCCCGCCACCGGCGCCAACCTCGGCCTGGAGGGCATCACCTGGGTGCCCGACAGCTACCTGACCGGCGCGGGCTTCAAGGACGCCGCCACCGGCGCCGCCTACGACCCGAGCCGCTACGCCGCGCACACCGGCGGCGTGTTCTTCGTGGGCGTCGAGGGCTCCGGCACCGTCTACGGCTACGTGCTGCTGGAGGCCGGCGGGTTCACCAAGGTCGCCACCCTCAGCAGCGGCATGGCCGGCGTGATGGAACTCCAGTGGGAGCCGCAGGCCAACCGGCTCTGGGTGGTCTGCGACGACACCTGCTCCGGCCAGCACCGGACCTTCCAGGTGAACACCGCCGGGTCCTTCGCCGTCACCGCCGTCCACAACCGCCCCGCCGGTATGCCGAACATCAACAACGAGGGCTTCACCCTGGCCGGCGCCGACGAGTGCGTGGGCGGCAGCAAGCCCGTCTACTGGTCCGACGACAGCAACACCGGCAGCCACGCACTGCGCAAGGGCAGCATCAACTGCTGATCCGGCGTCAGAGGTCGGCGGGCGGCGAGGTCTCGGCGACCGGGCCGTACTCGGCGAGGCCGGTGGTGGACCGGAGACGGTAGCCATCGGCCTCGCAGGTCAGCGTCAGTACGGACAGCCGGCCGTCGCCGTCGACCAGCAGGTCGGCGACGCAGTCCGAGGCGTAATGCTGGGCCAGCTGCGAACGGGAGACGGCGTCGAACGCCCCGGCGACCGTCGCGAGCGGGAGTCGCCCGACCAGGTGGAAGCCCATGCCGCCGCGGAGTGTCCGGATTCTCGCCCGCCCGCGGAAGGACCCCGGGTCGTTCCGCAGCAGTTCCCGGGCCAGCACGCGGTGGTCGGTGAGCAGCGGCTCCGGCGGGCGCGGCGACCGCACCCACGCGGCGTCGTCGGAGCGGGTGTACGCGGCTTCCCGGGTGATCGTCAGATATGCCTGGCTTCGGGCCGGTTGCTCCGCAGAAGCCGATATCACGCTGAGTGCCCCGGTCTGCTGGTCGTCCGACACGTTGACCACGCCCTGCCGCCGCACGGTGCGCGTGCCGTCCGTGACTTCGACGTTGAGCACCGCGGAGAACGGCTGCGCGGGCAGCGCGAGAGCCGCCCGGAGCTCGGCCAACTCCTGGTCGGGGCTGACCGGCCACGCCGCGCCGGCCGACGCGGGTACGGCCCGTGCGCCGGACGGCGCGGGCAGCGGCCTCGGCGCGGACACGCCCCCCGAACACCCCGTCAGCGCGGCCGCCAGCACCCCTGCGGCCACCGTGACCACCACGCCGCCCCTGTGCGTCACCACGGACCCAACCCCCACCGCAACCCTCGACTTGATCAGCGACCGATACGTTGTCGCAGGTCAGGGGTGGAGCGCAAGGGATTTCGGCCGGTGGACCGAGAAAGTTCTCAGGAGGTGAAACCGGCGTGGACGTGGTCGTGGTGGGTCGGGTCGCTGAAGAACTGGTTCGCCGCCTGTCCGCCGGACAGCAGGCGCGGGCCGCCCACGTTGTACGAGCCGGCGGCCGCGGCGGCGCGCATGAAGGAGTCGACCAGCTCGGTGGGGGTGGCCGGGTCCACCACCGGGTGGCCGTCGATCTGCCAGGTGTCGAAGGCCTTCCCCAGCGGGTGGTCGCTCGGCCGGTCGGTGCCGAACACCAGCAGCGGATGGCCGGAACGCACCACGCTGACCTGGAAACTGTACGGACCGGCCAGCGTCAGCATCGCGCTCAGCACCGAGTCGTGGACCTGCCCGCTGCGCACGTCGGCCGCGGCGGCGGGCGGCAGCACGATCCGGGGCTGGGCGAGCACCCGGGTCGCCGGGTCGGAGAGGGTGGCCGCCGGCGGGCCGGGGTTGGCGGGGTGCAGGGCGGTGACGTCCCACCGGGGGTCGGCCCGGGACAGCCGCACGTCGACCGTGGTGCCCGCGGACTGCGGGGCCCCGTTCGGCCCGGCCAGCCACTGGCGGCACACCACCAGGACGCTCGCCGAGTCGCTCAGCAGCCCGCCGTACTGGGCGTCGATCACCTCCACCGCGGCCTGCGGGGCGTCCGCCAGCAGCGTTCCGCCCTGTTGGGCGAGCCCGGCCGGCAGCCCGAGCGCCGCCACCCGCTGCCCGGCCGCCGCCGCGCCCTGCCCGCCCGGCGGCCAGCTGCCGATCGCCTCCACCACCTGCACCGCCCGGAGTTTGACGTCCGGTTGGAGTTCGCCCGGCCCGGGCTGCCAGGCGGCGGGGGAGGGGAACACGGACCCGGCCGGGGACGGG
This sequence comes from Kitasatospora sp. NPDC051984, assembly GCF_044593455.1. Taxonomy (NCBI): domain Bacteria; kingdom Bacillati; phylum Actinomycetota; class Actinomycetes; order Kitasatosporales; family Streptomycetaceae; genus Kitasatospora; species Kitasatospora sp. NPDC051984. The sequence continues at coordinate 329,490 of NZ_JBIUCB010000007.1, forward strand.
GACGGTGAGCCGAAGGACCGGGCGATCGGGTGGGAGGCGGAACAGGCCGTCAGCGCGGCGCAGCCGAGTCCGGCCAGCAGGGCGGCCCGGCGGGGGAGACCAGGTGTGCTCATCCGCCCACTATCGGCGGCGGCCCGGCGGCGGCGTGAGGTGACCCGCCGTCAGGTCAGCAGATGGCCGAGGTAGCCACCGGCGGCGATCAGCCCGGTGACGAGGCAGTACGCCTGGGCGAAGCGGGTCAGCCGGGGGTCGCGGAGGAACGCGTCGTGGGTGGGCGCGAACAGGCGGATGCCGCGACGCAGCAGGCCGGTGAGGCCGGCGCCGCAGGCCAGCAGGCCGAGGCCGACCAGCGCGGTGCGCCCCGCCCAGTCGCGGAAGGCGGCGGTGGTGCAGGTGCCGTTGTTCATGCAGTGCACGTTCACCACGGCGCCCTCCGCGAACCTCCTTGGCGCGTCGGTCAGTTGCGCGGGACCGGCGGGGACGGTGCCGTGGCAGGTGGTGGTGGCGAGGCGGAGGGTGCGGACGGTGCTGCACGAGGAGACGGTCATCGGCACCTCGGGCCGGCGGCGGGCGTCCGACAGCTCCGTGAGCCGGGCCGCGCCGGTCACCAGGATGCCGACGCCGACGGCGGTGAGCAGCAGCGTCATCAGCAGGCCGACCGCGTTCGCCCGGACCGAGAGGCGCCCGCCGGCATTCGGTTTCCGTTCCTGGGCCATGACGGGCCATCACCTTCTTTTCGTGCGGGTGCGCCGGGTGCGAGCCGCGGTGTCGGACGACTCCGTGCGAATCCGGATTCCGGAGGCAAGCCTGAGGCCAGGAGGGCTTCCAATATACCCCCAGGGGGTATAAATTTCATCTCATCGAGAGGGCGACGAGCCCCCCGGAAACGCAGTACGCACTCGAGGAGATGCCATGAACAGCCACGCCGGACACGAGCACGCCGCACACAACCACGCGGGCCACGGCGGCGCCCAGGCAGGGGGACTCTCGGTGTCGGAGACCGGCTACACCCTGGAGCTCGACGCGACGATCCTCGGCGCCGGGCCGCAGACGATCACCTTCCGGGTGACCGGCCCCGACGGGCAGCCGGTGACCGCGTACGTCCCCGAGCACGAGAAGGAGCTGCACTTCATCGCCGTGCGGCGCGACACCACCGGCTTCCAGCACGTGCACCCGGTGCGGGACGGCAAGGGCGTCTGGACCACCGAGCTGACCCTGACGCCGGGCGACTGGAAGTTCTTCACCGACATCCACCCGGCCGCCCACACCGGAACCCTGACGCTCGGCGCCGACGTCGCCGTCGCCGGTGCCTACGACCCGCGCCCGCTCCCGGAGAGCACCGGGATCGCCCGGATCGGCGACTACGCGGTCACGCTCGACGGCGAGCTGCTGGCCGGCGAGGCGAGCGAGCTGACCCTCACCGTCAGCCGCGACGGACACCCCGTGACCGACCTCGAGCCCTACCTGGCCGCCTACGGACACCTGGTGGCGCTGCGCGTCGGCGACCTCGGCTACCTCCACGTCCACCCGGAGGGCGCCCCCGGCGACGGCGTCACCGCGCCCGGCCCGGAGATCTCCTTCATGGCCGTCGCGCCCTCGGCCGGCACCTACCGCCTGTTCCTGGACTTCCAGCACGAGGGCACTGTGCGGACCGCCGAGTTCACGGTGCGCACCACCACGAAGACCGCCACCGCCGCGCCGGGGCACGAGCACCACGCCCACCACGGGCACCACGGGCACCACTGAAAGCGCGACCCCCGTCCGCTCCGAAGAAGGGAGTACGCACATGCCCCGCCTCACCGCCCTCACGCCCGACACGGCAGTGGGCGCCTCGCGCGACCTCCTCGCCGACCTGGTCTCCCGGCACGGCAGCATCGGCGACATGGTCTCCACCATGGCCCACTCACCGGCCGTCCTGGGCGGATACCTCCAGCTCAGCCGGGCCATGGGCCGCGCCAAGCTCGACCGCAGGATCAGCGAACGGATCTCCGTCGCCGTCCAGGTGCAACAGGGGTGCGGCCGCTGTCTCGACGCCCACGTCGGCGCCGCCCGCGCGCTCGGAGTGGACGAGGACGAGATCGAGCGGGCCCGCAAGGGCACCTCGGCCGATCCCGCGATCGCGGCGATCATCGCCCTCGCCCTCCAGGTCTACCGCGAACCGACGTCGATCACCGACGAACAGGTCACCGCGCTGCGCGCGCACGGCTACAGCGACCGCGCGATCGCGGATGTGGTCGGCGTCGTCGCGCTGAACATCCTCACCGGTGCCTTCAACCTCCCGGCCGGCCTCACACCGGGAAACGAGGGCGACACCGATGAGTAGCGAGAACACCCCTGCCTGTACGTGCGGGGCACGGCCGCCACCCCGGGGGCCGTGCCCGGCCGGATGGACCCGGAAGGAACCCGTCATGCGACTGTTCGCGATCCGTGACTACCGCCACCTCTTCGCCGCCCAGGTCATCGCCCTCTTCGGCACCGGACTGACCACCGTGGCCCTCGGCCTCCTCGCCTACGACCTCGCCGGTCCCCGCGCCGGCACGGTGCTGGGCACCGCACTGACCATCAAGATGGTGATGTACGTGGTCATCGCGCCGCCGGCCGCCGCGTACATCGACCGGCTCCCCAGACGAGCCGTGCTCGTCGCGCTCGACGTGATCCGCGGCTCGGTCGTCCTGCTGCTGCCGTTCGTCAGCGAGATCTGGCACGTCTACGTCCTGATCGGGCTGCTCCAGGCCGGTTCCGCGGCGTTCACGCCGACGTTCCAGGCCGTCATCCCCGACATCGTCACCGACGACGCCGCCTACACCCGTGCGCTGTCCGCCTCCCAGGTGGCCTCCACCATGGAGAGCCTGCTCAGTCCCGTGCTGGCCGGCCTGGCCCTGACGTTCCTGAGTTTCGACCGGCTGTTCCTCGGCACCTCCGTCGGGTTCCTGCTCTCCGCGCTCCTCGTTCTGTCGACCCGCATCCCGAACGCCCGCCCGAGCGCCCACAGCAAGGCCTGGGACAAGGCGGCGGCAGGGATCAGGACCTTCCTCACCACACCGCGGCTGCGCGGCATCATGGCGCTGAACCTGACGGTCGCCGCCGCCGGTTCGATCGTCGTGGTGAACACCGTCAACTACGTGCGTGACGAGCTCGGCGGCTCGCAGTCGGAGGTCGCCTGGATGCTCGCCGCCTCCGGCACCGGAACGCTGCTGGCCGCGCTCGCGCTGCCCCGGGTCCTCGACCGGATCGCCGCCCGCACCGTGATGATGGCCGGCGCCGCCGTCCTGGTGGCCGCGATCGCCGCCGCGGCGACCGTCATCGCGGCCGGGCTCGCCACCTGGGCCGGTACGGCCGCCATCTGGATCGCGACCGGGATCGGCATGGCGCTGATCATCACCCCGACCGGCAAGGTCCTGCGCGCCTCCGTCGGACGCGGCGCGATCCCCGAGGTGTTCGCCGCCCAGTTCTCGCTCTCGCACCTGGCCTGGCTGATCACCTACCCGATCGCGGGCTGGCTCGGCACGACCGCCGGCTACCCGGTGACCTGGACCGTTCTGGCGGGCCTCGCCGCGGCGGGAGCCACCGGCGCCCTCGTCCTGTGGCCGCGCCACGACGGGCCGGAGACCACCAGTACGACGGTGGCAACCGCCCGGCACACCCCGGAGAACCTGGTCAAGGCCGCGTGAAGCGCCACTGCACAGAACGGGCCCGGACCGCCTGATCGCGATGCCGAGGCCCGGTCTGGCGGGATCGAACCGGTCCGAGCCGTTCCACATCCGCGGCCGCTTCTTCTCCTGCTCGCCCCGCGCGGCAGCCCGGTAGGCGTGCGCTTCCTGTCTGCGTCTTGACATGACGGTCTCCCCAGCCCCCCTGGTGCACGTGACCGTGCGGCCCACAAGTTACTCGCGCCGCAGCACCGTTGTGGTGTGGTTGTCAGAGAAATATGAACAACAGGGATCCGGTGACGGCGAGCAGGACGGTGCCGATGCCTGTCCGGGCGAGGCCGCGGCGGACTCGGCGGGTGCGCAGGAGTTCGGAGCGGTGCGGGGCGAACCGGTTGACGGCGCGGAGGGTGAGGGCGACCAGGGTGGCGCCCGTGATCAGGAGTCCGGCGACGGTGGTGAGGAGCGTGATGAAGAGCCTGCCCGCGGTGATGACGTCACAGAGGCCGTCCTGGGCGCAGCGGACCTTCACCACGGTGCCGGCCGGGTACTCCTCCGGCGCTTGGCGCAACAGCAAGCCTGCGCCGGTGACGGGTGCGCCAGGGTCGCCGGTGCCGTAGCAGCTGGTGACGGAGTCCTTGCTCCGGTGGTGGGTCTCGCACGCTCCGACAGTCATCCGCAGCTCCGGCCTGCTGTGCACGTCGGCGAGGGCCAGCGTCTGCAGCGCGCCGCCGAACAGAAACAGGGGTCCGATCACCGCCCCGATCAGTTGCAGCAGCCACGCAGGCGGCGGCGTCCGCTTGGGGGCCGGCGACAGGTCGCGGCGTTTCGGGGTGAGCCCGTGCTTCGTCCGGTCGCGCTTCTTGTGGTGCTTCTTGGTGGCCATGACGGGCCCTCACCTGTTCCTTGTCGTACGAGGCCGTGGGGCGCACAAGTTACTCCCGCGAGCGGGTCGCGGATAGGATCACCGAATGACCGAGTTCCGCATCGTGGAAGCAGTGGCGTTGTCGCCCGAGGAGACCTGGCGGCGCGTCACCGACTGGCCCCGGCACGGGGAGGCGGTGCCGTTCACCGTGGTCACCGGTGACGGCCGGACGGTGGTGGGGCGCACCGGGATCGGGCGGTTCGGGTTCGCGGACGTGATGGACGTCGAGCGGTGGGAGCCGCCGCAGGGGAGTTTCGGGGTCGGGCGGTGCCGACTGGTCAAGCGTGGGCCGGTGGTGACGGGGTGGGCCGAGATCGAGGTGCGGCCGTACCGGGGCGGCAGCGCCGTCCGGTGGCGGGAGGAGCTGCGGATCGGGGTGCTGCCCGGCCTGTTCGACCGGCCGACGGCGTGGTGCGGCCGGGTGGTGTTCCGACGGGCGCTGCGCACGCTGCTGCGCGGATGAGGAAGGCCCGGACTGCCGCCGCGGTCCGGGCCTCCTCGGTGGCAGGGCGTCAGATCAGGCCCTGGGCGAGCATCGCGTCTGCGACCAGCTCGAAGCCGGCGATGTTCGCGCCGACCACGTAGTTGCCCGGGCTGCCGTACTTCTCCGCCGTGGTGAAGCAGGAGTCGTGGATGTGCTTCATGATCTCGCCGAGCCGGTGCTCGGTGTGCTCGAAGGTCCACGAGTCGCGGGAGGCGTTCTGCTGCATCTCCAGCGCGGAGGTGGCGACACCGCCCGCGTTGGCGGCCTTGCCGGGCGCGAACGCCACGCCCGCCTCCTGGAACACCCGCACCGCCTCCGGGGTGGTCGGCATGTTGGCGCCCTCGGCGACGGCCTTCACGCCGCCGCGGACCAGCGCGAGCGCGTCCGCCTCGTGCAGCTCGTTCTGGGTGGCGCAGGGCAGCGCCACGTCGCAGGGGACGTTCCAGACGCCGGTGCCCGGCACGTACTTGACGTGCTCGCCGCGCGCCTCGGCGTAGTCGGAGACCCGGCCGCGACGGGTCTCCTTGACCTCCTTGAGCAGCGCCAGGTCGATGCCCTTCTCGTCGACCACGTAGCCGGTCGAGTCGGAGCAGGTCAGCACGGTCGCGCCCAGCTGCTGGGCCTTCTCGATCGCGTAGATCGCCACGTTGCCGGAGCCGGAGACCACCACGCGCTGCCCGGCCAGGCTCTCGCCGCGGACCCGCAGCATCTCCTCGGTGAACATCACGCAGCCGTAGCCGGTGGCCTCGGTGCGCGCCTGCGCGCCGCCCCAGCCCAGGCCCTTCCCGGTCAGGACGCCCGACTCGTAGCGGTTGGTGATGCGCTTGTACTGGCCGAACAGGTAGCCGATCTCGCGGCCGCCGACGCCGATGTCACCGGCCGGGACGTCGGTGTACTCGCCCAGGTGGCGGTGGAGTTCGGTCATGAACGACTGGCAGAACCGCATGATCTCGGCGTCCGAACGGCCCTTGGGGTCGAAGTCGGAGCCGCCCTTGCCGCCGCCGATCGGCATGCCGGTCAGGGCGTTCTTGAAGATCTGCTCGAAACCGAGGAACTTGACGATTCCGAGGTTGACGGACGGGTGGAAGCGCAGTCCGCCCTTGTACGGGCCAAGTGCGCTGGAGAACTCCACCCGGAAGCCCCGGTTGACGTGGATACCGCCCTTGTCGTCGGACCACGGCACGCGGAAGATCAGCTGCCGCTCGGGCTCGCAGACCCGCTCGATGATCCGCGCGTCGACGAGTTCGGGGCGCTGCAGCAGGACCGGGCCGAGCGTTTCGAGGACCTCACGGACCGCCTGGTGGAACTCGTTCTCGCCCTGGTTCCGCCGCAGGACTTCCTGGTACAGCGGCTCGATCAGGCGGGCGCCGGCGTCGGTGGACGCGGCAGAGCTGGGGGTGGCCGGCATCAAGGCACAACCTTCCGTGGATCGGATGGTGCACGAGGGCGCCCCGCGAGGGGGCCGCCCTTGGTCCTCCTCGCCGTTGAGGATCGCCGCCGGCATGCCTGACACGCGCCGCGCGACGGGGTGGGACCTATGGTCCACACCATTGTCACAGTGCTGACCTGTATTCATCGACAGCGTGTCCAGCATGTGAACACCTGATCGGGTGAATTCGGGCGATCGGAGGGCTTCAAGAGCCGGACCCAAAGGGTGGTGGCTCGGTGCGCGGTCTCAGCGCAGCAGGACGCGCACGTTCCGGTCCGCGAGGATCTCGTCGATGGCCCGGAGAACCGACCCGCGTTCGGGCTCGGCCGGGTCCAGCAGCTCCGCGTCGAGCGCCGCCCGGCTCGGGCCGGAGTGCTCCCACTCCAGCGTGACGGAGGCCGCGCCGCCCCAACTGGGCAGGCAGAGGCAGTCGTTCAGGGCGTCGAGGTTCCAGCCGAAGTAGCCGCCGGGGCCGTTCACGGCCTCGCCCAGTGCGCAGTAGAAGGCGTACTCGTCCACGATGTGCCGCCCGTCGAGCCGGTAATGGCCGTGCGGCGGCCACTGCTTCTCGGGTGCGGGCGGGCGGTGGGAGAACAGCGCGGCCCCCGCCCAGGCCATCCGGCCCGCCCGGTCCAGGCCGTGCCAGAGGCCGGGGCGGTCGAGGGTTCCCGAGTGGCGCAGGCGCCAGGGTAGTTCGCAGGCCGGGGAGAGACTGTCTCCGCACAGTTCGACGGTGATGTCCCACAGCCCCGCGCCGCGCTCGGACGGCTGCGCGGCCAGCACGGTGACCCCGTAGACCGACAGCCGGCCCATGCGGCGGTCCTTCGCGTCGTGCAGATACAGGTCGGCCCAGCCTTCGAGCGCGGCCCTGCGGGTGCCGATGCGGTCGAGGGCGGCGAGCAGCGAACCCGCGGGTGTGCAGCCCAGCAACTGCACGTCCCAGAGGTACTGGTCCTCCTCCGGGGTTGAGTAGTCGTACCCCGCGAACAGGCCGGCGAACTCCTGGACGTGTCCCCAGGAGTCGTCGTGCTCGTCGCCGATCAGTTCCCCGCCGATGCTGTGACCCGCCAAGTCCCTGCCCCCTTCGTCGTGTTCGGGGCAGGGTACCTGGCGGGGCCCGTCACATGCGGGGCTGGAGCCACCAGGCGGTGGTGGCCGGGGGGAGGATGCCCGGAGGGCAGGGGGCGGAGGAGAGGAGGGGGGTGCCGGTGACGGGGGCGGGGGCGGGGGTGGTGCCGAAGTTGGTGGCGACCAGGATGCCGTCGCCGCGGGTGAAGGCGAGGACGTTGGGCGGGGTCTCCAGCCAGCGGAGGGTGCCTTCGCCGAGTTGCGGGAGCAGACGGCGCAGGTGGAGGGCCTCGCGGTAGAGGTGGTAGGGGGAGGTGTGGTCGGTGAGGGCGCGCTCGGCGGTGTGGGCGGCGAAGGACGGGGGCTGCGGCAGCCAGGTGGGGGCGGAGCCGTCGGGGCTGAAGCCGAACGGGGCCTCGGTGCCGGCCCAGGGGAGCGGGACGCGGCAGCCGTCGCGGATGCCCTTGCGGCTGCCGGTGCGGTGGAAGATCGGGTCGGTGATCACATCGTCCGGCAGGTCGTCGACCTCGGGCAGGCCGAGTTCCTCGCCCTGGTACAGGTAGGCCGCGCCGGGCAGTGCCAGCATCAACAGGGCGGCGGCGCGCGCCCGTTCGGGGCTGCCGAAGCGGGTGGTGGTGCGGACCTGGTCGTGGTTGTTGAGCACCCAGGTGACGGTGGATCCGGTGGCGGTGATGTCGCGCACCGCGGCGTCGATCACCTGGTGGAAGTGCTCGCTGTCCCACGGCGCGTGCAGCAGGTGGAAGAAGAACGCCTGGTGGAGCTCGTCCGCCCGGACGTACATGGCCTGTTCGGCGGGGGTCGGCACGGAGGCCTCGCCGACCAGCAGCCGCTGCCGTCCGTCGAGCGCGGTGTACTCCTCGCAGATCGCCCGCCAGGCACGCCAGATGTCGTGCACCTCGGGCTGGTTCCAGGCCAGCGGGTTGACGGAGTCGCGGGTGCGCTCGTCGGCCTCCGGGTCGGGGGAGTCGGGGAGTTCGGGGTGCTTGAAGAGGCCGGCGGCGACGTCGATGCGGAAGCCGTCCACGCCGCGGTCCAGCCAGAAGCGCAGGACCTTCTCGAACTCGGCCGGCACCTCGGGGTTGCGCCAGTTCAGGTCCGGCTGTTCGGGGGTGAACATGTGCAGGTACCACTGGCCGGCGGTGCCGTCCGGTTCGGTGATCCGGCTCCACGCGGGGCCGCCGAACATGGCCCGCCAGTTGTTGGGCGGCAGTTCGCCGTCCGTGCCGCGGCCGTCCGCGAAGTGGAAGCGGGCCCGCTCGGGGCTGTCGGGGGCGGCGAGCAACGCGTCCTGGAACCACGGGTGTTCGGTGGAGCAGTGGTTGGGCACGGTGTCGAGGACTAGGCGCAGGCCGAGCTTGCGGCAGTCCTCGACCAGCAGGTCGAAGTCCTCCAGGGTGCCGAACATCGGGTCGACGCCCTTGTAGTCGGCGACGTCGTAGCCGTGGTCGTGCTGCGGTGACGGGTAGAACGGGTTCAGCCAGACGCCGTCCACGCCCAGGCGCTTCAGGTAGGGCAGTTGGGCCCGCACGCCCGGCAGGTCGCCGATGCCGTCGCCGTTGGAGTCCTGGAAGCTGCGGACGTACACCTGGTAGATCACCGCGGACCGCCACCAGAGCTCGTCGGGCGCGCCCGGGGCCGTCTGTTCGGCCGGGAGTCGGCGTTCCGCGGGGGCTTCGGCGGACTGGCCGGGGAGCTGGGCGGGGCGCGGCGGATCGCCGGGGACGACGGGCGTGATCATGCGTCACCTTCACGGGAGCGCGCGAGGGAGGTCGCGCTGGCAGGCGTGGGAACCGGCTGACAGGCCGTCAGTTCCTCGGGGATACCTGCATGTTAGGTATACGCCAAAGAGTGTGTCCAGGAGACTGGGGGGACGTCTGTCACCTTCTGCGCCACAGGGTGCCACCACTTGGGCCGTTTCGGATCGGGTTCCGGACGAATAACCGGGCGCGCTCGGGGGTAGGGCACGCCCAGGAGCGCCGCCCGGCGCGCGGCCGAACACGGTCCAACCGCCCGGCGCACCCCCTGAAGTTCAAGGAGGCACCCGCGTGCGGCTACCCCTGCTCGCACTGCTCGCCATGGGCCCCGCGCACGGCTACCAGCTCCGCCGGGCCCTGGAGAACACCTTCGGCCCGGCCTGGCCGCGCACCAACGACGGGCAGGTGTACATCACCCTGGGCCGGCTGGAGAAGTCCGGCCTGATCGAGGGACAGGACGTCGCCCAGGACGGCCGCCCCGCCAAGCGGGTCTTCGCGCTGACCGACCCGGGGCGGCGCGAGCTCGCCGACTGGTTCGCCCGGCCGTCCGAGGGCGCCAAGGTCCGCGAGGAGTTCTTCCTGAAACTCGTGCTGGCCCCGAAGACCCGGCTCGCCGACCGCCGCACCCTGATCGACCTTCAGCGCTCGCACTGCCTGGCCACCCTGCGCGGACTGGACGCCAGTGCCGACCGGTCCCGCGAACTCGGCATGTCCCGGCTGCTGATCGAGGGCGCGGTGCTGCAACTGAAGGCCGAGCTGGACTGGTTGGAGCGCTGTCAGCAGGAGTTCACGTAGCGGGGTTCGCGAGCCCGGCCGCCATGCCGGCCAGCATCCAGTCCAGGGCGCGGTGGAAGTGCTGTTCGCGCAGCAGCTGTTCGGAGTCCACGGGCCGGTCCGTCAGCACGCCGGACTCGGCGATCTCCGGAATCTGCATCACCGCCTCGGTGATCTCCGCGATCAGCCCCTCCTCGGTGGTGCCGGCCGCGGTCGCCTTCTCGTCCCAGTTGACCTCGTTGGCGGTGAAGCCGTAGGCGTACTGGAAGATCGCCGACAGGGCCGCCATCGCGTCGTCCTCCGGCAGCGGCGAACTGCGCGCCACCTCCAGGGCGCAGGCGGAGAACTGGATCGAGTTCGGGCCGATGTTCAGATAGTCGTTGTAGAGCCGGACCGCCCACGGGTGCGCCAGCATCGCCGCCCGCCAGGTGACCGCCAGCGCCCGCATGCCGTCCTGCCAGCTCAGCCCGTCGCTGGGCCGAGGGCGCTCCATCTCGCCCGCCACCACGTCCAACGCCAGCTCCAGCAGGTCGTCCTTGTCGGAGACGTACCAGTACAGCGACATCGGCGTGACGTCGAGGCGGGCCGCCAGCGCGCGCATCGAGAACTTCGCCTCGCCCTGCTCGTCCAGCAGCCGTACCGCCGCCGCCACGACCACCTCGCGGTCCAGCCCGCCCGCCCCGCCCGCGGCGGTTCCCGCCGCACGGGTGCCCCGGCGGCCCCGGGCGGGCTGCGGGGTGAGCCAGACGCTCTTCTTGACCTGTGAGGCGCGCTTGACGGCCACGCTGCTCCTTCGCCTTCGGTGGGACGGGCTTCGACGGCCCCCACCGTACGCGTTCGGGCCCGCGCGCGGTGCGCGGGCCCGGGGTGCTCGGTGCTGCTAAGCCGCAGGTGAGGGCTCCGGTGCGGCAGCGGGAGCGGTCGGCTGCTCGGTGCCCCGCAGCAGGGCCGCCGAGACCAGGCCGCCGAGCAGGATCGCGGCCGCGCCGATCAGCTGGCTGGAGGTCAGTCCGTCGGAGAACGCCGTCCGCACCACCTCGCGGAGGCTGTCGTCGGGTGCGGCGGCCAGCGCGTCCGGCAGTGACTTCGCGGCCGAGTCGGGCACCTGGGCGGGCAGGCCCGCCGCGAAGCGCGAGCCGAGCACCGCGCCGAGGACGGCCACGCCGAGGCCGCCGCCGAACTCGGTGGCCGTGCCCTGCACGCCCGCGCCCGCTCCCGCCCGCTCCGGCGGGATCGCGCCCATCAGGGCCGTGGCCATCGCCGGCTGGGCCACCGCGATGCCGGCGCCCATCAGCAGCAGGCCCGCGAGCAGGCCGGTGTACCCGTGCGCCGAGCCCGTCAGGGCGATCACCGCGAGGCCGCCGGACAGCAGCGCCATGCCGAGCGCGACCGCCCCCGGGAAGCCGAGCTTCGGCAGCAGCCGGGCGCCGACGCCCGTCAGGTTGAGCACCACGATCGCCAGCGCCAGCGGGGTCATCCGCAGGCCGGCCTCCAACGGGCGGTAGCCGAGCACCAGTTGCAGGTACTGGGTGAGCAGGAACAGCGAGCCCGCCATGCCGAAGGCGACCAGGACGCCGCCCGCGGCCGCGCCGTTGAAGCGGCGGTTGCGGAAGAATGACATGTCGAGCATCGGCGTCGGGGTGCGCAACTCCCAGGCCACGAAGGCGGACAGGGCGGCCGCGCCGATCGCCGCGGACAGCAGCACCCGGCCCGAGCCCCAGCCGTGCAGCGGGCCGGAGATGATCGCGAACACCACGCCGACCATGCCGACGGTGGACAGCACCGCGCCCGGGATGTCGGGCCGGCGGCCGGCCGGGTCGCGGCTCTCCGGCAGCAGGCGGGCCACCGCGAACAGGCCGATCAGCGCCACCGGAAGGTTGATCAGGAAGATCGAGCCCCACCAGAAGTGCGCCAGCAGCACGCCGCCGAGCAGCGGGCCGCCCGCGAAGCCGAGCGAGCTGACGGCGCCCCAGATGCCGATCGCCTTGGGCACCTCGTCGCCCTGGAAGACCTGCATCACCACGGCGAGCGTCGTGGTCATCAGCAGGGCGCCGCCGATGCCCATGCCGGCCCGGGCGGCGATCAGTTGGCCGGTGGACTGGGCGAAGGCGGCGGTGGCGGAGCCGATGCCGAACAGTGCCAGCCCGGCCAGCAGGGCGCGCTTGCGGCCGTACCGGTCGGCGAGGCTGCCGGCCGTCAGCAGCAGGCCGGACTGCACCAGCGAATAGGCGTTGATCATCCACTGGATGTCGGCCGTGCCCGCGCCCAACTCCTCGGTCAGCGACGGGATCGCGACGTTCAGCACGGTGTTGTCGAGCAGGACCACCAGGGTGGCGAGACACACCACCGCCAGGATCACCCAGCGGCGCGGGTGCGGGGCGGTGGCCGGGACGGACGTTGGTGACAAGAGGGCTCCCCCGGAACGGACGCGGACGAAGGCGCCCGGTGATGGCCGGGCATGTGTTGTACACCGTAGAGGAATCCTTCTACGGTGTACAACGAATATTCGCGCCAAGGGTCCGGCGGGTTGACGGCTAACGCTATTAGCCTTAGCTTTTGGTGGCGTGACGGCAGAAGGGGCGCTCTCCATGGGGAAGTTGACGGATCGACGGCCGGACGGGCCCGGCCCGGCGAGTCGGCTGGGGTGGGCGGTCCTGGCGCTGTTCTCGGCCGCCTTCGCGGTCTTCGAGGCCGCGGTGCACGGCTGGTGGACGGGCCTGGCCGGTGCCGCCCTGCTCATCGGCCCGCTGCTGGTCCACCCGGCCGCGCACCGCGCGCTGCCGCCGGTCGTCGTGCTGGTCGCCTACAGCCTCTCGCCGCTGGACCAGCCGTGGATCTTCACCGCCGCCCTCGGCCTGCTCACCGCCGTTGCCGTCAGACGTGCCAGCGCTGGTCGGCCGCGTCGTTGCAGTACCACTGGATGATCGGAGTGCGGAGCGCGGAGCTGCCGCCCTGCACGCTGACGCACAGGCCCGAGTTCTTGTTCTTGAAGCGCATGTTCGAGCTGTCGATCATGTAGTTGTCGATGTAGAAGGTCTGGTTCGCCCCGCCGTGGCACTCCCACTGGCCGAGCTGGGCACCCGGCTGGGTGGTCCAGCCCGGCGCCTCCAGGCACAGGCCCCAGCGGTTCACGATCTCGTAGGCGCCGCCGCCCGTGTTCTCGAACGTCCACAGCTGGTCGTTGTTGCCGTTGCAGTCCCACTGGAACGCCGGGAGGCCGTTGCCGTCGCCGCCGCCGTCCAGCGCCAGGCACTTGTTGGTGGCGTTGCTCCTCAGGTTCCCCTGGAAGTCGCTGGCCGCCGACGCGGAGCCCGCCGAGGTCAGCGAGAGCGTCACGGTCAGCGCGGTGACGGCGCCGGCGGTGGTGAGCAGACGGCCGAGGCCGGTCCTGCGGGTCATGGATCCTCCAGATCGGTGCTGCTGGTGCGGTGCCCCGCAAACCTAGGGCGACGCCCCGGCCGGCCGGGTGCGACCGTGCCCGGTGAGCCCCGCCGGACGGTGTCGAACCGCACACCGAGCGCGTTGATCTTCCGCTCGTGGCGCGGATAGCCTGGGGACGAATCGACTTCGGATGTCACTCGGGGGAAGCGACATGCGCGAGACGCCCCCGCCGGGGGGTCGGACCGTCCAGCGCCTGCGCCGGGCCGACGACGTCCTCGACCTCCAGGCCGCCGGACGCCGCGGCGGAACCCCCGCCGTCCTGCGCCTGCTCGCCGCCCGCACCCGGGCCGGCGTCCTGCTGCTGCACCCCTCCGGTACCGACGCCTGCCCGCCACCCGCACCCGTCAACGCCGCCGAACGCGCCCTGGCCCGCAGCGCCGTCCGCGAAGCCGTCACCCGCGGCACCGGCTCCGCCGCCGTCGGACAGGCCGCCCTGACCTGCCTGGTCGTCACCCTGCCCGGCCGCCCCGGCACCCGACTGCCCGTCCTTGCCGCTGTCGCACCCCGCCCCGCCCCGCCCGACCTGCCCGTCCTGCTCGCCGACGCCGCCACCGTCCTCAGCCTCACCTGGGACGCCGAACGCGGCCGCCAACAGGCCCACCGGGCGCAACTCGCCGACACCGGCACCCGCGAAGCCGTCCTCCAGCTGTTGATGGCCGGCCAGATCGCCGTTGCCCGCCGACTCGCCCGAACCCTGCGCAGCGCACTGCCCGACACCGTACGGATGTACGCCGTCGAAGGACCCGCCGCCGCCCGCCGGGACGCCGCCGACTGGGCCGCCACCACCGCCGCCTGGGTCGGCCGCGAACCCGGCGGAGCCCGCCGCACCCTCGTCCTCGAACCCGCCACCAGCACCCGCCCGCTCGCCGCCTGGCTGCACCACCCCGCCGTCGCCGACACCTGCCACGTCGGCATCAGCGACGCCGTCCCGCTGCGCGACACCGCCCTCGCCCACCACCAGGCTCTCCGGGCCCTCACCGCCGCCCGCCGGCACCCCGAACGCCGCGCCGCCCACGCCCAACTCGGCGACCTCGCACCCGCGCTCGGCCCCGCCGGCGCCGCCTGGGCCGCCGCCACCCTCGCCCCCCTGCACACCCACCGGCCCGCCCGCCCCCAGGACCCCGACGGCCCCGCGCTGCTCGCCACCGCCACCGCCTGGCTGCACCACCCCACCGACGCCGCCGCCCGCCTCGGCATCCACCGCAACACCCTGGCCGCCCGCCTCACCCACCTCCACCACCGCCTCGGCACCGACCCGCACCGCCTCGCCGACCGGGCCGCGCTCTCCCTGGCCCTGCGACTGCGGACTGACGGACAGTCAATATGTGTCGGTGGAACCGGACTTGACGAACTACTGGCCCAGCCGCAGGTGATCGACTGGGCTTCGAGCCGGCTCCACCCGCTGCACGCCCCCGACGCCCCGCCCGCGCTGGCCGACACCCTCGCGCGCTGGCTGCGCCACGACGCCCGAATCGGCCCCACCGCCCAGGAGTTGGCGCTCTCGCCCTCGGCCGTCCGCAAACGCCTCGGCCGGATCGAGACGCTGCTCAACTGCGCGTTGCTGCGCCCACCGACCGCCGTCCACGACCTGTGGCTCGCCCACCGTGCCCTGGAGCTGGCCGGCCGACCTTAGGGTCCGGCCGGGGTCAATTGGCGGAACCGGCAAGCGGCGCGTCGGGCGGCGTGCCTAACGTGGCCTGCCGGGGGGCAGTTCAGAGCACGTTCACGGGTCGGGACCGCCGATTGCGCAGGTCCGGCCCGCTCCTCAGGAGGCAGTACATGAGACTTCGGGCATGTTCGAGCGCGCTGGCGATCGCCGCGCTGACCGTCGGCCTGACCGCCGCCGCGCCCGCCGGCCACGTGGTGGGCCCGCGGCCGTTCCTGGACCGGCTGAACACCGTCACCCCCGGCCCGTCCACCGTGCCGGGGAACGGTGACCAGAACCCGTACGGCACGTTCACGATCAAGGAGAACGTCGGGGACCTGCACCGGGGCAGCGTCCTGGTCAGCAACTTCAACAACGCGGCCAACCTGCAGGGCACCGGCACCACCCTGGTGCAGGTCGCCCCGGACGGCGCCGTGACGACGTTCGCCACCATCGACCCCGCCCATCTGCCCGGCCCCTGCCCCGGCGGCGTCGGCCTCACCACCGCGCTCACCGTGCTGCCCGGCGGCTGGGTCGTGGTCGGCAGCCTGCCCACCGCCGACGGCACGGCCGCCACCGCGCAGGCCGGCTGCCTGCTGGTGCTCGACCGCCACGGCACCGTCCGTGAGACGTTCGTCGGCGGCGGCATCAACGGCCCCTGGGACATGACCGCCGTCAGCCACGGCAGGCACAGCGACCTGTTCGTCACCAACGTGCTCAACGGCACCGTCGCCGGGGGCGGCGCGGAGGTCGACGCGGGCACCGTGCTGCGGATCTCCCTGACCACGAACGACGACCAGCCGCCGCAGCGCGGCGACACCACCGTGATCGGCTCCGGCTTCCCCCAACGGACCGACCCCGCCGCGCTGGTGATCGGCCCGACCGGCGTCAGCCTCGGACGCGACGGCACGCTGTACGTCGCCGACACGGTGCCGAACCGGATCACCGCCATCCCGCGCGCGCTCACCCGCGACGACAGCGCCGGCACCGGCCGGGTCATCACCTCCGGCGGGGACCTCAACGGCCCGCTGGGCATGACCCTCACCCCCAAGGGTGACCTGCTGACCGTCAACAGCCAGGACGGCAACATCGTCGAGACCACCCCCCGCGGGGAACAGGTGGCGGTGAAGCAGATCAACAACGAGGGCAACCCGGCGGGCGCGGGCGCGCTCTTCGGCCTCACCCTGGACATCGACTGCGACGCCGTCTGGTTCGTCAACGACGCCGACAACACGCTGGACCTGCTGCACTGAGACCGCTTGCGGCGCGCGGCGGCGGGCCCTCCCGCTGCCGCGCGCCGCAGGTGCGGTGGGAACTTTGTTGGCGCGGTGGGGCGTTGAGCCCGGCATGGTGGCACTGGTGGCGGTGATGGGCAGCCTGGTGTTCCCTGCGGCGCTGGTGCTGCTGGGGTTCGCGGCCTCGGCGACGCGACGCGCGGCCGTGCGGTGGACCGGTCCGGCGGAGAGCGGTCGCGGGGTCGGGGCGCAGGCGGGGGAGGAGCTGCACGCGCTGCTGTACGCGGGCAAGCGGGTGCAGTTGGAGCAGCGGCGGATCGAACTGGTGCTGCGCGACGACGAGCACGACGGCGCGCCCCCGCGCACCGGGATCGACCTGGCGGCGGGCACGGCCCGGATCCGGCGGACCGGTGACTGACAAGCCGTCGGCCGTCAGTGCGCGGCGACCCGCAGGTGCAGGCGGCGCGGGCGCAGCACGGTGGCCAGCGGGACGGGACGCAGGTCGGCGTCCGGCTCCGGGACGAGGCGCCGGCGGGAGAGCAGGGTGGCCAGCACGAGGACGCACTCGGTGCGGGCGAACAGGTCGCCCACGCACTTGCGGGCGCCCGACCCGAACGGCAGGAACGCCCGCCGGGCGGCCGGGGTGACCCGCTCGGGCCGCCAGCGGTCCGGGTCGAACTGGGCCGGCGCGCGGTACGCGGCCGGGTGCCGGGACACCGCCGCCGGGGAGAACACCAGCGTGGTCCCCGCCCGGAGCGTGCGGCCCGCCAACTCGGTGGGCGCGGTGGTCACCCGGGTGAACAGCCAGCCCGGCGGGTGCAGGCGCAGCGTCTCCGACACCACCCGGTCGACGGCGCCCAGCCGCGGCAGGTCCGTCCACCCCGGGGCGCGGCCGTCCGGCAGCACCTCCGCCAGCTCCGCCCGGACCTGCTCGGCCGCCGCCGGGTGCTGGGACAGCCGCCACAGCGCCCACGTGAGGGTGGCCGCGACGGTCTCGGTGCCGGCCGCGAGCAGGGTGATCACCTGGTCGTGCACCTCGGCGTCGGAGAGCCGCGCCCCGTCCTCGCCGCGGGCGGCGAGCAGCGAGGCCAGCAGGTCGGGCTCGGTGCCGGTGCCGGTGCCGGTGCCAGTGCCGGTGGGATCGGGCGCGGTGAGGTCGGGCTGGGGGAGGGGCGCGCGGTAGGTGGCGATCAACTGCCGGGTGGCGTCGTGCAGTTGGGTCAGCGCCCGGCGGTAGCGCAGGTTGCCGGGCAGTGGCAGCTCGCGCACCGGCGTGGGCAGCAGCATCTGCCGGAACACCCCGTTCAGCACGGTGTCGAACGCGCGCTCCACGCTACGCGCCAGCTCCGCGTCGATCGCCGTCGCGCAGAGCGTGCGGCCCAGGGTGCGCAGCGCGATCCCGTGGAAGGTGGGGAAGGCGTCGATCACCTTGCCCGGCTGCCACCCGCCGGTGGCGAACTCGATCTCGGCCTGCATGACCTGTGCGTACCTGGCCAACTGCGGGCGCCGGAAGGCGGATTGGACCAGCCGGCGCTGGTGCTGGTGGTCGCGGTACGGGCAGGTGACCAGGCCGTTGCCCGCCACGTCGCGGGCCCGGTCGTAGAACGCACCGCCCTTGTCGAACAGCCGGTGGTCGGCCAGCACCTGGTTCAACAGTTCCGGGTGGCACGGGACTTGAACGGTCGTCGGCCCCAGCCGCATCGCCACCAGGTCGCCGTGCTGGTGCAGCGAGGACAGGTACCCCGCCGACCCGCGCAGCAGCCGGTGGCCGTGGCCGAGCAGCGGCAGGGCGCCCGGCGCGACGGCGGCGGAGTAGGTCGGGGGCTGCGACGGGTGCTGCGATGAGCGCTGCGGCGAGTGCGGCATCCCTCCACGGTAGGCAGCCCCGGTCGGCGGCGGACCGCGCCCGACGGCCCGTCGCCTGCCGGACCGGTCGGGCGGCGGGCGTGGCGGGGCATGACGAACGTGGGTTCGTGGGGTGGGGTGTTGTGCGTCAGGTTGACGGGGCGTCAGGGGCGCTGTTGGCGGGTGCGATCGAGGCCGAGCAGTGCGGACGGGCCGCGGCGTTCCGGTGCGAACGGGATGCCGGAGGTGAGGCCGCGCAGGCCGACGGTCAGGGCCTCGCCCAGGAAGCCGATGCCGATGGACAGTTGGGTCGGGCGGGCGTCGGCGGGCAGCCCGGCGTGCTCGGCGAGGAACGAGAACCCGGCCATCACCGCCAGCGAGCCCGCGGCGACCAGGAACGTCCAGCCGGTCCAGCGCTGCCAGAGCACGCCCTGGCGCGCCTCGACCCGGACGGTCGCGCCGCGCAGCGCGCCCGTCGCGAGGCCGAGCACGAGGCCCGCCGCGATCCAGGCCCAGTCGACCGCGCCAAGGCCGTGGCGCAGGCCGTGGCGCAGGTCGTGGTGCTGCCAGAGCGACCACACGCCGAGCGCCGTGAGGACCACCGGCGGTCCGAACAGGTCCCGCGCGTTGAGCGGTTCGCCGCGCAGCCGCCGGACCACCACCGCGACGACCACCGCCGCGATCAGGACCGCGCTCATCCATCCGTGCATCGTTCCGCTCCCCCGAGATCTTTTTAGCTCGACTGTGCCAAAACGCAATTTAGCTCGCCCGTGCTATAACGGCAACATGCCGAAGATCGTGGACCCCGAGGAGCGCCGCCAGGCCGTCGCCGATGCCGTACTGCGCGTCGCCGCCCGGGAAGGCCTCGAACACGCCTCGCTGCGCAACGTCGCCGACGAGGCCGGACTCGCGATCGGCTCGGTCCGGCACTACTTCGCCGGCAGCTCGGAGCTGATGATCTTCGCGATGGGGGAGTTGGCCCGTCGCATCGAAGCCCGCATCCGCACCCGCGCGGCCGCCCTGCTCGACCCCGCCGCGACCGGCGACCGGCGCGAGCTGACACTGCAACTCCTCGCCGAGACACTCCCGTTGGACACCGTGCGCCGCGAAGAGTCCGCCGTCTGGCTGTCGTTCGTCACCGCCGCCCGCACCCGCCCCGAACTGCGCGGCCGCCTCGCCACGATGCAGGCCGGCCTGGACGAACTCATCCACCGCGTCCTGCTCGAGACCCGCCGTACCGGCGCCCTCGCCCCCGGCCTCGACCTCGCCGTGGAGACCCGCCGCCTCTCCGCCCTCCTCGACGGCCTCACCCTCCAAGCCGTCCAGCACCCCCTCCTGGTCGGCCCGGACGAGCTCTGCGCCGTTCTCCGCAGCCACCTCGACTCACTGGCCGGTGCACGGCCTTGAGGCGCTGAGCCCGCCGCCCCGGCCCGCGGCACCGTCGCGGCGCGGTGCCCGCGCGAACCCGCCACCACCGGCCTACCCTTGGCAGGCACGGAAGGACGTGCCTTGGCGGCACGGAAGGACGTGGCGAACGTGGCACACCGGATCGACGGCAGCGCGGGGGACGTTCTCACCGCGCGCCTGCGCGAGCAGACCGCGAAACTGGTCGCCCTCGAGCCCGACGTCCGCGCCGACCGGCCCGACGCCGTCCACCAGATGCGCGTCGCCTCCCGCCGCCTGCGCAGCGCCCTGCGCACCCACCGCCGCCACCTGGCCGGCGACCACACCGGCCTGGAGAGCGAACTGCGCGAGCTCGGTCGGAACCTCGGCCGGGCCCGCGATGCCGAAGTGCTCGGCGAACGCCTCCTCGCCCAGGCCCGCGAACTCCCCGACGGCGGCGACCGCGAACGCGTCCTCGCCGAACTCACCACCTGGAGCAGCCGGGAGGCCCGCGAAGGCCGCGCCGCCGTCCTCGCCGCACTCGACAGCCAAGCCTTCCGCGAACTGCTCGACGCCCTCACCGCAC
Organism: Kitasatospora sp. NPDC051984; assembly: GCF_044593455.1. Classification (NCBI taxonomy): domain Bacteria; kingdom Bacillati; phylum Actinomycetota; class Actinomycetes; order Kitasatosporales; family Streptomycetaceae; genus Kitasatospora; species Kitasatospora sp. NPDC051984. The sequence goes on from NZ_JBIUCB010000007.1 coordinate 349,727, forward strand.
TCGCCGACAACCCCCCGCTCAACGCCCGCGCGACACGGCCCGCCGGGCCGGAACTCACCCGCATCCTGCGCCGCGAACACCGCCGCACCGCCGAACGCCTCGCCACCGCCGAACACACCCCCGACGGCCCGGCCCGCGAACACGCCCTGCACGACGCACGCAAGGCCGCGAAGCGCGCCCGCTACGCCGGCGAGACCGCCGGCCGCCCGGCCCGCAGCTTCACCCGCCGGATGAAGGCCCTGCAGGACGTGCTGGGCCGCCACCAGGACGCGATCGTTGCCCGTGGGGCGGTGCGGGGGCTGTCGGACGGGGGTTTTGGGTATGGGGTGTTGTTCGGGCGGCAGGTGGGGGAGGCGGTGTTCGCGCGGGAGTTGTTGCCGGGGGTGTGGGGGAGGGCGGGGCGGCGGCCGAAGCGGATGCGGTGACGGGGGTGTTTGGCGGTCAGGGCGCGAGGTGGCGGAGGGTGAACTCGGGGAGGGCGTACGGGCCGGCCTGGGGAGCGGTGGGGTCGGCGGGGTGGTCGGCGCCGGGGATGGCGGGGGCGTGGAGTTCGGCGTCGTCGACGGGGGCGTAGTCGAGTACCGCCGGGTCGGGGAGCTGCCAGAAGCGGCGGGTGTTGGCGGAGACGGCGTACGCGGTGGCGAAGCGGACGGTGGGCGGGGCGGTCAGCGCGGCCCGCACAAAACCGATCGCGTCGCGGGGGCTGAGCCAGGTCGCCAGGTGGCGGGGCTCGGTGGGGGCCGGTTCGAAGCTGCCGATGCGCAGGCAGATCACCGACAGGCCGAACTTGTCGGCGTAGAGCCGCCCAAGGGCCTCGATGGCCGCCTTGCTCACGCCGTACAGGCCGTCGGGCCGGACGGGATCCTCCGGGTCGGTGTGGTGGCCGACCGGGTGGAAGCCGGTGACGCGGTTGCTGCTGGCCAGGACCACCCGGTCGATGCCGGTACGGCGCGCCGCCTCCAGGACGTTGTGGGTGCCGAGCACGTTCACGTCGAGCAGTTCCGGCAGCGGCGCTTCGTCCGGCACGCCGCCCAGGTGAAGCACCTGATCGGCGCCGGCGAGTGCCGCCTCCACGGCGGCCGCGTCGCGCAGATCGACGGTGCGCGCCTCCTCGTTGGCGGCCTCCGGCCGTAGCGGCACCCGGTCGAGCAGGATCAGCCGCTCGGCCTCGTCCCGAAGTGCCTTGCGCGCAACGGTTCCGATGTTCCCCGCCGCGCCGGTCAACGCCACCGTACCCAGCCGCACTCTGCCTCCTCAGGCGATCCGTCCGTTGCATTCTGGGCGCCGGTCTCCCACCGATCAAGCGATATGCGGCGGGCGATCGCGGTCGCTCGATCATGGTGTCCGGCCGTGGTTCAGCGCACGCAACGCGTGGGCGGGGGAGGGGCGGTGGCGCGCGGACGGACCTGGGTGGCCGGGTGGGCGGCGGTGCTGGGCAGCGTGTTCGCGGCCGGGCACGGGGTGGCGGTGGCGCTGTTGCCGTCCGGGCAGCGGGCCGGGACGCCCGCCCGGCGAACGGCGCCGAGCTGAAGGACGCGCTGCTGAAGGTCGCGGGTTCGCCGACGGCGGAGCGGGTGCTGCCCCACCCTGGTCGCGGTGCTGTGCGCGCCGGCCTGGCTGGTGGCCGCCGTGCTCGACCGGCGGCGGGCCGACCTGAGCAAGTCGACGCCGCGTGGTTGCTGGCAGGGCTGCTCGGCGTCGGCCTGGTGCTCGCCTCCGTTGCCGCGCTCGCCCAGGCGAACGGGCCGGACGAGGCCGACGGGCGGCAGGTGCGGCGGATCGCGCAGGCGGGCGGGGTGAAGCGGAGGCTGTCGATCGTCGCGGTGCGCTCCGAGCCGACGGCGCTGGGGCGGGTGAACCGCCACCAGGTGTACCGCACGACCGTCGATCTGGAGGTGCCGTACGCGGCCGGCCCGCAGACCGTCACCACCCGGGTGGAGACGCTCGGCGGCTGAGCTCGGTGGCTGAGTGTGGTATTCGCGACCCGGCCCGACGCGTGTCGTACGGCGATCGGCCGGCTTCGCCAGCGCGTACGTAGGCGGGTGGTGCGCGGATCGGCCGCACAGGGCGGCGAGTTGGGGGCACTGGCGGGCCGGATCGGCTGCTGGGTACGGTCGGTGCCATGTCCGAAGCTGTCAGCAAGCGCAACGTCGAGGTCGTCCGTCGCTACCTCCGGGTCTTCGAGACGAGGCAGGTCGCCGAGTTCGAGGAGCTCGTCGCCGAGGACGTGCTCGTTCACGGCGCGGGGCTGCACGGTCAGGGGCGGCACTACCCCGAGGGGTCGGTGCTGACCCCGGGCCTGTCCAACTGCCGCGTCCAGGTGGACGATCTCTTCGCGGCCGGCGACCGCGTCACCGTGGCCTTCACACTCACCTACACCCACGACCGCAGCGGCCGGGACCTCACCATGACGGGCGTCAAGTCCTACCGGCTCCGCGACGGGCGGATCGTGGAGTTCTGGGGCGAGACCGACCTCTACGGACTCCTCCGCCAGGCCGGACTCGTCCCCGAGCGGATTCCGCCCTTCTGACCGGATCGCACAACGGGCCTACGGCGCGGTCGGGTTCAGGCCCGCGGTGGTCGCGGCGGTGCGGAGGAGGTCGTCGACCATGGTGGGGGTGAGGCGGCCGGTGTAGGTGTTGCGGGGGCTGACGTGGAAGCAGCCGTAGAGGTGGAGGGGCGGGCCGTCGTCGGTGGCGGGGAGGATCGCGTGGGCGCCGTGGGTGAACTGCGGGCGGGGGCGGGGGACTTGCCAGCCGGCGGCGGCGAGGGCGGGGAGGACGGCCTGCCAGGCGAAGCCGCCGAGGGCGACCACGGCGCGGACGGTGGGGCGGAGGTACTCGAACTCGCGGACGATCCAGGGGCGGCAGGTGTCGCGTTCGGTGTTGGTGGGCCTGTTCTCGGGCGGGGCGCAGCGGACCGGGTCGGTGATGCGGACGCCGAACAGTTCGAGGCCGTCGTCCCGCCAGGTGGAGTGCGGCTGGGAGGCCAGGCCGAGTCGGTGCAGGGAGGCGTACAGCAGGTCGCCCGAAGGGTCGCCGGTGAAGATCCGGCCCGTTCGGTTGCCGCCGTGCGCGGCGGGGGCGAGGCCGACCAGGACCAGGCGGGCGTCGGTCGGTCCGAAGCCCGGGATCGGCCGCGCCCAGTAGTCCTGGTCCTGGAACGCGCGGCGCTTCACCCGGGCCGCCTCCTCCCGCCACTCGACCAGGCGCGGGCAGGCCCGGCAGCCGACCACCAACTCGTCCAGTTCGGCCAGCCCGTGGACACGTCCGACCAGTTCGGAGGGCAGGGCGGAGGACGGTTCGGAGGGCAGTTCCATGGCGCCGATCCTAGGGGCGCGCAGACCGTGACAGGCGGGACGGCGAGTCAACGGGAAAGCGTTTTCCCGTTGGGTCTCGCGCGGCCCGGCCGGTGGGGGCGGGGGCGGAGTAGCGTAGAGATACGAGTCTGCGTGCCGTACGGGTCGAGGTGACGGCGATGATCGTGGTTGACGCGTTGATTGCGGTGCTGGTGCTGTTGGCGGTGGTGGCCGGGTTGAGTGTGCGCATGGTGCAGCAGTACCAGCTCGGCGTGGTGTTCCGGTTCGGGCGGGTGCGGGACGAGATCAGGGCGCCGGGGCTGGTGCGGATCATGCCGATCGCGGACCGGCTGCGCCGGGTGAACGTGCAGATCATCACCATGCCCATCCCGGCGCAGGAGGGCATCACCCGGGACAACGTGACCGTCCGGGTGGATGCGGTGGTGTATTTCAAGGTGGTCGACCCGGTGAAGGCGATCGTCAACGTGCAGGACTACAACTTCGCGATGTCGCAGGTCGCACAGACCTCGCTGCGGTCGATCATCGGCAAGAGCGAGCTCGACGACCTGCTGGCCAACCGCGAGCCGATCAACCAGGGCCTGGAGCTGATGCTGGACAGCCCGGCGCTGGGCTGGGGCATCCAGATCGACCGGGTGGAGATCAAGGACGTCGCCCTGCCCGAGTCGATGAAGCGCTCGATGGCCCGGCAGGCCGAGGCGGACCGGGAGCGCCGGGCCCGGATCATCACCGCCGACGGCGAGTACCAGGCGTCCGCGCGCCTGTCGGAGGCCGCGAAGGTGATGTCCGCGACCCCGGCCGCGCTGCAACTGCGGCTGCTGCAGACCGTGGTGGAGGTCGCCGCGGAGAAGAACTCCACGCTGGTGCTGCCGTTCCCGGTGGAGCTGCTGCGCTTCCTGGAGAGCTCCACCGAACGCAACACCGCGCAGGCCGTCGAGGCCACCGAGGTCGCGGCGCAACTCGCCGAGAACGAGGCCGAGGGGAAGCTGGAGCCGGATCCGGACGTCGAGCAGCTGGAGCTGCCGCAGGTCGCGGCGGCCGCCGAAGTGGGCCGTCCGGAGCGCCCGTTGGACGTCGCCCCGCGGCACGCGGCGTGACCCGCCGGACGGACGGCCGGGGCCTCAGCGGTGGCGGGCGGTCCGGTGGCGGGGCCAGCATGGAAGACGGCCAGTGGACACAACCAGCTCGGGAGGTCCGGCCATGACCACCGCGAAAGAGATCATGCACCCGGGAGCGGCGTGCGTCACCGGTGAGCAGACCCTCGGCGACGCCGCCCGGATGATGCGCGAACGCGGCGTCGGCGCGCTGCCGATCTGCGACGAGAACCAGAAACTGCTGGGCATCGTCACCGACCGGGACATCGTGCTCAGGTGCGTCGCCGACGGACGCGACCCCGGCACCGTCAAGTGCCTCGAACTCGCCCTCGGTCGCCCGATGGTGATCGAGGAGGACGAGGACGCGGAGTTGGTGCTGTCGGTGATGGAGGACCACCGGGTGCGCCGGCTGCCGGTGATCAACCACCCCGACCACAAACTCGTCGGCATGATCAGCGAAGCCGACATCGCCCGGCACCTGCCCCAGGAGCGCGTGGCGGAGTTCGTCACGGCCGTCACCGCCGTCACCGCCCACTGAGAACCGGTAGGGCGACACCCCGCCACACCGGGTGGTGCGGCGGGGTGGCGGCGTGTCAGTGCATGTACTGCTTCGGCAACTTGGCGACGAAGGCGTCCGCGATCACCTGGTAGCCCGCGTCGTTGGCGTGGATGTCGCCGCGCGCCATGTTGGTCCACTGCATGACCCGGGCCACGTTCAGCGGCACCTGCTGGTTGCCCAGCGGCACCAGCGGCGCGAACGAGGTGGTGGAGAACGCCCCCGCCACGTCGGCGGTCGGGACGCGGTGGCGCGCGTCCACCGTCTCGATCACCGAGTTGAGCGCGTTGGCGAGCGGCACCGAGGCGGTGGCCATCTCCTTGCCCTTGTCGCCCGTCATCCAGGCGGCCAGGAACGGGTCGTACAGGTTCATGCCGACGATCCGGGTGTGCGGGCCGGCCGCCTGCTGGAGCTCGCCGAGGATCCGGTCCAGGCCGGTTCGGACCTGCTCGATGCCGTTCATCGCGCAGGGCAGGTCGAGCGAGCCACCGGCCGCGCAGCGCTGCACGTCGTTGGCGCCGATGTCGATCGTCACCAGCACCTCGTCCTTCCAGTGCGCCTTCAAGTAGGCGACCGCCGCCTCCAGTTGGGAGCCGCCGAAGGAGTGCGGGTACGGGCAGCCGCCGTTCGCCATGGTGCCGGTGGTCTCGCCCGGACAGCCCAGGTCGGTGAACTCGAACGGGCGGTGGTCGTCCGCCGCCCGCTCGTCCAGCGTCCGCGCCAGGTCCTGGGCGTAGCCGCGGCCCACGATGTGGCCGCCGGTCGGCGTGGACTGGTAGCCGGCCGCCAGCGAGTCGCCGATCGCCAGGTAGTACGCCGTGGCGTGCTGCCCGCCCGGCGCCGCCGAAGCGGGAACGGCCGCCGCGCCGGTGAGGGTCAGAGCGGCGAGCGCGGCCGCAACGAGCGCGCGGCGGCGGGGGATTGGGCGCATGGAGCCTCCAGGGCGAATGATCGCTATCAGACGGATCCGAGGAGGCTACTGCTCGGTACACCCCCAGGAACAGGGGTGTGCACGTACTTGATCTTCCGGGGCAGGGTGGTTCAGCCCGGGAACGCGTAGACCGTGGTGGCGTGCGCGACCGGGTCGTCCGGGGCAGGGTGGTTCAGCCCGGGAACGCGTAGACCGTGGTGGCGTGCGCGACCGGGTCGTCCGGGGCGTCCGGCGTGGTGAGGGTGATCTCGGCGAACGCGATCCGGCGGCCCAGCTTGGTCAGCCGCGCCGTGACCAGCAGATCGGTGTCACGCGCCGCACGCTGGAAGGTGATCGACTGCTGGACGGTGGTCATCGGAGCGAACCCGCCCAGCGCCGAGGACACCGCGACGACCGTCGCCGTGTCGGCCGCCGCCATCATCGCCTGCCCCGACAGCCCGCCGCCGTCCCGGGCCAACTGGTCGGACCACGGCAGCCGCAGCACCGCGTGCCGCGTCCCCGTCTCCACCACGGAGAGCCCCAGGGCCCGCACCCACGGTGCGAATCGCTCGGCGAGGATCAGGTCACCCTCGGCGGGCTCCAAGGGGTTCTTACCGGCTTCGGCAGCCTTCGGCGGGGTCGTCATGGCGTGATCGTAGGAGCTGCCGGTGACGCGGCGCCATACCCGGGACGCGGAGTGTCCACCGGTCGTGGGCAACCCCGCGGCGAGGCATGGTGGTGGGGTGGGAGTGAGGCGGCGGAGTCTGGCGGAACTGCGGAGCGAGTGGCGCGCCGAACACCTGCTGGTGCTGCTGCCGATCAGCCTGATCGTGCTGATCTCCGCCATCGACATCTCGATCTCCCCGAACATCCACCTCGGCCCGCTGCTGGTGGTCGCCCCCGCCATCACCGCCTCGTTCGCCGGCACCCGCATGACCGCCCTGATCGGCGCGCTCGCACTGATCGCCCTGATCCTCATCGCCGCCCTGCACGGCGGCCTGTTCACCGCCAACCATCAGGCCCAGATCGGCGCGCTCGCCCTGGTCACCGTCGTCGTCGTCGCCTTCCGCCGAACCCGCGAACGCCACGGACGCGAACTCACCCGGGTCCGTACCGTCTCCGACGCCGTCCAGCGCGTCCTGATGCGCCCGCTGCCCGAACAGGCCGGACCGCTGCGGATTGCCACCCGGTACCTCGCCGCCGACGACGAAGCGAACGTCGGTGGCGACCTGTACGCGGCCGTCCGCACCCCGCACGCCACCCGCCTGCTGATCGGCGACGTCCGCGGCAAGGGACTCGACGCCGTCGGCGACGCCGCCGCGCTGCTCGGCGCGTTTCGCGAGCTCGCCCACCGGCACGAGGACCCGGCCTGCCTGGCCGATGCGCTGGAGACCTCCTACCAGCGCCACCTCGCCGAAGTCGCCGACGCCGGCCAGGACGTCCGGGAGAACTTCGCCACCGCGCTCGTGCTCGACCTGCCCGACGACCGCCCCGTGATCCGGCTCGCGGACTGCGGGCACCCGCCGCCCCTGCTGCTCACCCCCGGCCACGCCCACCTGCTCCCGCTGCACCGGAGCGGCCCCCCGCTGGGCATGGGCGACCTCGCCCCCGCCGACCGCCGCACCGAGGAGTTCGCCTTCCCGCCCGGCAGCACCCTGCTGCTCTACACCGACGGCGTCACCGAGGCCCGCAACCACGAGGCCGTCTTCTACCCCCTGCCCGCCCGCGCCGCCCACCTCGCCCCGGAGCCCATCACACCCACGGACTTCCTCGACCGCCTCCGCCGTGACCTGCTGGCCTACGTCGGGGGACGGCTGATGGACGACGCGGCGATGGTGGCGGTCGGGCGGGAGGGCTGACGGGGGCTACTCGTTCTGCCGGGTTTGCTCGAGCGCGCGGAGCAGGACTTCAGCGAGGTGCAACGGCCGGGCGGACGGCTCCAGTTGGGTGAGCTGGGTGCGGCAGCTGAGGCCGTCCGCGAGCAGCAGCGTGCCCGGCTCGGCGGCGCGGACGGCGGGCAGCAGGGCGCGTTCGGCGGCGGCCACCGACACCTCGTAGTGGCCGCGCTCGAAACCGAAAGCCCCGGCCAATCCGCAGCAGCCGGCGTCGAGGTGACGGTTCGTCAGGCCGAGCATGGCGGTGAGGCGCTGGTCGGCGTCGGTGCCCAGGACGGCGTGCTGGTGGCAGTGCACCTGGGTCATCGCCGTGCCGCCCAGCCGCGGCAGGGCCACCTCGTTTTCGTCCAGGAATTCGGCCAAGGTGCGGACCCGGGAGGGGAGTTCGGGGGCGTCGAGGAGTTTCGGCCAGTCGCCGCGCAGGGTGGCGGTGCAGGACGGCTCCAGGCCCACCACCGGGAGGCCGGGCGGCAGTTGGCGCTGGGAGCGGCGGATCACCCGGCGCGCCGCGCCGAGTTGGCCGCTGGCGATCAGCGTGAGCCCGCAGCACACCGGCCCGGCCGGCAGCTGCACCCGGAAGCCGAGCCGCTCCAGCACCTGCACGGCGGCCATCGCCGGTGCGGGGTCCAGGAGTTCGGACATCGAGTCGGGCCACAGCAGCACCGCAGGTGCGGCCGGGTCGGCCGGGTGGGCGGCGCGGTAGCTGCGGAACCAGGAGGAGAAACGGCGCTCCGGGAGGGCGGGGAGCGAGCGCCGGGGGTCGATGCCGCCGAGGCGCTTGAGCAGGGCGCCGCTGAACCGGCCGCTCAGGGCGGCGTTCGCGGCGCGCGGCGCGAGATGGGCCAGGCGGAGCCACAGCGGCAGCAGGCCGAACGAGTAGTGGGCGGCCGGGCGAGGCCTGAACCGGTAGTGGTGGTACAGGAATTCGGACCGGTAGGTGGCCATGTCCACCTGCACCGGGCAGTCGCTCGCGCAGCCCTTGCAGCCCAGGCAGAGATCGAGCGCCTCCCGGACCTCCGGCGAGCGCCAGCCGTCGGTGACCAGTTCGCCGCGCAGCATCTCGCCGCGCAGCATCTCGCCGAGCAGCCGGGCTCGGCCCCGGGTGGAGTGCCGTTCCTCTCCCGTCACCATGTAACTCGGGCACATCACCCCGCTGTTGGTGTCCACGCACTTTCCGACGCCGACGCAGCGGTGGACGGCGTTCAGCAGACTGCCGGCGTCCTGCGGGTAGGCCAGGGTGAGTGGCAACTCCCGTCCGGGGAAGCGCAGATCGGCGTCCAGCGGGCGCGGGTCGACCAGCAGGCCGGGGTTGAGCAGGCCGTCCGGGTCCCAGATCTGCTTGAACCGGGCGAACAGGTCGATCACCTGCGGCGGGAACATCCGAGGCAGCAGCTCGGCCCGGGCCTGCCCGTCGCCGTGCTCGCCGGAGAGTGAACCACCGTGCGCCACCACCAGATCCGCCGCCTCGGTGAGGAACTCCCGCATCACCTGCGGCCGTTCACGCACCGGGAAGTCCAGGCGCAGGTGCACGCAACCCTCGCCGAAATGCCCGTACGGCACCCCGCGCAGCCCGTGACGCTTCAGCAGTGCCCGCAACTTCCGCAGGTAGGAGCCGAGTTGCTCGACCGGGACGGCCGAATCCTCCCAGCCAGGCCACGCCGCCCCACCCGGTCGGCCGTCCGGACCCGGAGGCAGCCGGGTGACGATGCCGGCGCCGGCCTCCCGGATCGACCACAGCGCACGCTGCTCGGCCGGGTCGGTGACCAGCGCGACCGTCGCGGTGCGCTCCCGCCGTACGGCGTCGGCGAGTTGACGCGCCCGGTCGGCGGCCTCGGCGGCCGTGGCGCCGCCCGTCTCCAGGAACAGCCAGCACGCACCGTCGGGCAGCCGGTCCAGCACCGGCGGGCGCGGCCCCGCCGCGAGCAGCGCGGCGACCAGGTCGGCGGCCATGCCCTCGCAGGTCAACGGTTCGAGCGGCAGCAGCGCGGGCACCGCGTCGGCGGCGGCCGTCTCGTCCCGGTAACCCGCCACCACCAGTGCGCGGTACGGCGGTTCGGGCACCAGCCGGACGGTCGCGCCGAGCAGCAGGGCGCACGTCCCCTCGGTGCCGGTGACGGCCCGCACCAGGTCGAAGCCGCGCTCCGGGAGCAGCGCGTCCAGCGGATAGCCCGAACCGCGACGCGGCAGCACCGGCATGGCGCGGCGCAGCAGCGCCAGATTGTCGGCGGCCAGGGCCTGCAACTCCCGGTGCAGACGGCCGAGTCGGCCCGGCGCGGCGGCCAGGGCGGCCCGTTCGGGCGGTGGCAGCGGGCCGGTGACGGTCAGTTCGGTGCCGTCGGCGAGCAGCAGGTCCAGGCTGTGCAGATTGTCGGAGGTGCGGCCCCATGCCAGCGAGTGCGAGCCACAGGCGTCGTTGCCGATCATCCCGCCCAGCGTGCACCGGCTGTGGGTGGACGGATCCGGCCCGAACCGAAGCCCGAACGGCCTTGCCGCGCGCTGGAGTTCGTCCAGTACCGTGCCCGGTTCGACCCGCGCGGTGCGGGCCTCCGGATCGACCGTCAGCACCTTGCCGAGATGCCGCCGAAAGTCCAGCACCACCGCGCCGGGCCCGATCGCCTGCCCCCCGATGCTCGTCCCCGACCCGCGCGCCACCACCGGCACCCCGAACTCCCGGCACACCGCGAGCGCCGCCCGCACATCGTCCGCATCGGCCGGCTTCACCACCCCACGCGGCACCTGCCGGTAGTTGGACGCGTCCTGCCCGTACACGGCCCGCTCCGCAACGTCGAAGCGGACCTCACCACGGACGGCGGCAGCGAGAGCACGGGCGAGATCGGAGACCATCCGCCGATCATCCCAGCCGGGGGCGTCCGGCCCCGGTCGCGGGCCCGCGAACGGCGGGTCGGAGCTCGACGGGCAGCCGCGGTTCCGCGCTGTGTCCGGCCGACGGCTACCTTGGCGGGCATGGAAACCGAACACCCCCTGGTCCGTGACGTCTTCCCCGAACTCGTGGACGAACTCGCGGCGCTGCTGGAGCAGGACGGCGAACCCGAACTGGCCGCCGGCGCACGGGAACTGCGCCTGGTCGCACTGTGCGAGTGCGAGGACGCCTCCTGCCAGAGCTTCCGCACCGCCCCGCACCCGGCCGGACAGCCGTACGGCCCGGGCCACCGCTGCCTCGAACTGCCCGCCGAGGAGGGCGTGGCCGTCCTGGACGTGGTGGACGACCGGATCATGTACGTCGAGCTGATCGACCACCCCCCGCTGCGGGACGCGCGTACGCACCACGCCGCGCGAGCATGAAGATCGGATCATCACGAGTCGCGAACCGGACCCGGCCGCCCTCTCGGTTGAGCCGGTGAACGGTCAACTACCGGTGGTTTGCGCTGATTCGGAGACCGGGCTTGCCTGCTTGGGGATGGTGGCCACGACCGGTTCGGTGGGCTGCGGCCCGGATGCGGCGGGTGTGGTCGGTGGAGTCGAGGCCGTAGGCGAAGTCGGGGCGGTCGGCTGGATCTTGTCGTCGCGTTCGTCGTCGCCGGCGCCGTCGCGGGTGGTGAGGACGGTGTCGAAGATTTCGCGGAGCTTGTCGGTGGCCTGCTTGGAGAACAGGCCGCACAGGCCGGCGATGCCGGCGAAGCCGTACGGGTTGGTGGCGGTGCCGTCGGTGCCGTTGGCGAACAGGCCGCCGCGCAGCAGGAAGTAGACCAGCAGGGCGAGTGCGCCGCCGATCGCGGTGCGCAGCAGGTACCAGGGCAGCCAGCTGGGCAGGAGTTGGCGGTTGCCCGCGTAGGTGGCGAAGGACGTCGCGGCGTGCACGAAGCTGCCGAGCCCGCTGGCGGCCAGGACGGCGATCAGCATCGCGGTGTTGGACGTCAGGTGCCAGGGGCCGAGGCCGAGCACCTCCCAGGTCGCGGGGACCTCGGACGGGGCGCGTTCGGCGGTCAGGGTGGTGAGCGGCGTCCAGACGCTGATCAGGGCGGCCACGCAGACGAATGCCTCGGCCAGCAGCAGTACGCCGAGCAGCAGCACGGCCCAGCCGGCCATCTGCTGCTGGGGCGGGAGTTGGCCGACAGGCCCCGGAGTGGGGCCGCCGTCGGCGGCGGAGAACGGGTCCGCGGTGGGATCGGCCGACGGGGAGACAGGGGAGGTCATCGAGAGTTCGCCTTCCGGTCCGGTGATGCACGGAGGTGCACGGGGTGCACGGGGTGCACGGAGGTGGCGCGGCAGAGGTTGGCGCGGGGAGGGACTTTACCGTCCGCCCGGGGCCGACGGTTCGTCAGGACCGCTTGGGCCAGGCCAACCGCGTGCTCGTCAGGAGGTTGCCCGACGGATCGTCAGGGCACGCGGCCCGGGCGGAAGATTTCCGAAATCCCTGCCGCGAGCCGACGTACGCCGTCCCCACTCCCGGCGCGTGTTCGCGCGAGGGCGCGCTCAGCGGCACACGCGCCTCGGGCCTGCGAGGGCGCGCTCAGCGACGCACGCGCCTCGGGCCTGCGGGGGCGCGCTCAGCGGCGCACGCCCGCCAGGCGGGAGAACTTGGCGACCTCGAAGGTGGCGTACGAATTCGACGCCAGCAGCGAGAACTTGATGCCCTCGCGGCCGTCCGGGCGCTTGTAGCCGTCCGGGAGGAAGCGCTTGTAGTGCTCGGCGGCGCGCTGGAAGAACTGCGGGCGCTCGGTGCGGGTCAGGGCCCCCGGCAGGTCGAAGACGAACAGGTAGTGGCGGATCATCCGGGTGAACAGGTGGGTGCGCACCTCGGGGTTGACCGGCGGGGCCTCCTCGGGCTGCGCGTCCAGCAGCTCGAAGGTGCCCTCGTAGCGGTCGAACAGGTCGAAGTGGCTTGCTCCTTCGCCGCCCGCCGGGTGCAGGGTGTGGCGGCGGCGGATGGTGACGCACTCGCGGTTGAGAACCGCGATCCGGGAGGCGGCCAGCAGCGTGCGGTGCACTGCCGGGACCTCCTCGTAGAACCCGTCGGGGAAGGTCGGGGCGGTGGCGGTGCGCACCAGCCGGTCCCAGATCAGCGGTGGCGCGCCGAAGAATTCGGGGTGCTCGGCGGGGGTGAACACATCGGGGCCGGCGGCGTCCAGCAGTTCGGCCGCGTTGCCCGGCCACACCTTGCCCCGGTACTCGCGGTTGTGGCCGAACAGCAGCAGATCGACCTCACCGGTCTCGGTGAGCCGGGCGTCCATCGCCTCGAACGCGTCCGCCGGCAGCAGGTGGTCGGCGTCCAGGAACAGCAGGTAGTCGCCGCGCGCGTGTGCCGCGCCCGCCATCCGGGCCCGTCCGATGCCGGGCTCCGTGTCCAGCCGCAGCACCCGTACCCGGGCGTCGCGCAGCTCGTACGCCTCCAGCAGCCGCTCCTCCGGGCAGTGCGGGGAGGGCGTCTGGACCACGATGATCTCGAACTCGCGGAAGGACTGTGCGAGCAGGGAGTCGAGGCACTCCTTCAGTTGTTCCTGCTCGTCGTAAGCGGGGAGCACGACGGTGATCAGTGGTGGGGCCATGGGCGGGAGGCTAGGGGCGGGGACAGCCTCAGGCAAAGGTCGGAAGCCGCTCTAAAGCGGCTATTCCGGACAGCAGTCATGGGAAGTTCGCTGAATCTTCACCAAACGAACACGAGCGTGCGATGAAATGTCCGGATAGAGGGCGGAACGCCGTGACTTGCTGACGTATCGTCAGATGTACGCATGGTGGTGGAGCTGCGCACACACCGTGCCGAATGTCCCTCCGGGGCAAGGACCAACGGCCCTCAGTACCAGTTGTGAGCCTGCCAGAACGCCCACGCCGCACACGGGCTGCCATAGGTCTGGTTCATGTACTGCAGGCCCCACTTGATCTGGGTCGCCGGGTTGTCCCGCCAGTCCGCGCCCGCCGACGCCATCTTCGAACCCGGCAGCGCCTGCATCAGCCCGTACGCACCCGAGGACGGGTTGGTCGCATGCACGTTCCAGCCGCTCTCGCGCTCCACGATGTTGTTGAAGCACTGCAACTGCCCCGCCGGCACGAGCTGCGCCGCGATCTGCTGCGGCGTCCCGCTCAGCGCCTTGGCGACGGCCGACGCGGACACCGGCGCGGACGCCGACGCGGATGCCGACGGGGTGGCGGACGGCTTGCTGCTCGCCAGCGCCTGGCGCTGCTGCGACCGGGACGCCGCCTCGGCGATCGCCCTGGCCTTCGCCTCGGCGCTCGCACTGGCACTCGCACTGGCCTCCGCTTCCGCCTTGGCCTTCGCGTCCGCCTCGGCCTGCGCGGACGCACTGGCGCTCGCGCTCGCCTCCGCCTCGGCCCGCGCCTGCGCGGACGCGGCGTCCGGCGAGGGGAGGGCGTCCGCCGCGAGCTGCTCGACGCTCGCCGGCCGGGCCGCCGCGTCGGCCGGGGCCGAGTGCTGCGGCAGGGCGATCGCCAGGGCGGCGGCACCCGCGACCGCGACGGTTGCCACGCCCGCCACCATCGAGTGGCGGTTGCGACGGAGCGTCCGCGAAAGGCGGGAGGGGCGGCGGTGCGGGCGGCGGTGCGGCATGGCGATCTCTTCTTGTACGGGCCGGACGGCCGGTGGGACACGGCGGCCCGCCGACCGGCACGCACGGCACCGGCCCCGCACCGTGGAACACGGCGCAGCGCGGCAATCGGACGAACGCGGCAGCGGAATGGTGGCCGGAGCGGCCGGGCTGCCCGGCGGACGGGGGACATTCTTGGCAGATCACGCAGAGTGGCTCAAAAGCCCCGGCAACTATGCCTCGTAGTAGCGGATCGGTCGGAGGGGAGGTGGTCGGGCGGGCTTCGGCGGCTCCGGGTCGGGCTTGGTCCGCACCATCGGCCGGTGGCCACCGGAATGCCTCTGACCTGCGAAATTGCGGTAAGCTTCGGCGGGCGGACGGGAAGGCGATGTGGCCGTCCGCGAGGCTGGTTCGCGCACCGACTATTGGGAGTCGTAGAAGCCCGCCACGATGTGGGAGGGCTCACAGGAACCGAACGCACACCGGCACGCCCCGCACCCGGACGAACACGCCCGGTCGAACGGAACGGCACCCCGGTCACAGCCCGCGATCACCGAGCCCCGATACTTGCCCGCATGGTGATCGCGGTGGTGGGGCTGGTGGCAGTGCTCGGCCTGTTCGGGGCGGCGCACTGGTACGTGTGGCGACGACTGGTCCGCGACGTCTCCCGCCCCGGCAGCCGCTACCGGCGCGCAGGCACCGTGCTCACCGTCCTGCTGCCCGTGCTCTCCCTGCTGGCCCTGGTCGGCGGCCGGGCCTTCCCGCTCGCCGTGGAACGCTGGTTCGCCTGGCCCGGCTACCTCTGGATGGCCGTTCTCCTCTACCTCCTGCTCGCCCTGCTGGCCGGCGAACTGCTGCGCCCCCTGCTGCTCCGGCTTCCGCGTCGCCGCGAGAGCGAGCCGGCGGTGGCTGTCGAGCCCGTGGCGGTCTCTGCCGCGGCGGTGACGGTTTCTGCGGAGGCGGCGGGGCCCGCAGGGCCTGCTGCTGGGTCGGCGGAGCCCGAAGAGTCCGCGGCGGGGTCTGCTGGGGCGGGGAAGGCGGTGGAGCCCTCGCGGCGGCTGTTCGTGTCCCGGGTGGTGGCCGGGGCGGCCGCCGGAGTCGCCGTCGGCGTGGTGGGCAACGGCGCGTACGGGGTGCTGCGCGGGCCGCAGGTGAAGCGCGTGACGGTGCCGCTGGCGAAACTGCCGCGCGCCGCGCACGGCTACCGGATCGCCGTGGTCAGCGACATCCACCTCGGCCCGATCCTCGGCCGCGCACACACCCGGCGGATCGTCGACACCATCAACGCCACCCAGCCCGACCTGATCACCGTAGTCGGCGACCTGGTCGACGGCACCGTCCCCGAACTCGGCCCCGCCGCCCGCCCGTTGGCCGACCTGCGGGCCAAGGACGGCGCGTACTTCGTCACCGGTAACCACGAGTACTTCTCGGGCGCCGCGCCCTGGGTCGACTTCGTCCGCGAACTCGGCGTCCACCCGCTGGAGAACGCCCGCGTCGAGCTGCCCTGGTTCGACCTCGCCGGAGTCAACGACATCGCCGGCACCTCACAGGGCCAAGGCCCGGACTACGCACGGGCGTTGGGCGACCGCGACCGTGGCCGGGCGGCCGTCCTGATGGCCCACCAGCCGGTGACCGTCCACGACAGCGTCCGCCACGGCGTCGACCTCCAGCTCTCCGGCCACACCCACGGCGGCCAGCTCTGGCCCGGCAACTACCTTGCCGAACTGGCCAATCCGACCGTGGCCGGCCTGGAACGGTACGGCGACACCCAGCTCTACGTCACCCGCGGCGCGGGCGCCTGGGGCCCGCCGGTCCGGGTCGGCGCACCGTCCGACATCACGGTGGTCACACTCGCCTCGCTCCAGGCCTGAGGCCGCTCCAACTGACCCGACCCCGCCGGGACATGGCGCGAGGCGGCCGGGTGCAGGCAAGCCGATGCCGCACCCGGCCGCCGACGCAGGCTACCTGACCTCGAAGTCGGGCCAGGCCACCGCCGTTTCGACATCGACGCCGTAGTCCACACCGGGGACGTCCCAGCCGTACAGCGCGCGGAACTGGCCGTAGAACCACGCCGCGCCGCCCGGCTCCCCGGCCAGCGCGGCGGCCGGATCGGCCCACAGCTCGCGCACCCGCTCCTGCACCTTCTCGTCCAACTCCCAGCCGTCCAGCCGGATCCGGCCCCGCTCGTCCAGCACCAGCGGCTTCTCGCCGGTCAGCTGCGACCACAGGTCGACGGCCTGGTCGGCGGTGCTGCGCCAACCGTCCGCACCGAGAACGTTGCGCAGCAGCGAGGTGTACAGGGCGATGGACGGAATCGCCGTGGACGCCTGCGTGACGGCGGCACCGGCGACCACGGTGAACGCCCGGCTCGCGCCATCGGCGAGAACACCGTCGGCCAGGGTGCGCGCGGTCGCCTCCAGGTGCTCCTTGGCGGCGCCGATGGTGCCCCGCCGATAGACGGGGGCAGTGATGTCGGAGCCGACGTAGGACAGCGCCACCGTGGTGAACCCGCTGCCGAGCAGCCGACGTTCGGCCAGCGCCTCGACCCACAACCGCCAGTCCTCGCCGCCCATCACCTGCACCGTGGCACGCTGCTCCTCCTCACTCGCCGCGGTGAGCTGCACGCTGCCGACCGTCGCCACCTCGTCCGGGAACACCAGGGACGCGGCCTCGTACGCTTCGCCGATCGGCTTGATGACGGAGTGGTGCACCTCGCCCGTCACCGGATCGGTGCGACGCGGTGCGGCAAGGCTGTAGACCAGATGGTCGACCGGGCCGAACCGCTCCGCGATCAGATCGAGCGCCCGCTCCTTGGCGGCCGCGGAGAACGCGTCGGCGTTGACGAAGACGAAATCCGCGTCGGCGCCCAACTCCGCGGTGGCTGCCGTGCGGTACCAACCGGCCGTTGCCGTACGGCGCTCGGTCGGCGCGCCCTCGAAGGCGACGCCGACACCGCGGATGCCGTGACGCCGCAGGCCCGCCAGCAGAATCGACATGCCGTACCCGGCGCTCGAGCCGAGCAGCAGCACCACCGGGGCGCGGCCCTCGGGAGTGCGCGCCGGGATCGACTCCCAGGTGCGCTTCACGACCTCGGCGCAACCCGCCGGGTGGGAGTTGACGATCAGATAGCCGCGCTGCTTCGGGGTGATCTGCTGGAGGGTCACTCGGGGGTCCGTTCCGGTGGGGTGGCCGACCTCCTGGTCCGGGACGGCCACGGTCAGCTGCTGCGCCAGGTGCACGACGGGCCCGTGCAGCGCGAGACTGCCGAGGTCGTACGCCTCCGTTTCCGGGGAGCGTATCGGGGCCGCTGCCCGCCGC
Source organism: Kitasatospora sp. NPDC051984 (assembly GCF_044593455.1). Taxonomy (NCBI): domain Bacteria; kingdom Bacillati; phylum Actinomycetota; class Actinomycetes; order Kitasatosporales; family Streptomycetaceae; genus Kitasatospora; species Kitasatospora sp. NPDC051984. The sequence goes on from NZ_JBIUCB010000007.1 coordinate 367,316, forward strand.
CCGTGCGAGCGTGCCACGGAGGATCGGCGCGGCGCTTGTGGGTGCCGCTATTGCGAGGACGCGCCTTCGTGAGCTATCGGACGGATACCGGGGTCGGGCGGCGCCAGAGGTCCGACCCGACCGCCGCTGCTCACGGGTGCATGCGCGCGCCCTTGAGCACCTTGTCCACGACGTTGCGCGGCCCGTGCAGCGCCAGCCCCACCAGATCGAGCGCCACCGTCGGCACCGCTCGCACCGCCGCCCGGTTGTCCCGGTCGTTGCCGGTGCCGAACAGCTCCGCCGTGAACACCGCCACCGGCAACGAGCGTCGACGGCCACCCCCGGCCACCGTCGCCACCATCCTCGGCTTCCACGACCCGCCCCACCTCACCCGCCACTTCCTCGGGACCACTCCTGGTCGGTATGTGCGTCGGGGGTGGTAGGGGGAGGTGGTTGCGCTGCGCGCGGCTGTGTGGGGGGAGTTGGGTGGGTGCCACCTCGGGCTGGTTCGTGGGGCGCTCGGCCGGCCGTCAGTGGGCGTGGTGGGCGACCAGGGATCGCATGGAGGTCAGGAAGCCTTCCACGGCGGCGAGTTCGGCGGGGGAGAGGCCGTCGACCAGGGCGACGGTGTCGGCGATCAACGGGCCGAAGAAGGTCTCGCCGAGGGTGACGGCCTGCTCGGTGACTTCGAGGAGGACGCGGCGGCGGTCGTGGGGGTCGCGGGTGCGGCGGAGGTGGCCGTGGCGTTCGAGGCGGTCGAGGACGGCGGTGGTGCCGGCCGAGTTGAGGCGGAGTTCGCGGCCGAGCAGGCCGGGCGTCGCGGGGGTGCCGGCGCGGGCGGCGTCGAGGAGGGCGATCAGGGCGCGCAGGTCGGTGGGGTGGAGGTTGTTGCGCTGGGCGAAGGCGGCGGCGAGCAGGTCCAGTTCGACGGTGAGGGCGCGGAGTTGATGCACCGTCCGGAGTCCGTGCTGGTCGGTCATGGGGTGCGGCCTTTCGGCGGGGGTGGGTTCCTGGGTGGAGATGCGGGTGCATAGTATCTCGCCGAGCGAGACACTCGCTCAGCGAGACAACTCTGCCCGTGGAGGCTGCCGCCATGGCGTTCGACCGTTCCGCCTTCCTGTCCGCGTACGACACCCTGCTGGGCCGCTGGCCCGTCCCGGTCGAGACGATCGACGTCGAGACGCCGTACGGAATCACCCGGGTCAACGCCGCCGGACCGGCCGGCGGTCCGCCGCTGGTGCTGCTCCACGGGGGTGGTGCCACGGCGGCGAGCTGGTGGGCCAACGTCGCCGAACTCGCCCGCACGGCACAGGTGTTCGCGGTGGACCGGATCGGCGACGCGGGCCGCTCCGCGAGCGGCGGGCGGCAGCCGGTGCGCCGCGTCGAGGACCTGCACGGCTGGCTGGACGCGGTGCTGGACGGGCTCGGGCTGGACCACGTCGACCTGTGCGGGCACTCCTACGGCGGGTGGATCGCGCTGAGCCACGCGCTGCGCCGCCCCGAACGGGTCGACCGCCTCGCGCTGCTCGACCCCACCGGCTGCTTCACCGGCTACTCGCTCCGCTATCTCCTGCACGCGGCGCCCATGCTGGCCCGGCCCGGCGAAGCCCGCGCCCGGACGTTTCTGGCCTGGGAGACCGGCGGCGTCCCGCTCGACCCGGACTGGGCCCGCCTCTACGGCCTCGCCGCGACCTTCCCCGCCGCCCGCCCCGTCACCGGCCGCCGCCCCACCCCGGAAACGCTCAGGACCCTCCGCGCCCGCTGCCTGCTGCTGGTCGCCGCGAACAGCCGCTGCCACGACCCGCGCACCCTCACCGCCCGGGCCGGACGGCTGCTCCCGCAGGCCGAGATCCGCACCCTCGGCGGCGTCTCCCACCACGCCCTGCCGTACACCCGGGCGGAGCGGGTGAACGCCGAGCTGACGCGTTTTCTGCGGCGGTGAGAGTCACCAGCCGGTGCGCAGGCGGTAGGACGGGGTGAGGTCGCGGACCTCGGCGGAGCGGACCACCTCGCGGCCGAGGACGGGCCGCAGGTGCTTGTCGAGCAGGCGCAGCACCTCCTCGGACAGCCGCGCCTTCAGCCCCTCCGGCCGTCCCGGCAGCAGGCCGATGGCGATGTGCACGAAGGCGGTCAACTGGCCGTCCGCGTCGCCCACCCAGGTCTCGGCGGCCTGACGGAACAAGGTCTTGCACACGCCCCGGGAGGACACCCGGTCGCGGACCAGGGGGTGCAGCTCGCGGACGAATCCGGGGCGGTCGAAGGAGTCGGCCAGCTGTGGTGAGTAGTCGACGGTGATGTGGGGCATGGCGGACCTTCTTCGCGCAGATGCTGATGCTTGGCTTCTACATCTGCCATCTAAGCCCCGCCCCGCTCGGGTCCCGCGTCCGGGGTCCCACATGCTGGACAGGGCGGCGTCGAAAAAGATCAGTCGGCGGCGGGAGGCGTGTCGCGGACGCCGAGGCGCAGGTGTTCCACGTGGTAGAGCGCCTGGTCGAGCAGCTCGGCGACGTGGTTGTCGTACAGCGCGTAGACGATCGAGCGGCCGTGGCGCTCGCCGGTGACCAGCCCGAGGTTGCGCAGCAGTCGCAGTTGGTGCGAGCAGGCGGAGGCCTCCAGGCCGACGGCTTCGGCGAGGTCGCCCACCGAGCAGGGGCCTTCCTGGAGGCGGGCCAGGATGTGCAGGCGGGAGGGGGTGGCCAGGGCCTGGAGGGTGGCCGCGACATCGGCCGTTCCGACGGCGTCCAGGCGTTCGCGGGTGGTGGCGCTGCTGGCGGTGTCGATTCCGTGGCCCATGACGTCATCATACCGGTGACACCTGAAGACCTGTTCAGATGTTCCGGTATGGTGGAGGAGTCCTCCCCGCCCCGCGAAGGGTTGCCCCGCCATGTCTTCCGTCCTGGACCGGCGGCCCGCGCCGCCCACCGCCGAACCCCGCCCGGCCCCGCCGAAACGGCGCACCCGCGTCCTCGCGCTGCCCGAGGCCCGGTGGGCGCTCGCCGCACTGCTGCTGTTCCTGGTCGCTCTCCCGCTGGACCTGGCCGGCGCCCCCGCCTGGACGTGGGGCCCGCTGTACGCCCTCGCGTACGCCACCGGCGGCTGGGAGCCCGGCTGGGCAGGGCTTCAGGCGCTGAAGGAGAAGACACTCGACGTCGACCTGCTGATGATCGTCGCGGCGCTCGGCGCGGCAGCGGTCGGACAGGTGCTGGACGGCGCGCTGCTGATCGTCATCTTCGCCACCTCCGGCGCGCTCGAGGCGATCGCCACCGCCCGCACCGCCGACTCGGTGCGCGGCCTGCTCGACCTGGCCCCCGCCACCGCCACCCGCCTCACCGGCGCCGGCGAGGAGACCGTCCGGGTCGAGCAACTGGCCGTCGGCGACACCGTGTTGATCCGGCCCGGCGAGCGGATCGGCGCGGACGGCCGGGTCCTGGACGGCACCAGCGAGGTCGACCAGGCCACCATCACCGGCGAGCCACTGCCGGTCGCCAAGCGCAACGGCGACGAGGTGTTCGCCGGCACCCTGAACGGCACCGGCGCACTGCGGGTACGCGTCGAACGCGACGCCGCCGACACCGTGATCGCCCGGATCGTCGCCATGGTCGAGGAAGCCTCCGAGACCAAGGCCCCCACCCAACTGTTCATCGAGAAGGTCGAACAGCGGTACTCGCTCGGCATGGTGGCCGCCACCCTGGCCGTGTTCGCCGTCCCGCTCGCCCTCGGCTCCGCGTTCACCGACGCACTGCTGCGCGCCATGACCTTCATGATCGTCGCCTCGCCGTGCGCGGTGGTCCTCGCCACCATGCCGCCCCTGCTGTCCGCGATCGCCAACTCCGGCCGCCACGGCGTCCTGGTCAAGTCCGCCGTCGTGATGGAACGCCTCGGCCAGATCGACACCGTCGCCCTCGACAAGACCGGCACCCTCACCGAAGGCACCCCCCGCGTCACCGACATCCGCCCGCAGGCCGACTCCGGCCTGACCGAGAACCAACTGCTCGCCCTCGCCGCCGCCGCCGAACACCCCAGCGAACACCCGCTCGCCCGCGCCGTCGTCGACGCCGCCCGCAGCCGCCGGCTCACCCCGGCCACCGCCGCGGACTTCAGCTCCACGCCCGGCGTCGGCGTCACCGCCACCGTCGACGGACACACCGTCACCGTCCACGCCCCCGACCACGACTGCCCGGCCACCGGCGCAGCCGTCGCCGAACTCGAGGACGCCGGGCGCACCGCCGTCGTGGTCGCCACCGACGGCACCCCCGTCGGCGTCCTCGGCATCGCCGACCGGCTGCGCCCCGACGCCGCCGCCACCGTCCGCGCCCTGACGGCGCTGACCGGCACCACCCCCGCGCTGCTCACCGGCGACAACCCGCGCGCCGCCCGGCAGTTGGCCGCGGAGGCCGGCCTCGGCGAAGTCCGGGCCCGCCTGCTGCCGCAGGACAAGGCCGCCGCCGTCAAGGAGTGGGAGACGGCCGGGCGGAAGGTGCTCGTGGTCGGCGACGGCGTGAACGACGCGCCCGCGCTGGCCGCCGCGCACACCGGCATCGCGATGGGCCGGGCCGGATCCGACCTCGCCCTGGAGACCGCCGACGCGGTGATCGTCCGCGACGAACTCGCCACCGTCCCGGCCGTGGTGGCGCTCTCCCGCCGGGCCCGCGCGCTGGTGGTGCAGAACCTCGCCATCGCGGCGACGTTCATCACCGTCCTGGTGGTGTGGGACCTGGTCGCCACCCTCCCGCTGCCGCTCGGCGTCCTCGGCCACGAAGGCTCCACCGTCCTGGTCGGCCTCAACGGCCTGCGCCTGCTGCGCGAATCCGCCTGGACCAAGGCCCGACGGGCGGGGAGCACCGCATGAGCCGCCGCACCGAGACCGAGTCCCGCTGCACCGTCACGGTCTGCCGCGGCTGCTGCTGCGGCACCACCGCGAAAGTCCCCCGCCTGGACCACGAGGCCCAGCTCGTCGACCTGCGCACCTCGCTGGCCGGCATCGCCATGATCCGGCGCACCGACTGCCTCGACGCCTGCGAGCGGGCCAACGTCATCGTCGTCCAGCCCTCCGCCGAGGGCCGCCGGGCGGGCGGACGCCCGGTCTGGCTCGGCCAGGTCAACGACCGCGACGCCGCCGCCGACATCACCGCCTGGGTCGCCGCCGGAGGCCCCGGCCTGGCCGAACCGCCGGACATCCTCGACCTGTACGCCTTCCAGCCCTCCCGCCGAGTGCGCGCCGAACTGGAAGGCAACTAGGGTCTGTCTGGCCGATCTTGCCGGGCGCGCGACGCCGGATCATCCGCCCCCAGCCTGGCGGCTGGGAGGTGCCCCCACCCCCAGCCCCAAGGGGGGCTGGGAGG
>NZ_JBIUCB010000008.1:0-49547 GCF_044593455.1 Kitasatospora sp. NPDC051984
GCCCGGTTACATTCCGAACCCGGAAGCTAAGCCTCACAGCGCCGATGGTACTGCAGGGGGGACCCTGTGGGAGAGTAGGACGCCGCCGAACAATTCTTCTGGAGAAGCCCCCTGACGGGATGTCAGGGGGCTTTTCTGTTGTAGGGTCAATTCCGCACACTTTGTCGTTGGTACCACAGGAGGCTCCGCACAGTGGAGGTTCAGGAGACGCGCGTCCAGACCGACCGGATCTTTACGATCCCCAATCTGCTGAGCATGGCTCGGCTGGTGGGCGTACCGATCTTCCTCTGGTTGGTGTTGTGGCCGGTCTTCGGGGGGCCGAAGAATGACGGGTGGGCGATCGTCATTCTGATGCTGAGTGGGGTCAGCGATTATCTGGACGGGAAGCTGGCTCGGCGGTGGGGGCAGATCAGCCGGCTGGGGCAGTTGCTGGATCCGGCGGCGGACCGGCTGTACATCGTGTCGACGCTGGTGGGGCTGACGTGGCGGGAGATTCTGCCGTGGTGGCTGACGGCGTTGCTGGTGGCCCGGGAGGCGTTCGTCGGGGTGGTGCTGTTGCGGCTCAACCGGGCGGGCTACGGGCCGTTGAACGTGAGTTTTCTGGGGAAGGCTGCCACGTTCAATCTGATGTACGCGTTTCCCCTTCTGCTGCTGGGTGTCGGTGACGGGTGGGTGCACCAGGTTGCGGAGGCGGTGAGTTGGGCGTTCATCTGGTGGGGGACGACGCTGTACTGGTGGGCCGGCGCGTTGTATGCCGTGCAGGCCCGGCAGATCCTGCAGGCGGAGCGTCCGGCTGCTGTTTGAGATCAGCCTGAGACGTTTCACACGGCCTCCACGGTGAGTCGGATCATTTCTTCCGGGTAGACATGCGTCGGACCGGTTTGATGGACCCGCAGGGGTTCACCACCGCGAAGGAGGACGCACCCGTAATGAAAGCCGTTGTGATGGCGGGCGGGGAGGGCACTCGACTCCGCCCGATGACTTCCAGCATGCCCAAGCCACTGTTGCCGGTCGCCAATCGGCCGATCATGGAGCACGTGCTGCGGTTGCTGAAGCGGCACGGGCTCAATGACACCGTGGTGACCGTGCAGTTCCTGGCGTCGCTGGTGAAGAACTACTTCGGCGACGGTGAGGAACTGGGGATGCACCTCACCTATGCCAACGAGGAAACACCACTGGGGACGGCCGGCAGCGTCAAGAACGCCGAGGACGCGTTGCGGGACGATTCGTTTCTGGTGATCTCCGGTGACGCGCTGACGGATTTTGATCTTTCCGAGCTGATTGCTTTTCACCGGGAGAAGGGCGCACTGGTGACGGTGTGCCTGACCCGGGTGCCGAACCCGTTGGAATTCGGTATCACCATCACGGACGACGAGGGCAGGGTCGAGCGCTTCCTGGAGAAGCCGACCTGGGGGCAGGTGTTCTCGGACACCGTGAACACCGGCATCTACGTGATGGAGCCGGAAGTCTTCGACTACGTGGCGGCGGGGGAGTCGGTCGACTGGTCGAGCGATGTGTTCCCGCGGTTGCTCAAGGAGGGCAAGCCGGTGTTCGGCTATGTCGCCGAGGGCTACTGGGAGGACGTGGGCACTCACGAGAGCTACCTGAAGGCACAGGCGGACGTGCTGGAGGGGAAGGTCCAGGTCGAGCTGGACGGGTTCGAGATCTCGCCGGGCGTGTGGGTGGCCGAAGGTGCGGAGGTGGACCCGGAGGCAGTGCTGCGGGGGCCGCTGTACATCGGTGACTACGCCAAGGTCGAGGCCGGCGTGGAACTGCGTGAGCACACCGTGCTGGGCTCGAACGTGGTCGTGAAGCGCGGTGCGTTCCTGCACAAGGCGGTGGTGCACGACAACGTGTACGTGGGGCCGCAGTCGAATCTGCGCGGGTGCGTGGTCGGGAAGAACACCGACGTGATGCAGGCGGCGCGGATCGACGAGGGGGCGGTGATCGGTGACGAGTGTCTGATCGGCGAGGAGTCGATCATCGCGGGCAACGTCCGGGTCTATCCGTTCAAGACGATCGAGGCCGGCGCGTTCGTCAACACCTCGGTGATCTGGGAGTCCCGCGGCCAGGAGCACCTGTTCGGGGTGCGGGGCGTGTCGGGGATCCTGAACGTGGAGATCACGCCGGAGCTGGCGGTGCGGCTGGCGGGGGCGTACGCGACGACGCTGAAGAAGGGGGCCACCGTCACCATCGCGCGTGATCACTCGCGGGGTGCGCGGGCGTTGAAGCGGGCGATGATCTCGGCGTTGCAGACCAGTGCGATCGACGTCCGGGACTTGGAGAACGTGCCGATGCCGGTGGCCCGGCAGGCGACGGCGCGGGGGAGTGCGGGCGGGATCTTCCTGCGGACCACGCCGGGGGTGCCGGACTCGCTGGACATCCTGTTCTTCGACGAGCGCGGCGCGGACCTGTCGCAGGCCGGGCAGCGGAAGCTGGACCGGGTGTACGCCCGGCAGGAGTTCCGGCGGGCGTTCCCGGGCGAGATCGGCGACCTGCTGCACCCGGCGAGCGTGTTCGACTCGTACGCGACGAACCTGCTGCGGGCGGTCGACACCAGCGGGGTGCGGGAGGCGGGGCTGAAGGTGGTGGTGGATGCCGCGCACGGTAGTGCGGGGCTGGTGCTGCCGAGCATCCTGGGCCGGCTCGGGGTGGAGACGCTGACGGTGGCCGGCGGCCTGGACGAGGCGCGGCCGACCGAGGGCGCGGACGAGCGACGGGCGGCGCTGGCCAGGCTGGGTGAGCTGGTGGCGTCCTCGCGGGCCGCGTTCGGGGTGCGGTTCGACCCGGTCGGCGAGCGGGTGTCCTTCGTGGACGAGCAGGGCAGGGTGATCGAGGACGACCGGGCGCTGCTGGTGCTGCTGGACCTGGTCGCGGCGGAGCGCCGGGCCGGGCAGGTGGCGCTGCCGGTGACGACGACCCGGATCGCCGAGCAGGTGGCGGCGTACCACGGCACCCAGGTGATCTGGACCACGACCACGCCGGACGACCTGGCGAAGGCCGCGGCGGCGGACGGCACGATCTTCGGTGGTGACGGGCGCGGCGGTTTCGTGGTGCCCGAGTTCTCCGGGGTGCTGGACGGCGCGGCGGCGTTCGTGCGGCTGGTGGGTCTGGTGGCGCGGACGCAGCTGACGCTGAGCCAGATCGATGCGCGGATCCCGCAGGCGCACATCCAGAAGCGGGACATCGCGACGCCGTGGGCCGCGAAGGGCATGGTGATGCGCTCGGTGGTGGAGGCGGCGGGCAACCGCAAGCTGGACACCACGGACGGGGTGCGGGTGGTCGAGGCGGACGGCCGGTGGACGCTGGTGCTGCCGGACCCGGCGGAGGCCGTGACGCACCTGTGGGCGGAGGGCCCGGACGACGAGGCGACGGAGCGGTTGTTGGACGAATGGGCCGCAGTCGTGGACGGTGCCGGGAGGTAATGCGGAGATGTTCTGGTGGGGGCGGGCCTTCGGGTCCGTCCCCTCCGGGCGTTTGTCACGATCCTGTGCCGATACCGTCCTGCGGGCCCGGGGGCTGGTCGTGGGCCGTGTCATGGTCGTGAAACGATGTGGCGCATGCCAGCAACGTCGACGCCGAATGACCCGGACGGGCGATTCCGCCGTCCGGACGCATCGATGTCCCTGCTGACCACGGTGATGGACCACTCGCTGGACGACGGGTACGCGGAGGCGGCCCGGGCGCGCGGGGCGGAGGGCCGGTCGCGGCTGCCGGCGACGGCGAAGGGTCGGCTGGTGCTGGCCCTGGGGCTGGCGCTGGCGGCGACGGTGGTGACGGTCGGGGCGGTGAACACGCAGGAGGCGGCGCCGGTCCTGGCGAAGGAGCGGGACGCCCTGGTGAGCCGGGTGAACGACGCCAACAAGGCGGCGGACGCGTTGCAGCGGCAGGTCGAGCAGGACCGCGACAGGGTCGAGGACGCACAGGCGCAGGCGCTGCAGTCCGGGGACGACGGCGGGCTGGCCCGGCTGGCGGCGCAGGCCGGGACCGGGGAGATAACCGGTCCGGGCGTGAAGCTGGTGATCGAGGAAGCGTCCGGCAGCGGTGGCGGCGGCAATGTGAGCGATCCGCGGAACGCGGAGGGCTTCGGCAACAAGGGCCGGGTCCAGGACCACGACCTGCAGTACGCGGTGAACGGCCTGTGGCTGGCGGGCGCGGAGGCGGTGTCCGTGAACGGGCAGCGGCTGACCGCGCTGTCGGCGATCCGGGCCGCCGGTGACGCGATCCTGGTGGACAACCGGCCGTTGGTGCCGCCGTACACGCTGCTGGCGATCGGGGACGGGCCGCGGCTGGCGCAGGCGTTCCAGGACAACGAGGGCGGCCACTACCTGAAGGTCATCCAGGACAGCTACGGGATCCGTTCGACGGTGTCCGCGCAGAAGTCGTTGACGCTGCCGGCCGCGCTGGGCGTGACGCTGCGGGTGGCCGGGACGGAGTCTCCGACGCCGTCGCCCGCGCCGTCGCAGTCGTCCGCACCGCATTCGTCGTCGCAGCCGCCGTCGTCGCCGACCGCGAAGCCGAAGTCGCCGTCCTCGTCGGGGCCGTCCAGGCCGACGGGTTCGACCGTGAAGTCCACTCCCTCCGGAACAGGAGCAGCTACACCGTGATTGCCGTACTGGGACTCGTGATCGGCGTGGTCGTCGGCGTGTTCGTGCAGCCGGAGGTGCCGAACGCGGTGGTGCCGTATCTGCCGATCGCGGTGGTGGCGGCGCTGGACGCGGTGTTCGGCGGCGTGCGGGCGATGCTGGACGGGATCTTCGACGACAAGGTCTTCGTGGTGTCGTTCCTGTCGAACGTGGTGGTGGCGGCGCTGATCGTGTTCCTGGGCGACCAGCTGGGCGTGGGCTCGCAGCTGTCCACCGGCGTGGTGGTGGTGCTGGGCATCCGGATCTTCTCGAACGCGGCGGCGATCCGTCGGCACGTGTTCAGGGCCTAGGGGAGCGGTTGTGAGCGAGGAGAAGGAGCCGAAGGGCCCGGAGCAGCCGGCCGCGGCGGAGGAGCCGAAGGCGGAGCCGAAGAAGCCGAAGGAGCCGGTCGAGAAGCCGGAGTCGGAGGTCGAGGAGGCCCCGGCGGCGGAGCCCGAGGTCGAGGTCGAGCCGGTGGCGGAGCCCGAGGTCGAGCCGGTGCCGGAGGAGCCGGTGGTGGCGCGGCAGGCCGCGCCGGTGCCGGTGGCGTTGCCGTCGGACGGGCGGACCCGGTTGAAGGCGGCGCTGTGGCCGCCGCGGGTGTCGCGCGGCCAGTTCGTGGTGGCGCTGCTGCTGTTCGCGCTGGGGCTGGCGCTGGCGATCCAGGTGCGGTCGACGAACGACCACAGCCAGCTGCGCGGGGCGCGGCAGGAGGACCTGGTGCGGATCCTGGACGAACTGGACGGCCGCCAGCAGCGTCTTCAGTTCGAGAAGACGCAGCTGGAGCAGTCCTTGGCGCAGTTGGAGAACTCGTCCAACCAGGCCAAGGAGGCGCAGGAGCAGACCAGGAAGAAGGCCGGCGAGCTGGGCGTGCTGGCGGGGACGGAGAAGGCGACCGGCCCGGGGATCGTGCTGACGATCGATGATCCCCAAGGGCAGGTGAAGGCGGATATGCTGCTGGACACCCTGCAGGAACTCCGAGCGGCGGGGGCGGAGGCGATTCAGATCAACGACGTGCGCGTGGTGGCCGGGACGTATTTCACCGACAACGCGTCGGGCGGCGGTGTGCGGATCGACGGGAAGAACGTGTCGCAGCCGTTTCGTTTCACCGTGGTGGGAAACCCGCAGGATCTGACTCCGGCACTGAACATTCCCGGCGGTGTGGTGCGCAGCTTGGAGAAGCAGCAGGCGCGGGCGACCATCGTCCCGCAGCCGAAGGTGGTGGTGGACGTGTTGGCCACCCCGCGGCCGTTGCAGTACGGCAAGCCGGCGGCGAAGTGACGGGGCGCGCTCCGTACGGTTCGTCAGCTGCGGGTCGCCCCCGGTGGTGGGTGCCCGCAGGGGGTCGGCGACACTTGGTTTTGTCGATCGTCAGTTTCCGGCCGGATGCCGGGCTTACCGCCACACCGAGCCCTGAACCCTGCCCCGCGGGCGGTTCTGTCACACGCAAGGGGATTCGCCCGTGAGTTTTTTCTCGAAGCTTTTCGGCCGTAACAAGCAGGCGGCGGCGGAGGCACCGACCGCCCGGTACCGGCAGGAGGACGGCGGGGTGCCGTCGGCCCGTCCGGCGCCGGACGGGCAGCGTCCGCTGTACCGGGAGGACGTGACCCAGGGGGCTGGCGTGCCGACCGGGCAGATTGACGCGGGCTACGGCGCGTCGGTTGATTCGTCGGGCGGGCCGCGCATAGGTTTCCCGGCAGGACCCTCAACCTCCGGTGGAGGGTTTGCCCCGGACACCTACGCCGGGCACCCCCAGTCGGGTGCGCCGCGCCAGGAGGCTGTGAACATGGCTGGCACCAGCCCGTGCCCGCGGTGCGGGAACCAGAACCCGGCGCAGGCCCGGTTCTGCTCGAACTGCGGTACTCAGCTGCGTGGCGGCGGTTTCCCGGAGGGCGCGGTGGAGACCACGTCGACCATTTCGATCTCCGGCATCGAGTCGTACGACCCGACCGCGACGTCGACGGGCGCCACTCCGGCGCTGTCGGCCGAGGTGATGGCGGCGATCGACGCGCTGCCGCCGGGCTCGGCACTGCTGATCGTGCAGCGCGGCCCGAACTCGGGGAGCCGGTTCCTGCTGGACTCGGACGTGACCACGGCGGGTCGCCACCCGCAGGGGGACATCTTCCTGGACGACGTGACGGTGTCGCGTCGGCACGTGGAGTTCCGCCGGCAGCCCGACGGTGGCTTCTCGGTCGCGGACGTGGGCAGCCTGAACGGCACCTACGTGAACCGGGAGCGGATCGACGAGGTGCTGCTGAACAACGGCGACGAGGTGCAGATCGGTAAGTACCGGCTGGTGTTCTTCGCCAGTCACCACCGGGGGTACTGACCACTTCTCCGTTTGGAGCCCGAGTGACCCCACAGACTCCGACCCCGTCCCTCGGGTCCTCGCCCGTGCCGGCTTCGCGCCGCGCGGGCGAGGCGCGCCGGCGGGGTGACGAACTGCTGTCCATCGGCGCGGTGCTGGCCTTCCTGCGGGACGACTTCCCGGAGGTGACGATCTCGAAGATCCGCTTCCTGGAGGCGGAGGGCCTGGTCGAGCCGCAGCGCACTCCGTCCGGCTACCGGAAGTTCTCGGCGGCGGACGTGGAGCGGCTGGCGTACGTGCTGCGGATGCAGCGCGACCACTATCTGCCGTTGCGGGTGATCCGCGAGCACCTGGACGCGATCGAGCGCGGCGAGCAGCCGCCGGCGCTTCCGGCGGCGGAGGCCCGTCCGGGGCCGCTGGAGGAGGCGGACCGGGAGCTGGCGGGGTCATCGGCGGTGGGCGGGGTGCGGCTGGGCCGGGCCGAGCTGATCGCGGCGGCGGAGGCCCAGGAGCGGGAGCTCGTCGAGTGGGAGTCGTACGGCCTGGTGCAGGCAGGGCCGGACGGCGGGTACGACGGGGAGGCGCTGCAGATCGCGCGGCTGGTGGCGGAGCTGGGCCGGTTCGGCCTGGAGCCTCGGCACCTGCGGGCGATGAAGGCGGCGGCGGACCGCGAGGTTTCGCTGGTGGAGCAGGTGGTGGCGCCGCTGAGGCGGCACCGCAATCCGCAGACCAGGGCGCACGCGGAGGCGACGGCCCGGGAGCTGGCGACGCTGTCGGTGCGGTTGCACGCGGCGATGGTTCAGGCCGGGCTGCGGGCCCGGTCCTGAGCGGGTGGGCGGTGGGCGGCGTCCGGATCACGGTGGCCGCTGCCTGCTGCGCTTTCCTATCGGGGGCTCGCGCCATAGGGTTGCTGGTGTGAATGAGCTCGACGTCGTGGGTGTCCGGGTGGAGATGCCCTCCAACCAGCCGATCGTGCTGCTGCGGGAGGTCGGCGGGGACCGCTACCTGCCGATCTGGATCGGGCCGGGGGAGGCCACCGCGATCGCTTTCGCCCAGCAGGGCATGACTCCGGTGCGGCCGTTGACGCACGACCTGTTCAAGGACGTGCTGGAAGCGCTCGGCCAGCAGCTGACCGAGGTGCGGATCAACGACCTGCGGGACGGGGTGTTCTACGCCGACCTGGTGTTCTCCGGGGGTGCCGAGGTGAGTGCGCGCCCCTCCGACGCGATAGCGCTGGCGCTGCGCACCGGCACGCCGATCTTCGGGACCGAGGAGGTGCTGGCCGAGGCCGGTATCTCGATCCCGGACGAGCAGGAGGACGAGGTCGAGAAGTTCCGGGAGTTCCTGGACCAGGTCTCGCCGGAGGACTTCGGCGGTGGTCCGCAGTAGGCCGTAATTGCGGCGGTTGATGGCGCTCTTCGGTGGCGGTCGGTCACCTGGGGCGGACGCTCTGCTAGCGGGGCGGGCCGTGGGCCGCAACTCGGCTGTGGTAGAAATCCATTTCGCTACCCGCGCATGGGGCACGAATAACCACTCGATGGGGTGAAGTTTGTGCGAGGCCCCGGCGTGGCGATCGTTGACGGTGCTTGGGCGACTGCCTACCGTCAGGTGATGGCCCGCCGGACGGGCCGTCCGCAGCCTGGGCCCGTCGGGTCCGTGCGGGGCCACGGGGGCCTTGAGGCGGAATGGACGGAGGTTGGCGATGAGCGGCACCGGCGACGAGACGCGTTCCGGAGCCCTGTGCGCGGTGCACGTGCCGCGCGCCGGCCGCGGTCCGATCGGGCGGCCCTGGCGGCCCGAACCGGACGGTGAGGAGCTGCCCCGACTCGGCCGGTTCCCGGCTGTCCAGCCCGGGCAGCCCGCGATCGAACGGCTCACCCCCACCTCGGCCCTGGTTGGCTACCGCGGCCCCACGGCCTGCGCCGCCGCCGGCATCACCTACCGCCAGCTCGACTACTGGGCCCGCACCGGGCTGCTGGAGCCCTCGGTGCGCTCCACTTATCCGGCCGGTGCGCAGCGGCTGTACAGCTTCCGGGACATCCTGCTGCTGAAGATCGTCAAGCGGCTGCTGGACGCCGGAGTCTCGCTGCAGAACATCCGGGTCGCCGTCACGCACCTGCAGTCCGCCGATCAGGCCGGCCTGACCGGGCTGACCCTGATGTGCGACGGCGCGACGGTCTACGAGTGCACCTCCCCGCAGCAGGTCGTCGATCTGCTGAACGGCGGCCAGGGCGTGTTCGGCATCGCGGTCGGCGCGGTGTGGCAGGAGCTGGAGGCCACCCTCGGCCGGCTGCACGGCGAGCGCACCGACACCGGCGAGACGCTGGTCGGCCACGACCCGGGGGACGAGCTGGCGCAGCGCCGCAACCGCGCCGTCTGACGATCTCCCCGCGGGAACCGGCCGGGCGGGCGTTTCGTCCACTCCCGTGTGCGAATGATCATGCAGGGGCTCGGGCGGCGCGGGCGGTGGCTGCTGAAGCGGCGGCCGCCCGGGTGGGGCAGTCGGCGTGGGCAACGGCGCTGGTTCCAGGCGCTGTTGGCGTGCTCGGTGCTGGCGCTGACCCCGAACGCCTGGCTGTTCGTGACGCAGTCCCACAAGATCGGCACCGTGCAGAGCGTGCCGGCCTCGCCGGTCGCCATCGTGTTCGGAGCCGGTCTGATGAACGGCAAGCCCTCCCCGTACCTCGCGCACCGGCTGGACGCCGCGCTGGAGCTGTACCGGGCGAACAAGGTGCAGGCGATCCTGGTGACCGGCGACAACGGCACCGTCGAGTACGACGAGACCGACGCGATGCGTACCTACTTGATCGAGCGCGGCGTGCCGGAGATCCGGGTGGTCGGCGACTACGCGGGCTTCGACACCTGGGACTCCTGTACCCGCGCGCACCGGATCTTCGGCGTCGACAAGGCGGTGTTGATCAGCCAGACCTTCCATGTGCGGCGGGCGCTGGCGCTGTGCCGGGCCGCCGGGATCGAGTCGTCCGGGGTCGGCGTGGAGGAGTGGCACGACACCACCTGGCACTACGGCGAGGTGCGGGAGATCGGCAGCGCGGCGAAGGCGTTCCTGAACGTGCTGGTGCGGCCAGATCCGACGCTGCTCGGCCGGCACGAGGACGGAGTGGAGCGGGCGCTGGCCGACGCGGCGCGGGGGTGAGGGCTGCCGCGAGGCCCCCTGGGGGCGCGGGGGTGGGGGTGAGGGCTGTCTGCGGGTCCCCGGTAGGGGGAGTGGGGATTGTCGGTGGTGCGCGGGAAGATGGGGCGTGCGATCGGTGCCGAGCATCATTCACCTCGACATGGACGCCTTCTTCGCGGCGGTGGAGCAGGCGTCGAAGCCGAGCTTGCGCGGAAAGCCCGTCATCGTCGGCGGGCTCGGCGGGCGTGGGGTGGTCTCCACCGCGTCCTACGAGGCGCGGAAGTTCGGTGTGCACTCGGCGATGCCGATGGCGCAGGCGCGCCGGCTGTGCCCGAACGCGGCGTTCCTGACCGGCCGGTTCGAGGCGTACCGGGCCAACAGTGAGATCGTCATGGGCCTGCTGCGGGAACGCTCCCCACTGGTCGAACCGCTCAGCCTGGACGAGGCGTTCGTCGACCTGGAGGCCGGGCCGTACGGGCCGGCGCTGGCCGCCGCGACGCCCGCCGAAGGAGCGCAGCTGGTGCTGGCGCTCGCCGAGGACCTGCGGGCGGACATCGTGGAACGCACCGGGCTGACCGCGTCGGTGGGTGCCGCGGCTTCGAAGTTGATGGCGAAGATCGGCTCCGAGCAGGCCAAACCGGACGGGTTGGTGCTGATCGAACCAGGCTCGGAGCGGGCCGTGCTGGCGCCGATGCCGGTGCGGGCGCTGCCCGGCATCGGGCCCGCGACGGAGCAGGCGCTGCGACGGGCCGGGCTGACGAGTGTTGCGGATCTTGCGGAGGCCGGGTTCGAGGAGCTGGTCGGGCTGCTCGGGAAGGCGCACGGCGCTGGCGTGTTCCAGATGGCGCTGGGGTGGGACGAGCGGCCCGTGGTGCCGGATCGGGATGCCAAATCGGTGTCGGTGGAGGACACGTTCGAGGTCGACCTGGCCGATCGGGAGCGCATTCTGCGTGAGGTCGACCAGCTGGCCGCGCGGTGCGTGCGGCGGTTGCGGGCGGCGGGGCGCTCGGGGCGGACGGTGGTGCTGAAGGTACGGCGGTTCGACTTTTCGACGCTGACCCGGTCCGAGACGTTGGGTGGGCCGACGGATGATCCTGCGGTGATCGCGGCGACGGCGCGGCGGCTGGCGCAGCAGGTGGACACCACGGGGGGTGTGCGGTTGCTGGGTGTGGGCGTTGCTCAGCTGGCCGACTACACGCAGGAGGATCTGTTCGCGCAGGCGGAGCGGGAGGCGGAGGAAGGGGAGTTTGGGGAGGGGGAGAGGGAGGGTGTGGTTGAGGCGGCTGAGGCGGCCGTTGAGCCGGTGGCTCGGCGGTGGTGGCCCGGGCAGGACGTGACGCACTCGGAGTTCGGGCCCGGGTGGGTGCAGGGCAGCGGGGTGGGGCGGGTCACGGTGCGGTTCGAGACGCCGTACTCGGGGCCCGGGCGGGTGCGGACGTTTTCGGTGGACGACGAGGGGTTGGTGGCTTCGGGGGCGCTCCCGCTCAGGCCTCCGGCGGTTGAGGGGTAGGCCACGCTGCTGGGGCGCGCTGGGTGGGGTGGGGGTTGGGCGCGGGGTGCGAGTTTGGGGGTGGGGGTGGTTGGGCGCGCAGTTCCTCGCGCCCCTGGCTGGGTGGCCGTTTTGGCGCGGGGCGCGCTGGGTGGGGTGGGGGTTGGGCGCGGGGTGCGAGTTTGGGGGTGGGAGTGGTTGGGCGCGCAGTTCCTCGCGCCCCTGGCTGGGTGGCCGTTTTAGCGCGGGGCGCTTTGTGGGGTGGGGTTTCGGAGGGGGCGCGATCTTGGGGTGGGGTGCCTTCCGTTTCGCGCAGTTCCTCGCGCCCCTGGTTTCGCGCCCGCTTGGTTTCGCGCCCGCTTGGGTTCGCGCCCGCTTGGGTTCGCGCCCGCTTGGGTTCGCGCCCGCTTGGTTTCGCGCCCGCCTGGGTTCGCACCCGCCTGGGTTCGCGCCCGCTTGGGTTCGCACCCGCCTGGGTCAAATGACGGACACCCCCCGCCGATGCCCGTGGCGGGGGGTGTCCGGAGTGACTCGCGTGTGTCCAGTACGCGAGGGGGGACGCCGTTAGGCGTCGGTCTTGGTGCGGGCCGGCTGGGGGGCGGGCTGCTCGGTGGGGGTGGTGGGGGTCTTGGTGTGGCGGATGGCGAAGGGGACGACGGCGGCGACCAGGCACATGGCGCCGGCGACCCAGAAGGCGTGCTGGTAGGCGTTCAGGGTGGGGAGGTGGACCGGGATGGGGAGCTTGAGGGTGTCGCCGGTGAGGATCGCGGCCATCACGGCGGTGCCGATGGCGCCGCCGACGGTGCGCAGGACGGCGTTCATGCCGTTGGCGATGCCGGACTGCTCGGCGGGGACGGCGCCGTTGATGTAGGCGGGCATGGCGGCGTAGGCGAGGCCGACGCCGAGGCCGAAGACGGCGGAGGAGAGGTAGATGTCGAACTCGGCGTCGTGACGCAGCGCCAGGTAGGCCATGGCGACGGCGCCGAGCAGGCCGCCGAGGACCAGCGGGAGGCGGGGGCCGCGGCGGGCGATGAGCAGGGCGCCGACGGGGGCGGCGACCATGGAGCCGATCGCGGAGGGCAGCAGCATGATGCCGGCGTGCAGGACGGTGGCGGTGAAGCCGTAGTGGGTGAGCTTCTCCGGGGTCTGCGCGAAGTTGCTGATCACCATGAACGAGCCGTACATGCCGAAGCCGATGAGCAGGCCGGAGATGTTGGTGAAGGCGACGGCGGGGCGGGCCATCATCTTCAGGTCGACCAGCGGGTGGGCGACCTTGGACTCGACCAGCAGCCAGAGCAGGGCGACGACCGCGGCGACGGCGAACAGGCCGAGGGTACGGGTGGAGCCCCAGCCCCACTCGTTGCCGCGGCTGACGGCGATCAGCAGGGCGGAGAGCCAGCCGGCCAGGGTGATTGCGCCGAGCGGGTCGGCGCCGCCGTTCTTGTCGACGACCGGGTCGCTGGGCACTCGCAGGATCACCAGCGCGACGGCGGCCAGGCCGAAGATCAGGCCCATCCAGAAGATCGACTTGTAGTCCCAGTGCTCCAGCAGCAGGCCGGTGGCGACCAGGCCGAGGCCGGAGCCGACGCCCATCGAGGCGGAGATGGCGGCGACGCCGGCGGTGACCTTCTGCTTGGGCAGTTCGTCACGGACGATGGCGATCGCCAGCGGCAGCACGCCGCCGCCCGCGCCCTGGAGCACCCGGGCGACGACCAGCAGGCCGAAGGAGTGGGTGCACACCGCGAGGCCGGAGCCGAGCACCAGGCCGGCCAGCGAGATCAGCAGCACGGGCTTGCGGCCGCGCAGGTCGCCGAAGCGGCCCAGCAGCGGGGTGAGGACCGCTGCGGAGAGCAGGTTGGCGGTCATCAGCCAGGTGATGTCGGAGCCCGACACCTTCAGCTCGGCGGCCAGGCTCGGAAGGATCGGGACGACCGCGGTCTGTACCACGCTGTAGGCCAGCATGGCGAGGATCAGCGCGGGCAGAACCCTGGCGCTTGTGGGCTTGGCGGCCGCGGCGGTGGGCTGTGGTGCCTCACTCACGGGAATCCTCCGGGTTGCTTCAGGCGGGGCGATAGTGCAGGAACTGAAGTAACGATGTCGGGAGATGCTTCACTATGTCAAATATCGAAAGGTGAAACTTTGGCAAAGTCGAAGCCCCGGTCCGCGGAGGCGGACCGGGGCCGGGAGTTGTCGGATCGTCAGACCGGAGAGGCGGCCGGGGACTGCGGATGAGAGTCCCACGGCTGCCGCTGCGAGGCCTCGCCGTCCGCGCCGGTGGTCGCGCCGTGCACCTCCACCTGCTCGCGGCGCAGCTCCTCGCGGACCACCTGCTCCTCGGTGTACTGCTCCACCACCAGCCGCACCCGCTCCACCGGTACCAGGTACTTGCGGACCACCGGGCGTTCCTCGCGCAGCGTGACCTCCTCCACCGCCTCGGCGATCTCCTGGTCGCTCAGCGCCGCCCGCTCCGCCTCCGACACCGGGATCCGCTCCACCCGCACGCGCTCGCGCACCACTGGCACCCGCCGCACGACCGCCTCGGTGGTCACGTACTTGCGCAGCCGGGTGGTGCCGATGTTGTGCCACTGGGTGGTGATGTCCAGGCGCTCCTCGCGGCAGGTGATCTCCACCGGCTTCTGCCGGTCCCCCCGGTCCGCCCGGTCCCCCCGGTCCGCCCGGTCCGCCCGGTCCGCCCGGTCTGCCCGGTCCGCCTGGTCTGCCCGGTCCGCCCGGGCGGTCGGCGGCTCGGCGGGGCGGGCCGGTGGCTCGGGGGCGGCCTGCGGGGCGGTGAAGCCCGGGGGCGCGGGGGCCGGGCCGTGGACGGGGCCGGAGGAGGGGGCGGGGGTGCCGAAGTCGTGGTCGATGGGTGGCTTGCTGCGCGCCGGGGTGCGTTCGGAGATGAACCGGACGGACTCGTCGGGGCTCGCCGTGTCGAGGCCGTAGTAGCGGTAGAGCTCGAGTTCCTGTTCGGGGGAGAGGTGCTGGCCCACCCCGAAGTCCGGGGACTCCTTGATCAGCGACTTGTCGTACGGGACGTGCAGCTCGTCGCCGGTGAAGTCGCTGGTGGTCAGCGGGACGAAGGCGTCCCGGCCGAAGATCCCGGTCCGGACGGCCGCCCACTCGGGTCTGCCGGTGGTGTCGTCCAGGTAAACCTCGTCGACCGTGCCGATCTTGTCACCGTTCCGGTCGACCGCCTTGTGTCCGATCAGGTCGCGCGGATCGATATCGGTCTGCACGCTGTCCTCCAGCTGCTGCTCCTGAGGGAACGTCGGGGGAGCGGTCGGAGGAGCGTGCCGGGCCGCTGTTTCACACCAAAAGGCACGTTCCGGACGGTGTCACTCCGGGTGCCTCCGTCCGGGGCGGATCGTGCGGCCGCAGCGGTGATCGTCCAGGTCGGCGCTGGTACCCTGGGCGGCGACCGCCGAGCCCGCTCGGGAGAGTCCCGGACCCGTTGGAAAGCGGGGATGCGGGACGCCGAAGGAGCAACCCCTCCCCGGAATCTCTCAGGCATCCGTACCGAACGGGATCAGGTCACTCTGGAAAGCAGGGCAGGACCGTCGGCACCGAAGCCGCCGGACGCTGTCCTCGCCGACGGTGCAAGCCGACCGGGAACCACCCCGGGCGCGCGAAGCTCTCAGGTACCGATGACAGAGGGGGAGGCTGACGGGTTCGTACGCCCGGACGCTTCCACAGCGGCCGGCCGGCGTGCGTCCCACCGCCGGTCCGCGACCAGGAGGCTTGACCCCCATGAACGCCCAGCCGACGCTCACCGAGCTTGAGCAGGCCAGCCCCTTCGAGCACCGCCACATCGGCCCCGACAGCGACGCCCAGCAGAAGATGCTGGCCCAGGTCGGCTACACCTCGCTGGACGAACTGTCCGACGCGGCCGTCCCCGACGCCATCCGCAGCCTCACCGCGCTCGGCCTGCCCGCCGGCCGCAGCGAGGCCCAGGTGCTCGCCGAACTGCGCGAGCTCGCCGGCCGCAACCAGGTCCTCACCTCGATGATCGGCCTCGGCTACTACGGCACCTTCACGCCGCCGGTCATCCTGCGCAACGTCCTCGAGAACCCCGCCTGGTACACCGCATACACCCCGTACCAGCCGGAGATCTCCCAGGGCCGCCTGGAGGCCCTGCTCAACTTCCAGACCATGGTCGCCGACCTGACCGGCCTGGCCACCTCCGGATCCTCGCTGCTCGACGAGGGCACCGCCGCCGCCGAGGCGATGGCCCTGACGCGGCGCGTCACCAAGGTCAAGGGCGGCGTCTTCCTGGTCGACGCCGACACCCTGCCGCAGACCCTCGCCGTGATCGAGACCCGCGCCGAACCGACCGGCGTCGAGGTCGTCACCGCGGACCTGTCGAACGGCATCCCCGCCGAGATCGCCGAACGCGGCGTCTTCGGCATGCTGATCCAGTACCCCGGCGCGTCCGGCGCGGTGCGGGACATCAAGCCCGTCATCGAGCAGGCCCACCAGCTCGGCGCGGTCGTCGCCGTCGCCGCCGACCTGCTCGCCCTCACCCTGCTGCGCTCGCCCGGCGAGCTCGGCGCCGACATCGCCTGCGGCACCTCGCAGCGCTTCGGCGTCCCGATGGGCTTCGGCGGCCCGCACGCCGGCTACCTCGCCGTGCGCGCCGAGTACGCCCGCAACCTGCCCGGCCGCCTGGTCGGCGTCTCCGTCGACGCCGACGGCAACCGCGCGTACCGGCTGGCCCTGCAGACCCGCGAGCAGCACATCCGCCGCGAGAAGGCCACCTCCAACATCTGCACCGCCCAGGTGCTGCTCGCCGTGATGGCCTCCATGTACGCCGTCTACCACGGCCCCGACGGCCTCGCCGACATCGCCCGCCGCACCCACCGCTACGCTGCCGCGCTCGCCGCCGGCCTGCGCGCGGGCGGCGTCGAGCTCGCCCACGAGGCGTTCTTCGACACCGTGACCGCTGTTGTTCCGGGGCGTGCGGACGAGGTTGTCGCCGCGGCGCTGGCCGGTGGCGTGAACGTGTTCCGGGTGGACGCGGACCAGGTCTCGGTCTCTTGTGACGAGACGACGACCCGTGAGCACCTGGCGGCCGTGTTCGCCGCGTTCGGTGTGACGGCAGAGGTGGTCGAGGACGCGGACGCGCTGCCCGCCGGGCTGCTGCGTGAGGACGAGTACCTCACCCACCCGGTCTTCCACAGCCACCGCTCCGAGACCGCCATGCTGCGCTACCTGCGCCGCCTGTCGGACCGCGACTACGCGCTCGACCGCGGCATGATCCCGCTGGGCTCCTGCACCATGAAGCTCAACGCGACCACCGAGATGGAGCCGATCACCTGGCCCGAGTTCGGCCAGCTGCACCCGTTCGCGCCGGTCGACCAGGCCGAGGGCTTCCTGACGCTGATCCGCGGGCTGGAGCAGCAGCTGGTCGAGGTCACCGGCTACGACGCCGTGTCGATCCAGCCGAACGCGGGCTCGCAGGGCGAGCTGGCCGGTCTGCTGGCCGTCCGGGCGTACCACCGGGCGAACGGCGACACCCAGCGCGACGTGTGTCTGATCCCGTCCTCGGCGCACGGCACCAACGCGGCCTCGGCGGCGATGGCCGGCATGCGGGTCGTGGTCGTGAAGACCCTGGCCGACGGTGACGTGGACGTCGAAGACCTCAAGGCCAAGATCGAGCAGCACCGCGAGCAGCTGGCCGTGCTGATGGTCACCTACCCGTCCACCCACGGCGTGTTCGAGACCCAGATCACCGACATCTGCGCCCTCGTCCACGAGGCCGGCGGCCAGGTGTACGTCGACGGCGCCAACCTGAACGCGCTGGTCGGCCTCGCCAAGCCCGGCAAGTTCGGCGCGGACGTCTCGCACCTGAACCTGCACAAGACCTTCTGCATCCCGCACGGCGGCGGCGGCCCCGGCGTCGGCCCGGTCGCGGTGCGCGAGCACCTCGCGCCGTACCTGCCCAACCACCCGCTGCAGGCCGAGGCCGGCCCCGCGACCGGCGTCGGACCGATCTCGGCCGCGCCGTGGGGCTCCGCCGCGATCCTGCCGATCTCCTGGTCGTACGTCCGCCTGATGGGCGGCGAGGGCCTCAAGCGCGCCACCCAGGTGGCCGTGCTGAACGCCAACTACATCGCCAAGCGGCTCTCCCCGCACTTCCCCGTGCTCTACACCGGCCCCGGCGGGCTGGTCGCGCACGAGTGCATCATCGACCTGCGTCCGCTCAGTAAGGAGACGGGCGTCAGCGTCGACGACATCGCCAAGCGACTCATCGACTACGGCTTCCACGCGCCGACCATGTCGTTCCCGGTCGCCGGCACGCTGATGATCGAGCCGACGGAGTCCGAGGACCTGCACGAGATCGACCGCTTCTGCGAGGCGATGATCGCTATCCGCCGGGAGATCGAGAAGGTCGGCGTGGGCGAGTGGGCGGCGGACGACAACCCGCTGCGCAACGCGCCGCACACCGCGGCGATGATGGCCGGGGAGTGGGCGCACCCCTACACCCGCGAAGAGGCGGTCTTCCCGGCGGGCGTCAACCCGGCGGACAAGTACTGGCCGGCGGTGCGACGCATCGACGGGGCGTACGGGGACCGGAACCTGGTGTGCTCGTGCCCGCCGCTGGACGAGTACGACGCGTAGTTTGCAGTTGCACGGCGAAGCCGCCTGTCGGGGGAGTTCTCCTCGGCGGGCGGCTTTTGCGTGGGCGCCTGCGGCAGGGGCCGGAAGGCATAGCGAAAGCCGCCAGTGGGGGGAGTTCTCTTGGTGGGCGGCTTTGGTGTTGGGGTCTTCCGCTGCGCGCAGTTCCTCGCGCCCCTGGCGGGGCGGGGGAGAGGGAGGAGAGGGTGCCTTCGGCGGGGGGCGTATAGCGAAGGCCGCCTGTTGGGGGAGTTCTGCTGGTGGGCGGCTTTGGTGTTGGGGTCTTCCGCTGCGCGCAGTTCCTCGCGCCCCTGGCGGGGCGGGGGAGAGGGAGAAGAGGGTGCCTTCGGCGGGGGCGTATAGCGAAGGCCGCCTGTTGGGGGAGTTCTGCTGGTGGGCGGCTTTGGGGTAGGGACCTTCCGCCTCGCGCAGTTCCCCGCGCCCCTGGCGGGGCGGGGGAGAGGGAGGGTGGGAGGGAGGAGAGGGCGCCTTCGGCGGGGCATAGCGAAGGCCGCTCGTCGGGGGGAGTTCCCTTGGTGGGCGGCTTTGGTGTTGGGGTTTTCCGCTGCGCGCAGTTCCCCGCGCCCCTGGCGGGGCGCGGGGAAGGGGCGGGAGGGAGAGGGGGTGGGAGGAAGGCGAAGGCGCCTCCGGCAGGGGGGTACGGGAGGCGCCTTCGGGTGGGCCTGGGGTCAGGAGTAGACCGGGCCGGTGAACTTCTCGCCGGGGCCGGAGCCGGGGGCGTCGGGGATGAGGGAGGCTTCGCGGAAGGCGAGCTGGAGGGAGCGGAGGCCGTCGCGGAGGGGGGCGGCGTGGAAGTTGGAGATTTCGGGGGCTCCGGCGGTGACCAGGCCGGCCAGGGCGGTGATCAGCTTGCGGGCCTCGTCGAGGTCCTTGTCGGCCTCGCCGCCCTCGGCCAGGCCGCACTTGACGGCGGCGGCGCTCATCAGGTGGACGGCGACGGTGGTGATCACCTCGACGGCGGGGACCTCGGCGATGTCGCGGGTCAGGTCGTCGAAGCCGAGGGCCTCGTCGGACTCGGGCGAGTGGTCGGGCTGGGTGGTCACGGTGTCACTCCGGGATGCTGGTGCGAAAGCGCAGTACAAAGGGAGGGTACAAGGCGGGCGGAGGCGGACCGGAATACCGGTCGGCCCCGGAACGCTGGTATGCTTCGAGACTGACCGGCCAGGAACCCGATTCGGGAGCCAGGCCAGCAAGTGGAGGCTCCACTTCAGGAGGCCCGAGAGGGCAACCGCGACAGTCTCCCACCCGAGCGGCCGAAGGGCCGACGGGTCCGGTCCGTGGCGAGCGCCGCAAGGAATGCTCGCTGCCAGTGGTGTCCGACAGGGCATCCCGGAACGTGTGGAGCCCCGCCTGTACCGTGCGGGGCTTTTTTCGTGCGTTCGGTGCTTCTGCCAGACGGCAGAGGGGCAGCGAAGCATGAATGAAGCCCCGCCCAGTGGTCGAAAGCCACTACGTGCGACCGCCGTCCGACGGCCGCATCGAAGAAGGTGCAACCGAGGAGGCCCCATCAGCACCGAGCCCCGCATCAACGACCGGATTCGCGTCCCCGAGGTGCGACTCGTCGGTCCCAGCGGCGAGCAGGTCGGCATCGTCCCGCTCGCGAAGGCGCTGGAGCTTGCCCAGGAGTACGACCTGGACCTGGTCGAGGTCGCCGCCACGGCGCGTCCGCCGGTGTGCAAGCTCATGGACTACGGCAAGTTCAAGTACGAGTCGGCCATGAAGGCCCGTGAGGCGCGCAAGAACCAGGCGCACACGGTCATCAAGGAGATGAAGCTCCGGCCGAAGATCGACCCGCACGACTATGACACCAAGAAGGGTCACGTCGTCCGGTTCCTCAAGCAGGGCGACAAGGTCAAGATCACGATCATGTTCCGCGGTCGTGAGCAGTCCCGCCCCGAGCTGGGCTTCCGACTGCTGCAGCGGCTCGCGGAGGACGTCCAGGAGCTCGGCTTCGTGGAGTCCGCGGCCAAGCAGGACGGCCGAAACATGATCATGGTTCTCGGCCCGCACAAGAAGAAGACCGAGGCGATGGCCGAGGCCCGCGCCGCCGCTGACGCCCGCAAGGCGGAGCGGCTCGGCCGCGGCCCGGCCGCGGAGCAGGCGGACGACGAGGTCGACGAGGTGGAGCAGGTCGAGGAGACCGAGACCGCCGAGGTCGAGCCCGCTGCCGAGACCGCCGAGGTCGAGCAGCCCGCCGAGACCGCCCAGGACGCCTGAGCCTTCGGGTTCAGATTCCGGGCGGGATCGGCACCGGTTCCGGGGC
Source organism: Kitasatospora sp. NPDC051984 (assembly GCF_044593455.1). Lineage (NCBI taxonomy): Bacteria > Bacillati > Actinomycetota > Actinomycetes > Kitasatosporales > Streptomycetaceae > Kitasatospora > Kitasatospora sp. NPDC051984. Next base: position 20,455 of record NZ_JBIUCB010000008.1, read on the forward strand.
GTCCGTCCCGGAGACGAGATCCATCCAGTTCCGGCCCGCACCCCCGGGGTGCGGGCCGCGAACGGACCGACGAGGAGATACGGCGACATGCCGAAGCAGAAGACGCACAGCGGCGCCAGCAAGCGCTTCAAGATCACTGGTTCCGGGAAGGTGCTGCGCGAGCGTGCCGGCCGTCGCCACCTGCTTGAGCACAAGCCCTCGACGCTGACCCGCAAGCTGGCCGGCAACGCCGAGATGGCTCCCGGCGACGCCAAGAAGATCAAGAAGCTTCTCGGCAAGTGATCGCCCGCCCGCGGCCAGGCTGCGGGCACAGCTGATCCTTTCCGACCGAATCGAATAACGGACCGGCGGCACGAACCGGGGGTCCGGAACCAAGGAGTAATGAAGTGGCACGCGTCAAGCGGGCAGTGAACGCCCACAAGAAGCGCCGGGTCATCCTGGAGCGCGCCTCCGGCTACCGTGGCCAGCGCTCGCGCCTGTACCGCAAGGCCAAGGAGCAGGTCACCCACTCGCTCGTTTACAACTTCAACGACCGCAAGAAGCGCAAGGGCGACTTCCGTCAGCTGTGGATCCAGCGCATCAACGCCGCTGCCCGCAACAACGGCATGACCTACAACCGCTTCGTGCAGGGCCTGAAGGCCGCCGGCGTCGAGATCGACCGCAAGATGCTCGCCGAGCTCGCGGTCAACGACACCGTCGCGTTCCGCGCGCTGGTCGAGGTTGCCCAGAAGGCGCTGCCGGAGGACGTCAACGCCCCCAAGGTCGCCGCCTGATCCAGGCCGTGCCCTGATGCTTTCCCGGACCCGCAGGCCGCCCGGCCTGCGGGTCCGTGCGTTGTGCCTCCGGACAGGCCCTTGTCCGCCCGCCCCTCCGTGACGAAGAACGTGAGCATGAGCACCGAGACCCCCCTGCTGACCTCCCTGCGCTCCCCGCGCGTCGTCGCCGCCCGCCGGCTGGCCAAGCGCAACCAGCGGAGCAAGGACCGGCGTTTCCTGGCCGAGGGCCCGCAGGCCGTGCGGGAGGCCGTGGCGTTCGGGCGGCTGCCCGGCGGGGAGCACGCCGTGGTGGAGGTGTACGTGACCCGGGAGGCCGCCGAGCGGCACGCCGAGATCGTGGCCTCCGCGCACGCCGAGGGCCTGCCGGTGCTGACCGCCACCGAGGAAGTGATCGCGGAGATCTGCGACACCGTCACCCCGCAGGGCATCGTCGCGCTGTGCCGGTTCATCGACACCCCGTTCGATCAGGTGCTGGCGTCCCGGCCGAAGCTGGTCGCCGTGCTCGCGCACGTGCGCGACCCCGGGAACGCGGGCACCGTGCTGCGCACCGCCGACGCGGCGGGTGCGGACGCGGTGGTGCTGACCGACGCGTCGGTGGACCCGTACAACCCGAAGGCGGTGCGGGCGTCCGTGGGCAGCCTGTTCCACCTGCCGTTCGCGACCGGGGTGCCGGTGGAGGAGGCGGTGGCGCGGCTGCGGGAGGCCGGGGTGCGGGTGCTGGCCGCGGACGGGGCCGGGCAGCGCGACCTCGACCAGGAGCTGGACGAGGGCACCCTCGAGGGGCCGTGCGCCTGGGTGTTCGGCAACGAGGCGTGGGGGCTGCCGGAGGAGACCCGGGCGCTGGCGGACGAGGTGGTGCGCGTCCCGATCCACGGGCACGCGGAGAGCTTGAATCTCGCCACGGCCGCCGCCGTGTGCCTGTACGCCTCCGCGCGCGCCCAGCGCTCCCCCGGCGGGTGTCGCGGCACGGCCTGAGCGCGCTAGGGTCGATCCCCATAGCCGGTGCGGGGCGGGGGAGGACACCCATGGGCGGCGACGACGGCTTGGCGACCCTGGAACCGGACGACCTGCCGGACGGGTTGGTGGTCGCGGACGCACAGGGCCGGGTGGTGGTCTTCAACCGGGCCGCCGAACGGATCACCGGCCGCTCCGCGCACTGCGCGATCGGCGTGGCGCTGGAACAGGCACTGCCGCTGGAGGACCTGGACGGCCGGCGCTGGTGGCAGCTGACCGACCCGTACGGGGGCCTGGCGGTGCGCAGCGGGCAGCCGGAGCGCAACCTGCTGCTGCCCGGGGGCCGCGAGGTGCTGGTGTGCGCCCGCTACCTGCGGGAGCGGCCGGGCGGGCCGGTGCGGCGGGTGGTGGTGACGCTGCGCGGCACCGAGGCGCGGCGGCGCACCGAACGCAGTCACGCCGAGCTGATCGCGACCGTCGCGCACGAGCTGCGGTCGCCGCTGACCAGCGTGAAGGGGTTCACGGCGACGCTGCTGGCGAAGTGGGAGCGCTTCAACGACGGCCAGAAGCGGGTGATGCTGGAGACCGTCGACGCGGACGCGGACCGGGTGACCCGGTTGATCGCGGAGCTGCTGGACATCTCGCGGATCGACGCCGGCCGGCTCGAGATCCGCCGCCAGCGCCTGGACCTGGCGGCGGCGGTGCGCCGGCACGTGGAGGGGAAGGTCGCGGCGGGCATCCCCGAGGAGCGGTTCGACATCCGGGTGGCGGCGCCGCTGGGCGAGCAGTGGGGCGACCCCGACAAGATCGACCAGGTGCTGGCGAACCTGCTGGAGAACGCGGTGCGGCACGGCGAGGGCACCGTGACGATCGAGCTGGGGCCGGCCAACGACGTGGTGGAGGCGGCCGGTTCGCCGCCGCGGATGATCGAGGGCACCGCCGTCACCGTCAGCGACCAGGGCGCGGGCATCGCGGAGGAGGCGATGCCGCGGGTGTTCACCCGGTTCTGGCGGGGCTCCAAGCGGGGCGGGACGGGCCTCGGGCTGTACATCGTGAAGGGCATCGTGGAGGCGCACGGCGGGGTGATCCGGATCAGCCGGGCGGAGGGCGGCGGGGCCAGGTTCCGGTTCGTGCTGCCCGCGGGGATTCCCGACTTCATGCTCTGACCCCGTTTTCCTGCGTCGAGGGGGCCCACCCCGCGGTCGCCCAGCGTAGTCGGTCGCGGCCTGCGACTACACTCGACCCTTGGCGTTCTCGCGGACGCCCGGCGAGGCAGCAGACCTGATCACGAGCAGGAGCACGGGAAGCATAGAGATGTCGGCACCCAACAAGTCGTACGACCCGGTCGAGGTCGAGGCCCTCAAGCCCGAGGTGGTGGAACAGGCCCGGGACGAGGCGATCGCCGCCTTCGCCGCCGCCGCCGACCTCGACGAGCTCAAGCAGGCGAAGGTCGCGCACACCGGCGACCGTTCCCCGCTCTCGCTCGCCAACCGTGAGATCGGCGCGCTGCCCCCGCAGGCCAAGGCCGCGGCGGGCAAGCTGATCGGCCAGGCCCGCGGAGCGGTCAACCAGGCCCTCGCCAAGCGGCAGGTCGAGCTGGAGGCGGAGCGCGACGCCCGGGTGCTGGTCGAGGAGGCAGTGGACGTCACGCTGCCCTACGGCCGCGTCCCGCGCGGTGCCCGGCACCCGCTGACCACGCTCGCCGAGCGCATCGAGGACACCTTCGTCGCGATGGGCTACCAGGTGGCGTCCGGCCCCGAGGTCGAGGCGGAGTGGCTGAACTTCGACGCCCTCAACCTGCACGCCGACCACCCGGCCCGCTCGATGCAGGACACCTTCTTCGTCGAGGCCCCCGACGGCACCGCCGACTCCGGCATGGTGCTGCGCACCCAGACCTCGCCGGTGCAGATCCGGGCGATGCTGGCCGGCGAGCCGCCGCTGTACGCGGTCAGCCCGGGCCGGGTGTACCGGACCGACGAGCTGGACGCCACGCACACCCCGGTGTTCCGCCAGGTCGAGGCGATCGCGGTGGACGAGGGCCTGACCTTCGGCCACCTGAAGGGCACCATCGAGGTGCTGGTGGAGAAGCTGATCGGCGGCGGCCTGGAGCTGCGCTGGCGGCCCTCGTACTTCCCGTTCACCGAGCCGAGCGCCGAGATCGACCTGCAGTGCTTCGTGTGCCGCGGCGCCTCGGTGGGCAACCCCGACCGCCCGTGCCGGACCTGCTCCTCGGAGGGCTGGATCGAGCTGGGCGGCTGCGGCGTGGTCAACCCCCGGGTGCTGGTCGCCGCGGGCATCGACCCGAACCGCTACAGCGGATTCGCGTTCGGCCTGGGCCTGGAGCGGATCCTGATGAACCGTCACAACGTCGCCGACATGCGCGACATGGTCGAGGGTGACGTCCGCTTCACCCTCCCGTTCGGGATGGAGATCTGATGCGCGTCCCGCTTTCCTGGCTGCGTGAGTACGTCGACCTGCCGGCGGGTGAGACCGGACGCGACGTCGCGGCCCGGCTGGTCCGCGCGGGTCTCGAGGTCGAGACGGTCGAGCAGCTCGGCACCGACATCAAGGGCCCGCTGGTGGTCGGCGAGGTCCTCTCCATCGAGGAACTGTCCGGCTTCAAGAAGCCGATCCGGCACTGCTTCGTCAACGTGGGCAACGCCAACGGCACCGGCGAGCCGCAGGAGATCGTCTGCGGCGCGACCAACTTCCAGGTCGGCGACAAGGTCGTGGTGATCCTGCCCGGCGGCGTGCTGCCCGGCCCGTTCCCGATCTCCGCCCGGCAGACCTACGGCCACACCTCGGCCGGCATGATCTGCTCCGCCCGCGAGCTCGGCATGGGCGAGGACCACGACGGCATCATCGTGCTGCCGCCCGAGTACGAGGCCGGCACCGACGCGATCGAGCTGCTCCAGCTCGCCGACGAGGTCCTCGACATCGCCGTCACCCCGGACCGCGGCTACTGCCTGTCGATGCGCGGCGTGGCCCGTGAGGCCGCCGCCGCGTACGGCCTGCCGCTGGCCGACCCGGCGCTGCTGGACGTGCCGCCGGCCAACTCCTACGGCTACCTGGTGAAGGTCGCCGACCCGATCGGCTGCGACCGCTTCGTGGCGCGCACCGTCACCGGCGTCGACCCGGCCGCGAAGTCGCCGATCTGGCTGCAGCGCCGCCTGCAGAAGTCCGGGATCCGCCCGATCTCGCTGGCCGTGGACATCACCAACTACGTGATGCTGGAGGTCGGCCAGCCGCTGCACGCGTACGACCGCGAGCGGGTGGACGGGCCGATCCAGGTCCGCCGCGCCGCCGAGGGCGAGACGCTGACCACGCTGGACGGCGTCAAGCGCAAGCTGTCCGCCGAGGACGTGCTGATCTGCGACAACTCCGGCCCGATCGGCCTGGCCGGTGTGATGGGCGGGGCGGCCACCGAGATCCTCGAGCCGGTCACCGACCCGGAGACCGGCGCCGTCACCGGCACCACCGAGATCATCATCGAGGCCGCGCACTTCGAGCCGGTCGCGATCGCCCGCGCCGCCAAGCGCCACAAGCTGCCCTCCGAGGCGTCCAAGCGCTTCGAGCGCGGCGTCGACCCCGAGGCCACCCGGGCCGCCGCGCAGCGCGCCGTGGACCTGCTGGTGCTGATCGCCGGCGGCACCGCCGAGGCCGGTGTCACCGACATCGCCGCCCCGCGCCCGGTGCGCACCATCACCATCGACGCCGACCTGCCCGACCGGGTGGCCGGCGCCGAGTACGGCCGCGAGACCGTCACCCGCCGCCTGCAGGAGGTCGGCTGCGGCGTCGCCGGAGCGGACGTCCTGGAGGTCACCCCGCCGTCCTGGCGGCCCGACCTGACCGACCCGTACGACCTGGTCGAGGAGGTCGTCCGGCTCGAGGGCTACGACAACGTCCCCGCCCGGATGCCGGTCGTCCCGCCGGGCCGCGGCCTGAGCGAGGCGCAGCGCTTCCACCGCCGGGTCGGCGTGGCACTGGCCGGGGCCGGCTACGTGGAGATCAACGCGTACCCGTTCGTCGGCGACGCCGCGTTCGACGGCCTCGGCCTGGACAAGGACGACGCGCGCCGTCGCACCGTCAAGCTGGTCAACCCGCTGAACGACGCCGAGCCGGCCCTGCGCACCACGCTGCTGCCGGGTCTGCTGGGCGCGCTGCGCCGCAACGTGGGCCGCGGCAACACCGACCTGGCGCTGTTCGAGACCGGCACGGTGTTCCTGCCGAAGGCCGAGCCGAAGGTCGCGCCGCGGCTGCCGGTGGACCGCCGTCCGACCGAGGAACAGCTCGCCGAGCTGAACGCGGCGCTGCCGGACCAGCCTCGCCGGGTCGCCGTCGCGCTGACCGGTGAGCGGCTGCCGTCGGGCTGGTGGGGCAAGGGCGCGCCGTCCGGCTGGGCGGACGCCATCGAGGCGGCCCGCACGGTCGCCGCGGCGGCCGGTGTGGAGCTGACGGTCCGCCAGGCGCAGTACGCGCCGTGGCACCCGGGCCGCTGCGCCGAGCTGCTGGTCGGTGACGAGGTCGTCGGCCACGCCGGTGAGCTGCACCCGCGGGTCATCAAGGCGCTGCACCTGCCGGAGCGCACCAGCGCGATGGAGATCGACCTGGACCTGGTGTTCGAGGACGGCCGCCGGGTGTCCGGCCCGCCGGTCTCGGCGTACCCGGTGGCGACGCAGGACGTGGCGCTGATCGTGGACGCGGGCGTGCACGCGGCGGACGTGGAGTCGGCGCTGCGCGAGGGCGCGGGCGAACTGCTGGAGTCGCTGCGGCTGTTCGACGTGTTCACGGGCGAGCAGGCCGGTGCGGGCAAGAAGTCGCTGGCGTACACGCTGCGGTTCCGTGCCGCGGACCGGACGCTGACCGCGGACGAGGCGTCGGCGGCCCGCGAGTCGGCGGTCACGGTGGCCGCGGAGCGCACCGGCGCGGTGCTGCGCGGGGCCTGACGGCTACCGCTACGGACGGGAGCCCCGCCGGGCCGGGACCTTCGGGTCGCGGCGCGGCGGGGCTCCGTCGTGTGTGCGCTACTTGCAGGTGGTGTCCTTCAGCACGGTGACGATCTTGTCGCCCTCGGCGGCGGTGAGGCCGCTCTTCGCCTCGGCGAACTTGGTGGCGGCGACCTGGCCGAGGCCGGCGTCGTTGCCCTTGGACTTCTTGATCTCCTTGCAGACCTCGCCGGCGGCGTCGATCGCCGTCTGCTGGTCCTTGATCAGGTCCGGGTCGAGATCCTTCAGCCCGCTGAGCATGTTGATCTCGGCGTCGACGGCCTGGTCCCAGTTGTCGTCCGAGGGGGACGCGGCGGCGGCGGGCTTCTTGTCGCTGCTCTTGGAGCCCGGGAAGTCGCACGAGGTGAGAGTGAGGGCGACGCCGAGGGCCAGGCAGCCAAGGGCGGTTCGGGTGATGACGGATCGCATGGGGGACACTGTGCCAGAACAGCGGCGCGGGGCGCGGCCGGTACCGAAAAGGTGTGCGGGACAACACGGTTGACGAACCGGCCGGCCGGGCTGCTATGTTCCCCCTGACAGCCTTCGAACGCGCCCCCGCGGCAGCGGCGGAGGCTTTTTTCATGACTTCTGACACGGTGTGGGGTACGGGGAGTGCCGCTGAATCGTCCGGTCCGGTGGGGTACTTGGCGCTGCTGCGGCAGCGCGAGTTCGCCGGGCTGTACGCGAGTTTCTCGCTGACGGCGGCGTCGGGGACGCTGTCGGGTTTCGCGCTGGGCTCGCTGGTGCAGGCGCGGACCGGGTCGCCGTTGCTGACGGCGCTGAGCATGTTCGGGTCGTCGTTCGCGGCGGTGGCGGGCGCGTTGACGCTGATGTCGGTCGCGGACGGCGGGCGGCCGCGGCGGACGCTGGTGGCGCTGCACGGCCTGTCGCTGGTGGCGGTGGCGGCGCAGGCCGTGCCCGGGCTGCCGCTGGTGGCGCGGTTCGGGCTGCTGCTGGTGGTGGGGTTCTTCCAGTCGCTGGGCACGGGAGCGCGGATGGGGCTGCTGGCGGAGATCGTGCCGGCCTCCGGCTACGCGCCGGCCCGGTCGCTGATGAACCTCACGGCGGGCGGCGCGTCGGTGCTCGGGTTCGCGCTCGGCGGGGCGCTGCTGGCGGTGCTGAGCCCGTCCCAAGTGTTCGTGCCGGCCGGGGTGTTGGCGGCGCTGGCGACGGCGGTGGTGGCGGGGACGGTGCGGGAGCGTTCGGTGCGGACGGCGCGCCGGCCGGGCCTGCGGGAGACCTGGCAGGGCAACGTGGCGCTGCTGGGCCGTCCGGGGCGGCGGGCGCTGCTGCTGAACCTGTGGGTGCCGAACGGGCTGGTGGTGGGCTGCGAGGCGCTGTTCCTGCCGTACGCGCCCGCCTCGGCCGGTCTGCTGCTGGCGGCGGGTTCGGCCGGGATGCTGCTGGGCGACCTGGTGGTGGGCCGGCTGCTGGACGAGGCCGGGCGGGCGCGGTGGGCGTATCCGCTGCGGCTGCTGCTGGCGGGGCCGTTCCTGCTGCTGGCGCCGCGCCCGCCGGTGGCGGTGGCGGTGCTCGCGGTGGGTGTGGCCGGGGTGGGGTTCGCGGCGACGCTGCCGTTGCAGGAACGGCTGCTGGCGTTGACGCCGGACGCGGAGCGCGGGCAGGTGCAGGGCGTGGAGTCGGCCGGGCGGATCACCTGGCAGGGCATCGGCGCGGCCGTCGGGGGCGCGCTCGCGCAGGTGGTGGAGCCGGGGTGGGCGATCGGGCTGCTGGCCGCGCTCTCGCTGGTGGTGACGGTGGCCTCCCGCCGGGCGGTGCGGCGGGAGGCGGCGGCTGCGGCGGACAGGCCCTAGAGCGGGCGGTGCATGATGTGCAGGCCGACGAGGCCGAGGGTGGGGTGGCGGAAGCCCTCGGGGACGGTGCCGAGGACGGTGAACCCGAGTGACTCGTACAGGTGCACGGCGGGGGTGTTGCTGGCGACGACGGCGTTGAACTGCATGGCGCGGTAGCCCTGTTGGCGGGCCCAGTCGAGGGTGTGCTCGCACAGGGCGCGGCCGGTGCCGCGGCCGGCGTGGTCGGGGTCGACCATGAAGCTGGCGCTGGCGATGTGCGCGCCGTTGCCCCACTGGTTGTTGTTCATCTTGGCGGTGCCGAGGACCGTGCCGTCGTCGTCGACGGCGACGACGGTGCGGTTCGGCGCGGTCAGCATCCACCAGTCGCGGGCGGTGTCGGCGGTGAGGTCGACCGGGTAGGTGAACGTCTCGCCGGCGCGGACGATGCGGTGGAAGAACGGCCAGATGGCCGGCCAGTCCTCGGAGTTGGCGTCGCGGATCATCATTCGGGCCAGCATGGCGGTGCTTGCTGGCGGTGGCGAGCGGTTTTCCGCCGCATTCTTTGGCGAGTACCCGTCAGATGCTGCCGGACGTCTTGCGGGGTCGCGAGGTGGACGCTTCAATCCCTGTTAGGAAACTTTCCTAACCCTCTCCTGTGGGTCCTCCCATGCCCGCAGCCGGCCGACGGAGTGTCAGATGCGTCAGATGCAGACCAAGCACCGCACCACCCGCGCCGCCCTCGCGGTCCTGTTCGCCGCCATCCCGCTCACCCTGGCCACCGCCGGGGCGGGCACCGCCGCCGCGGCGTCCGTGGGGCTGGACGACGCGCACAAGAAGGAGATCGCCATGCAGCTGGTCTCCTCGGCGGAGAACTCCTCGCTGGACTGGAAGGCCCAGTACCAGTACATCGAGGACATCGGCGACGGCCGCGGCTACACCGCCGGGATCATCGGCTTCTGCTCCGGCACCGGCGACATGCTGGAACTGGTGCAGCACTACACCGACCTGAAGTCCGGCAACGTGCTGGCGAAGTACCTGCCCGCGCTGAAGAAGGTCAACGGCAGCTCCTCGCACTCCGGCCTCGGCACCGCCTTCGTCAACGACTGGAAGACCGCCGCCAAGGACACCGTCTTCCAGACCGCGCAGAACGACGAGCGCGACCGGGTGTACTTCAACCCCTCGGTGAAGCAGGCCAAGTCCGACGGGCTGCGGGCGCTCGGCCAGTTCATCTACTACGACGCCATCGTGATGCACGGCCCCGGCAGCAGCTCCGACTCCTTCGGCGGGATCCGCGCCGCAGCGATGAAGAAGGCCAAGACGCCCGCCCAGGGCGGCGACGAGGCGACCTACCTGAACGCCTTCCTGGACGTCCGCAAGGTGATCATGAAGCAGGAGGAGGCGCACGCCGACACCAGCCGGGTCGACACCGAGCAGCGGGTGTTCCTGAACGCCAAGAACTTCGACCTCAACCCGCCGCTGAAGTGGAAGGTGTACGGCGACTCGTACCAGATCAACAGCTGATCGGGTCGTAGGGGCGGCTGTTGACAGCCCGGCTTCCGTGCGGTGCTGCGGGGGCCGGGCCGTCGGGTGCTGTCGAGGGTGTTGTCGATGGTTCGTCAACACACTTGGTGCGCACGGTTATTACAACTCGGACACAACTGGGACGCCGTGCCCCGGTCGGTCGGTAGCGTCGGCCTCGACCCGCGCCCGTTTCCGAGGGGGAGCCATGCGCATCCGAGCGACCGTCACCGCCGCCTGCCTGGCCGTCGTTCTCGCGGCGAGCGGCTGCGCACCGGCCCGTGGCGGGCCCGGACTCGCTTACGAGATCGACCGGGGCACCGGCGACGTCGAGCTGACCGCCTGCGCCGTCGACGACGAACTGCACTGGCCCGCCGCCACCGTCCGGATCACCAATCACACCGCCACCATCAGCAACTACGTGGTGCAGATCGCCTTCCTGGACAACGCCGGCCGCCAGATCACCGAGGGCGTCGCCGCCGCCAGCTCCCTCGCCCCCGCGCAGGACGCCGTCGAGCAGGCCCAGGGAACCGCGGACCCGAAAGGCCCGGTCAGCTGCCGGGTCGTGGACATCGCCCGCTACGCCACGCCCTGAGAGCCGCGCACTGAAACGCCTTCGGCCGCCCCTGCTGGTTCGCAGAAGGGGCGGCCGAAGGGGGCGGTCGGAGTTATGCGGTGTAGTCGTAGAAGCCGCGGCCGGACTTGCGGCCCAGCAGGCCCGCGTCCACCATCCGCGACAGCAGCGGCGGGGCCGCGTACAGCGGCTCCTTGTATTCGTCGTACATCGACTCGGCGATCGAGACGATGGTGTCCAGGCCGATCAGGTCGCACAGGCGCAGCGGGCCCATCGGGTGGGCGCAGCCGGCCTCCATGCCCTTGTCGATGTCCGCCGCCGTGGCCACGCCGGACTCGAACATCCGCACCGCGGACAGCAGGTACGGCACCAGCAGTGCGTTGACCACGAAACCGGCCCGGTCGCGGGCGCGGATCGGCTCCTTGCCGAGCGCCTCGACGGCGAACTGCTCGGCCCGGGTGGTGGTCTCCGCCGAGGTGGTCAGCGTCGGGATGACCTCGACCAGCTTCTGCACCGGCGCCGGGTTGAAGAAGTGCAGGCCGATCACCTGCTCGGGGCGGCTGGTCGCCGCAGCAAGCTTCACGATCGGGATCGAGGAGGTGTTCGAAGCCAGGATCGCGTCCCGGCGGCTCACCACCTGGTCCAGCGTCTGGAAGATCTTGATCTTGATGTCCTCGCGCTCCGCGACCGCCTCGACCACCAGGTCCCGGTCGTGGAAGTCCGCCAGCTCGGTGGTGAACGCCAGCCGCGACAGCGCCTCGTCGCGCTGCTCCTCGGTCAGCTTGCCGCGCCGAACCGCGGTCTCCAGGGAGTTGGTCAGCCGGGTCCGGCCCAGCTCCAGCGCCTCGCCACTGGCCTCCGAGACCAGCACGTCCAGGCCCGAACGGGCGAAGACCTCGGCGATGCCCGACCCCATGAGGCCGCAGCCGACTACTCCGACACGCGCGATGTCACTCACTCAGATGCCCTTCACGTGGAGCTGGGGGTCACCCAGCCGGTGGTGTCACGGCCACCGCGCCCCGGTCGGGGCCCGGCGAGTCCGCCCGGACGACGGTACTACCTGGCTTAACGCTCGTTCACCCCGGACCTGTGCCCGGCTTCGCTCTTCCGAACGGGTGAGCATCGGCGGTGCGCCCGTTCGCGCTTCGCGGCCGGGCACCAGAATGCGAACGTTCAGCCGTAGGAGGGAGCAGGCAGATGGGAACCGGATCACTTGCCGGGCAGGTCGGGCTGGTCACCGGTGCCGGGCGCGGCATCGGACGGGAGATCGCCATCGGCCTCGCCGCCGAGGGCATGGCCGTCGGCTTGATCGGCCGCACCCAGGAGACGCTGATCGCCACGCTCAAGGAGTGCGTCCGGCACGGATCGCGCGGCGTCGCCGTCGTCGCCGATGTCAGCCACCCCGGCGCCGTCCGCGAAGCCGTCCGCGCCGTCGAACACGACCTCGGCCCCGTCGACCTGCTGGTCAACAACGCCGGGCAGGTCGACCGCGACGAAGTGCCGATCTGGGAGACCGACCCCGCGCAGTGGTGGCAGGTCGTCGAGACCAACCTGCGTGGCCCCTACAACCTGCTGCGCCACGTCCTGCCGGGAATGGTGGAACGCGGCCGCGGCCGGGTCGTCAACCTCAACAGCGGATTCGCGCTGCGCCCCGACGGCAACTACACCGCCTACGCCACCTCCAAGGGTGCGCTGCTGCAACTGTCCGACAACATCGCCGACTCGGTCGGGCAGCACGGCATCGTGGTGCTGGACATCAGCCCCGGGGCCGTCCGGACGGACATGACCGCCGACATGCCGATGTTCCGGGACCGGAGCGAGTGGGGCTCCATCCCCTACATGGTGGCCGTCACGGTGGACGCCGCCCGCGGGCGCTTCGACGCGCTGCACGGACGCTTCCTGCACGCCGGGCGGGACAACCTGGAGACGCTGGTCGCGTCCGCCGAGGCGATGCGGGAGGCGGACGCGCGGACGCTGCGGCTGCGGCCGTACGGGCCTGATGATCCGATGGCGTGACGGTGTGCTGAGCGTTTTAGAGGAGGACGTTTTAGAGGAGGAGTGCGGCCAAGTCGGCGTCCGGGAGTGAGCCGGCCGGGCGGCCCTCGCGGGCGAAGGCGCCGGCGAGCTGCTGGAGGGCCGCGTTGACCGGGGTCGGGATGTTGTGCAGGCGGCCGAGCAGGACGATCTCGCCGTTCAGCCAGTCCGCCTCGATGTCGCCGGTGCCGCGCATCAGGCTCTGCCAGGAGGAGCCGCCGCCGCGCTGCTCGCCGTTGAGCGGCACCAGCGTCACGCGGTCGGCGCGGGTGGCCCGCTGTTCGTCCGAGGACGGGTGGGTGATCCCGGCGGCCGCCAGCACCGCCCGGCCCTCCGCCTGGACGCGCTGCCACACCTGCTCGCGCAGCTCGCCGTCGATCGGTCCGGCCACCGCCTCCAGTGCGTTGCCGAGATTGCCCAGCAGCTTCGCGTACTTCCACTCCATCACCCGGTCGGTCACCGGCGCGTCGAAGAACGAGGCGGTGAGATCGGCGGCGATCCGGTCGGCGAGGCCGTCGGTTCCCTGCGGGTAGCGGCCCAGGTGCAGCATGCCCGAGCGCGGCGAGCCCGCCGCCGAGACCCGGCCCGGCTCCAGGTGCGTGGACGGCAGCCACACGCACATCCCGTACACCCGGGCGAAGCGGCGCAGCGCGATCCGTTCGTTCTCCACCCCGTTCTGCGCGCACACCAGCGGCAGGCGCTCGCCCGCCGTGCCGCCGCCGGCGACCGGGCGGGGCGCCCACTGGTCGAGCAGCTCCGTCGAATGCTGGGTCTTCACCGCCAGCACCAGTACGTCGTCCGGCATCAGGTCGATCTCGTCCGGCCCGCCGATCGCCGGGACGGGCAGGTGGTGCGTGCCGTCCGGGGTGGTCAGGCGCAGGCCGTCCTTGCGCAGGGCGGTGAGGTGCGGGCCGCGGGCGACCAGGACCACGTCGTGGCCGCTCTGGTGCAGACGTCCGCCGATGGTGCCGCCGACCGCGCCGGCGCCCAGGAAGAGATAGCGCATGGGGTGAGCATCGCACGGGCGGGGAGCGGGAGTTGAGGCCCGGTGCTTTTTGGGGCGTCTGCTACGAGCAGAGTTCGGAGGCTGTCACCGCGTGCAGGCCCTTGGCGTCGAGTCCGTCGAGGATGGCGGGCAGAGCCGTCACGGTGCCCTGGTGGCCCATGTGCAGGGCGACCACCGAACCGGCCGCCGCCGACTTCAGGACGCGCTTCGTGACGATGTCCGAGCCCGGGTCGGTGTAGTCCAGCGGGTCGATGTCGAAGGACAGTACGTGCTGGTAGCCGACCTGCTGCGCCTGGTCCTTCACCATCTGCGTCGCGTACTGCGCCGCGGACGGCCGGAACCAGCGGCCTATCGACCCCGTCAGGCGCTGCAGGCGCTCGGCGCACTGGGCTATTTCGTCGCGGGCCTGGTCCGGGCGCATCGCGGATATGTCCAGGTGGTTCTGGGTGTGGTTGCCCAGTTCGTGGCCGCCGTCGAGGATCCGCTGCGCCATCTGCGGCTGCTCGTCGAGCCAACTGCCCACCACCAGGACGGTCAGCCGCGCCCCGCGCTGCTCGGCCGCCGTAAGCAGCGCCGTCGCGACCGCCGGGTCGCCCTGCCCGTGGAACGTCAGGGCGAGCTGCGGGCGGCTGTGCGGCCCCGTGACCACTTCCTGCGGGGTGTCCGGAGCCAGCGGGGGGAGGGTGGGGGCCTCTTCGGTCTCGGGCTCGGCGGACGGGGACGGGGACGGGCTCGGGTCCTCCGCGAGGTGGGAGGGCTGCGGGCGGGCCGCGACGGAGGCGGCTCCGTTGCGGTTTCCGTCGGTGCCGGCGCTGCACGTGGCGGTGAGGCCGACGGTGGCGGTGAGAGCAGCCAGCCGGGCGGAGGAACGCAGAACACTGCGGCGGTCGAGTGTCATCGCGGCCCACCCTACGCAGAGCCCTCGGGGTGTGGCAGCGGCTGCCGTCCGGACGAGTGGGGTTTCGGTTTCGGGTGGCGGGTCAGGGAGTTGGGTGCTTGGGGGCCGGGTGCTCGGTGGCCGGGTGCTCGGTGGTGGGCGAGTGCTTCGTGGGGCGGGGTGGGCCGAGGAGGAGCGCGGCGGTGACCAGGGTGGCGCCGAGCAGTTGGAGCGGGGTGGGGGCGGTGGCGGTGAGGACGGCGCCCGAGAGGGTGGCCGTGAGCGGGATCAGGCCGCCGAACAGGCCGGCGTGCTCCGGGGTGAGCCGGGTCAGGGCCGAGTACCAGAGCAGGAAGGCGACGCACGTCATCAGCAGCGACAGGTAGAGGAAGGCGAGCAGCTCGGTCCCGGTCGGCAGACGCGGGAAGGTGGGGGAGAGGGCGGCCGTCGCGGCGAACAGCGGGACCGCGAGGGCGACGGTGTACGCCGAGACGCGTACCGGTCCGAGACGGGGCAGGAGCGGAACGGCGAGGAGGGAGAACGCGGCCTCGCAGAGCAAGGTGCCGGTGGCGCAGAGCAGTCCGACGGTGTCGCCGGAGCCGAAACCCTGGGTGAGAGCCGCACCGACCACCACCAGGGCGGCCGCCGCGAGCAGCCGGGCGGCGGGGCGGCGGCGGGCGAGGAGCGGTCCGAGGACGCCCAGCAGCAGTGGGGTGCAGCCGACGATGCTGCCGACCACTGCCGGGTCGGTGTGGCGCAACGCGGTGACCATCAGGAGGTTGAAGGCGAAGAGGCCGGTGGCGGCGAGAGCGAGGAGGAGCGCCAGTTCGCGTGCCGTCAGCCGTTTGGTGAGGCGGCCCTGGCGGCGGGCGAGAGGGAGGAGGACGGCGGCGGCGAGGGCGTAGCGGAGGGCCTGGCCGGCGGCGAGCGGGTACGAGGAGAGGGCGGCGGTGACGCCGGTGGAGCAGCCGAGGAGGGTCATGGCGGCGGCGGCTTGGAGGGAACCCGGCAGTCGCGAGCTTGCGGTGTGCGGGGGTGTTGCGGCCGGGGCGGTGGTGGTGGGCATGGTGGTGACGCTAGGGGTGGGGTGGTCCGGTTCCCAGGGCCACCTGTGGGCTGGTGGAGAGGACCACTTCGGCGCGGGTCGGAGACGGGGACCAGAAACTTCGGGGCCTTTTCGCGGCCCCGTTGATCGCCGGCAGACTTGGCCCCGCCGTTCTCCCCCAGCCCCTGGCGGGCCGGGAGGTGCCCCCACGGGCCCCTGGTGGGGCCTGCCGCATGATGGCGGGTATGGGTTATTCGGTGGGGTCGGGGGCGTCTTCCGGTGGGGTGCGGGAGTTGTTGGTCGAGTGGGGGGAGGGAGCGGGGGATCTGGCGGGGCGGTTGACGCGGGGGTTGCGGGCGGCGGTGCGGGACGGGCGGTTGGGGGCGGGGGAGCGGTTGCCGGCGAGTCGGGTGCTGGCGGCGGAGTTGGGGGTGTCGCGGGGGGTGGTGGTGGAGGCGTACGAGCAACTCGCGGCGGAGGGTTACCTGGTGGGGCGGCGCGGGTCGGGGACGCGGGTCGCGGCGGGGGTGGCGGCGGCCGGGCCGGGGTGGGTGGAGCGGGCGGCGCCGGCCGAGGTGCGGTACGACCTGAAGCCCGGGACGCCCGATCTCGGGGTGTTTCCGCGGGCGGCGTGGGCGGCGGCGGTACGGCGGGCGTTGCTGGGGGCGGCGAACAGTGAGCTGGGGTACTCCGATCCGGCCGGACTTCCGCAGCTGCGTGGGGAGTTGGCGGCGTACCTGGGCCGGGTGCGGGCGGTGGTGGCGCGGCCGGAGCGGGTGGCGGTGGTGAGCGGGGTGGGGCAGGGGCTGGCGCTGCTGTTGCAGGTGCTGGCCGCCGGCGGGCGGCGGCGGATCGCGGTGGAGGATCCCGGTTCGCCCGGCACGCTGGAGTTGCTGCGGGCGCACGGGGCGCGTCCGGTGGGCGTGCGGGTGGACGAAGAGGGTCTGGTGGTGCGGGAGTTGGCGTCCAGTGGTGCGGACGCGGTGCTGGTCACCCCGGCGCACCAGTATCCGACCGGGGTGGTGCTGTCGGCGCGTCGGCGGAGTGAACTCGCCGCGTGGGCGCGGGCCGGCGGGCTGGTGATCGAGGACGACTACGACGCGGAGTTCCGCTACGACCGTGAACCGCTGGGCGCCGTCCAGGGGTTGGCGCCGGAGCGGACGGTGTATCTGGGTTCGCTCAGCAAGACCTTGGCGCCCGGACTGCGGCTCGGTTGGGCGGTGCTGCCGGAGTACCTGGTGGAGGAGTTCGCGGACGCCAAGCGGTACGCGGATCTCGGGACCGGTGCGATCGACCAACTCGCTTTCGCCGCCCTGCTGGAGAGCGGCGGCTACGACCGTCACCTGCGCTCCGTCCGCCCCCGCTACCGGGCCCGCCGCGATGCCTTGGCGGCCGCGCTGAGGCAGCACCTTCCGCAGGCCGAACTGCGGGGCGTCGCCGCCGGGTTGCACCTGTACGCGGATCTGCCGGACGGCGTGGAGGAGGGTGCGGTGGCGGGTGCCGCGCTGCGGCGCGGGGTGCGGGTGGCGACGGTCGCGCCGGGGCGGCTGGGGCCCGGACGGCCGGCAATTGCGTTGGGGTATGCGGGAGTTGCGGAGCAGCGGCTGTGGGAGGCGGCGGCGCTGCTCGGGGAGGCGGCGCGGGAGGTGGCGGCGGTGCTCGGGGAGGCGGCGCTGCTC
This sequence comes from Kitasatospora sp. NPDC051984, assembly GCF_044593455.1. Lineage (NCBI taxonomy): Bacteria > Bacillati > Actinomycetota > Actinomycetes > Kitasatosporales > Streptomycetaceae > Kitasatospora > Kitasatospora sp. NPDC051984. The sequence continues at coordinate 37,696 of NZ_JBIUCB010000008.1, forward strand.
GGGGAGGCGGCGAGGGAGGTGGGTTGACGGGGTGCCGCCGCCGGGTTGTACCTCGGCGGCGGCAAAGCTGACGGAGCGTCAGGTCGTGAGCAGCTGGTAGGTGTTGGCGGCGGCGGCGAAGACGAGGACGAGCAGGACGATGGTCAGCAGGACGAGTTGGACCACGCCGCGCTGGTGGCGGGGGGCGTAGGCGATGGCGGCGCCGGAGGCGAGGCCGGTGAGGAGGCCGCCGAGGTGGCCCTGCCAGGAGGTGAAGCTCGCCGAGACGGCCATCCAGATCACCATGGTGATCAGCATCTGGTTGCCGCCGAGGGGGTCGTAGCCCTGGCGGCGGCTGAGGATCCAGTAGCCGCCGGCCAGGCCGAAGATCGCGCCGGAGGCGCCGATGGCGAGGCTGTTGGGGGCGATCAGGTAGACCAGGACGTCGCCGCCGAGGGCGGAGAGCAGGTACAGGGCGGTGAAGCGGAGGGCGCCGAGGCGGTCCTCGATGACCGAGCCGAGTGACCAGAGCCAGTACATGTTGAAGACGATGTGGGCGATCGCGAACGGGCCGAAGGAGGAGTCCGCGGTCGGCGAGAGGTGCAGGAAGGCGCCGGTGAGAAGCCGGTACCACTCGCCGTGGGCCACGCCGGCCTGGTAGAACGCCGATATGTCGGTGGGGTCCTCGCCCGGGTTGCGCAGCATCAGCGCCGAGCCGAGCATGCCGAACCGCTGGATGGTCTCCGGGCGGACCAGTTCGAGGACGTAAGCGGCGAGGTTGAGCGCGATCAGCACGATGGTGGCGTAGGGCCGGGAGGTGATCCGGCCGCCGAACGCGGTGCGGGCCTGACGGACGCTCTGGTGGCCGGACTTGACGCATTCCACGCACTGGTAGCCGACCGCGGCGTCGCGTCGGCAGTCCGGGCAGACGTGGCGGTCGCAGCGGGTGCAGCGGACGTACGACTCGCGGTCGGCGTGCCGGAAGCAGGTCGGTGACGGCGCCTCGGGAGCGGGGGCTCCCGGGGCGGGTTCTGCGGCGTCCATGAACGGGCCTCCCCTGGGCGGTGGTGCTCGGCCGCGGGGCGTCCACGGCGATGATCCACGGCGAATCGGCGCTCACCCTAGAGCACGGCCCGGACGGGTGGGAGGTCAGCCCTGCCCGGGCTCCCGGCGGGGGCGGGCGCGGGCGAGGGCGTTCGGGCGGGGGCGTTTCGGGTCCTAGCGGCGGGTTGCGCTGAGGATGGTGAACTTCGGACTGCCCGCCACCGTACGGCAGTTGCCGAACAGCTTGCGGAGCTTGACGTGGTAGCCCAGGTGCCGGTTGCCGACCACGCGCAGCTCGCCGCCCGGGCGCAGCACCCGGCGGGCGCCGGTGAACATCCGCCAGGCGATGGCGTCCGTGGTGGCCTGGTGGGAGTGGAACGGCGGGTTCAGCAGGACGACGTCCACCGAGGCGTCCGGGATGTCCGCGAGGGCGTCGCCGACCAGGAATTCGGCGCGGGCGTCCGGGCCGAGGGCGGTGCGGAAGGTCTCCTCGGCGGACGCCACCGCCTGGAACGACTCGTCCACGAAGAGGAGTTCGGCGTGCGGGGCGGTCAGTGCGGCCGCGGTGCCGACGATGCCGTTGCCGCAGCCGAGGTCGACGACCCGGCGGGCGTCCTGCAGGTCGGGCAGGTGCTGGAGGAAGAACCGGGTGCCGATGTCGAGGCGGTCCGCGCAGAACACGCCTGCCTGGTTGGCGACTTGGCGGCCCGAGAGCACGCCGATGCCGTCCGGCAGCCGGTAGCGCAGCGGCCACGGGTTGGCCGGGCGAGCAAGCTCCGGCTGCGGGGTGGTGTGGATCAGGCGGGCCTTGCGGACCGCCAGCGAGGTGCGGGTCGGGCCGAGGATCCGTTCGAACAGCTGGAGGGTGGAGGTGTGGATCTCGGTCACCATTCCGGTGCCGACCACCACGGTGCCCTCGTGCAGGGCGGGTGCCAGGCGGTGCAGCTGGTCCTCCAGCAGCGCCAGGCTCTTGGGCACCCGGACGAGCAGGACGTCGATGCGGGACGGGGGTGCGTCCTGGGTGGTGCGGACGTCCACCAGCGCCGGGTCCAGGCCGTTGCGGGTCAGGTTCGCGGTGATCGCCCGGCCGGACAGGTACGAGTCGGTGATCGCCGTCAGCGTTCCGGCCGTCGCGGCGAGTGCCGTGGAGACGCCGCCCCAGCGGTCGCCCAGCACCACCACCGCGCCGTCCAGCGGCACCGGGCCGCCGTTCTCCGGCCCCTCCTTCAGGTACCGCAGCAGGTACTCGTCGGCGGCGTCCCAGGCGCGCAGCTGCTCGCGCGGGTTCTCCGGGAATCGGGCCAGCTCGAAGGTGCCCCAGGCGGTGGTGAAAGAGTTGTTCATCGTGCCCCCAGGCTATCGGAGGGGGCGAGGGTCACCGGACGGTGACGGCGGGGGAGGGGACGGCAGCATGCGGCGGCGGGACAGGGTGGTCGGGGCGGTTCTCGGGTCGGCGGTCGGTGACGCTCTGGGGGCGCCGTTCGAGTTCGGGCCCGCCGGGGCGTTCGGAGCACGTTTCCCGGATGGGGAGGGAAAGCGTTTTCCGTACACCGCATCGATGTGCGGAGGCGGCGGCTGGGATCCGGGCGAGGCCACCGACGACACGCAGATGGCCGTCCACCTCGGCGAAGCGCTGCTCGACGCGGGCGGCCTGGACCTGCCGGGGATCTTCGAGCGGTTCCGGGCATGGGCCGCCGCAGACCCCAAGGACATCGGCATCCTCACCGAATGCGTTCTCGGCAATGGCCTGCCCTGGGACCTCGCCGCGCAGATCCACTTCCAGACCGAGGGCCGGGCCGCCGGCAACGGCGCCCTGATGCGCGCCGTCACCGCCGCCGTCCGGTTCGCCCCGCTGGGCCGTGACGCCACCATGGACGCCGCGCGCCGGATCACCGCCCTCACCCACGGCGACGGCGCGGCCTGGGAAGGCACCGCGATCCTGCACGAGATGCTGCGCCGCGCGCTCGACGGCGAAGACCCGCTCGCTGCACTGCCGTTGACGCTGGCCGCCGTCCGGGCCGAGCATCGCGAACGCTGGGCGGGAGTCCTCGCCGAGGACTGGCACCCCGCCCTCGCCACCGAGAGCAACGGCGCGGCCTGGCCCTGCCTGGGGTCGGCCGTCTGGGCGCTGCGCACCACCACCGCCTTCCCGGCCGCACTGCGAGCCGTCATCGACCTCGGCGGCGACACCGACACCACCGCCGCCGTCACCGGGGCCCTCGCAGGTGCCGTGTACGGCGAGGGAGCGATCCCCGAGGGGTGGCTGACGCCGCTGCACGTCCCGCTGCCGCCGACCGAACGGGTGCTGCGGGCAAGGGAGTTGAAGGTGCTGGCGGAGGCGCTGGACGCGGCGGGGCGGGCCTCGGCGAGGGCGCGGCGGATGGCGGGCTGGGCGCCTTCCTGATGACGCGTCAGGACGTGGTGAAGATCAGGCTCGTGTTGTGGCCGCCGAAGCCGAAGGCGTTGGTGAGGGCGGCGGCGGTGGTGACGGGGCGGGCGGTGGTGGTGACCAGGTCGAGGTCGGCGGCGGGGTCGGGGGTGGTCAAGTTCCGGATGGGCGGGACGAGTTGGGTGTGGAGGGAGCGGGCGGTGGCGAGGGCGGCGAGGGCGCCGGCCGCGCCGAAGAGGTGGCCGGTCATGGACTTGGTGGCGGTGACGGCGGGGCGGTGGGGGCCGAAGACGCGGGCCAGGGTTTCGGCTTCGGTGAGGTCGCCCTTGGGGGTGGAGGTGGCGTGGGCGTGCACCATGCCGATCTGTTCCGGGACGATGCGGGCCTCGGCGAGGGCGCGGCTGATGGCGCGGCTCTGGCCGTCAGGGTGGCCGGCGGTGATGTGGTGGGCGTCGGAGGTGACGGCGGCGCCGGCGAGGGTGGCGTAGGCGCGTCGGCCGGGGCGGAGTGAGGCGCGTTCCAGGATCAGGACGGCCGCGCCCTCGCCGATGACGAAGCCGTCCCGGTCGAGGTCGAAGGGGCGGGAGGCGTGGGCCGGGTCGTCGTTGCGCAGGGAGTGTGCGCGGGCCTGGGCGAAGCCGGCCAGCGGGAGGGGGTGCAGGCAGGCCTCGGTGCCGCCGGCGATCACCACGTCGGCGCGGCCGAGGCGGATCAGGTCCAGGCCGAGCGCGACGGCCTCCGCGCCGGACGCGCAGGCGCTGACGGGGGTGTGGGCGCCGGCCTTGGCGCCGAGGTCGATCGACACCCAGGCGGCCGGACCGTTGGCCATCAGCATCGGCACGGTGTGCGGCGAGACCTTGCGGACGCCGGAGCGCTCCAGCACGTCGTCCTGCTCCAGCATGGTGACCGCGCCGCCGGTGCCGGTGCCGATCACCACCGCCAGACGTTCCCCCTCCACTTCGGGCCGGCCCGCGTCCGCCCAGGCCTCGCGGGCCGCGATCAGCGCCAACTGCTCGCTGCGGTCGAGGCGTCGGGCCTCGATGCGGTCGAGCACCTCGGACGGTTCGACCGCGAGCTGCCCGGCGATCCGGATCGGCATCTCGGCCATCCACTCCCGCTCGATGGCCCGGATGCCGTTGCGGCCCTCCAGCATGGCCTGCCAGGTGGCGGGGGCGGTGCCGCCGAGCGGGGTGGTGGCGCCCAGGCCGGTGACCAGAACGGGGTCGGTGACGCTGTCGGATTCCATGCGCACGGTGCAGCTCCCTTTGTAGTGAGGGCACAACAAGTTCCGCCCCGGCGGTCGGCCGGGTCGGTCGGTGATGGCCACTCTGCCAAGGGGGAATGGGGAGTTGGGGTACTGGACGGGACTGATTCGCGTCCGGCGAATTTGGAGGGACCGGACAGATTGAGTCGACGGTTCGCCGGGAAGGGTCCGGGGGCTCAGGGGCTCAGCGGCTCAGGGGAGCAGGGTGCGGGCCCGGGTGAGGAGGGCGGCGAGGGCCAACGGCGACGGCGAGGTGGTCGCCGCAGCCGCCCCCGGCGGCCTGTATCGCCCCCTGGTGCATGCCCGGCGCGAGCGCCGCGGACCTGCGCCAACTCGCCGACCTGCAGGGCGAGTCCGGCCGCAACTGGCTGGTCGGCGGGGTGAAGCTGTTCATGGACGGCACCGTCGAAGGCGGCTCCGCCTGGCTGGAACGCCCCGACTGCCACGGCGAGGGCGCCGCCGCGCTCTGGCTCGACCCCGCCGAATACACCGATGTGGTCCGGCAGTTGGACGCCTACGGGGTGCGCACCGCGACCCACGCGATCGGCGACGCGGGCGTGCGGCACGTCCTCGACACCCTCGCCGCACTGCCGTACACCGCCCGGGGCCGGCACCGGATTGAGCACATCGAGACGCTCAGCGACGAACAGGCGCTGCGCTTCGCCGAGTTGGGCGTCCCCGCGTCCATGCAGCCCACCCACTCCGCGTACACCCGGGCCGACCACGCCGACGCCTGGTCCACCCGCCTCGGCGTCGAACGCGCCGAACGCGCCTGGATCTGCCGCACCCTGCGCGACAGCGGCGCGACCCTCGCCCTCGGCTCCGACTGGCCCATCGCCCACCACGACCCGCGCGGCGTCCTCGCCTACGCGCAGCTGCGCCGCCACGTCGGCACCGACACCGGGCCCGTCGCCCCCCGCCAGGCGCTCACCCCGCTGGTGGCGCTGGAGGGCTACACCACCCACGCGGCCCGCGCCGCAGGCGAGTTCGACCGCACCGGCCGCATCGTGCTCGGGCTGCGCGCCGACCTCACCGCCTTCGCACTCGACCCGCTGAGCGCGCCGGCCGATGAGTTCGCAGGTACTGCCGTGCCGCTGACCATGTCCGGTCGCGTGGTGACGGGCCGTCAGATATCGCGTTCTTGTGGGTGGTTGAGGTAGAGGTCCAGGGCGGCCGCGCCCGAGAGCAGGGCGCGGCCGCGGGCGGTGAGACGGTCCTGCCAGGCGGCCAGGGTGGGGCGGACGGCATCCGGGTGGCCCGCCGAGCGCAGGCGGTGCAGGATCTCGGCCGTCCGGGCCAACCCGTGGCCGCCGCGCCGGAGTTGCTCGGCGATCAGCAGCTCGCGGACCTGGTCCGGCGTGTACGTCCGGTAGCCCGTGCGGGCGTCGCGGGACGGGGTGACCAGCCCCGCGCGTTCCCACTCGCGCAGCGTGGCCGGGCGCAGGCCGAGGCGGTGGGCGAGCGGGCCGATGTGGGTGAATTCGCTCTCGGCGACGGCCGGTTGGGTGACGGTTGGTTGGGCCGGTTTGGCGACGGCCGGTTGGCGCGGGGGCAGGTGATCGAGTGCGGTGCGCACCGCGTCCAGGGTGCGGCGGTCCTCGGCGAGGAGGGCGTGGCTCTCGTCGATCAGCCGCAGCGCCTCCTCCGGCTCCCCGGTGTTGACGGCGCACAGGATGGCGCCGGCCGCGCGGTGGCCGTGCCCCGGCAGCAGGGCCAGGAACGCGCGGAGCGCGACGGCGTGCCGCTCCCCGTACTGCCGGTACCCGTACGGGGACCGCTCGGCGGGCGGCAGGATGCCCGCCTCCTCGTAGTTGCGCACCGCCTGGGTGGACAGGCCGTGCTCCCGGGCCAGATCGATCGGCCGCAGCGCCATGATTTGAAACTTTTCTACTGGATTCGCGGGCTGAGAGCAGAAAACTTTACAACGAGAATTCAGGGATACGGTGGAAGTCATGACTCTCTGGTCTTCGCTCCGGGACGCTTCCCGTCCCTTCTCCCCGTCCGCCGTCACCGACCTGATCCCGCCCGGCACCCGGGTGTTGGCACTGGGTGAGCCCACCCACGGCGTCGAGGCGTTCCTCGACATCCGCAACGAACTCTTCCGGCACCTGGTCGCCGAACACGGCTACCGGTCGATCGCCGTGGAGAGCGACTGCCTGGCGGCGCTCGCCGTGGACGCCTACGTGGGCGGCGGCGGGGAGGGCGAGCTTGCGGACCTGGTGCGGGAGGGGTTCAGCCACGGTTTCGGCGAGTTCGCCGGGAACCTTGAACTGGTGCGCTGGATGCGGGAGTTCAACGATGGGCTGGGGGAGGGGGAGGAGCGGCTGCGGTTCTACGGCGCGGACGGGCCGCTGGAGACGACGGGAGCGGCGGCGCCCGGGCCCTCGCTGGTCCGGTTGCGCGACTTCCTGGCCGCGCATCTTCCGGCCGAACTCGTGCTGCCGGAGGGCGAGTTGCGGCGGCTGTGCGGGCCGGACGAGAGGTGGACCGACCCGGCGGCGGCGTTCGAGCCCGAGCGGTCCGTCGGGCGGACGGCCGAGGCCGAGCAACTACGGCTGGTCGCCGACGATCTGGCGGCGCTGCTCGCAGCGCACGGGCCGCAGTTCGCGGCCGAGGCGGACCCCGAGACGTACTGGCGGGCGCAGTTGGACGCGCGGACCGCGAGCGGGTTGCTGCGATTCCACGCCGCGATGGCGGACACCGGGCCGGACCGGTTCAACGCGCTGATGCGGCAACGGGGGCTGATGATGGCCGATAACCTCGAAGCGATCACACGCCGCGAGGCGCGGCGCGGTCCGACACTGGTCTTCGCCCACAACCTCCACCTCCAGCGCGAGGCCGCCCGCATCCCGCTCGGCACCCACCACCTGCTCAGCTGGAGCGCCGGTTCCCTCCTCGCCGCCCGCCTCGGCGAGGGTTATGCCTTCGTCGCCACTGCCTTCGGCCATCGCGCCGCCGACGACCACCCCGCCCCCGAGACCCTCGAGGGCCACCTCGCCACCCTGCCCGAGGCCCGTTCGGTCCTGGACCCCGGGCTGCTGGCCGCCGCGACGGCCGGTCGGGTGAAGCGGCGGGTTCCGGCTGATCACACGTACTTCGGGCTGGATCCGGAGGCGCTGGAGTTGCTGGACGGGGTGGTGTTCGTGCGGGAGATCCCGCGGCAGGCAGGGGTGTTCGGGGGCGGGTGAGGCGGGGCGATCGGCTTGCGGCGAGCAGGCTGCGGCTTGGTCGGGGGCGGGGCGTAATTCGCGGCGGGGTGCGGGCGATTCGGGGAGGATGCCGGGATGCGTCGTCATGTGTGGGCCGGGCTGGCCGAGAATCCGTTGCTGCCGGTCGAGGCGGTGGACCGGCTGTTGGTGATGCGCGAGCCGGACCTGTCGCTGGAGCTCGCGGAACGCACTGATCTGACGGAGCGTCAGGTGGTGGTCCTTGCCGAGCGGGGTGTCGCGGTCGCGGGGGGCCCCGTTGAGAGTGGGCAGTTGGCTGTGGAGCGGATCGACCCGGTGCAACAGCCGGTCGCCGCGCTCGCTCTGCTGCGGGCCGGGCTCGCGCCGGTCGAGTGGGCGCACGTGCTGGGCGAACGGGCCGAGCTGCGTGAGGAGTTGGCCGGATGCCGCGCGCTGCCGCGCGAGGTGGCGCGGCGGCTGGCGGGCGACTCCGATCCTGCCGTCCCGCTCGCGCTCGCCGAGGAGACGGACGACCCGGAGATCGCCGCCCTGCTGGCCGCGCACCCGTCGCAGCACGTCCGGGCGGAACTCGGCTTCAACCGGGACGTGCCGCCCGCCGTCCTCGCCGACCTGATCAACGACCGTCCGCCGCTGGTCAGTTGTGACGTATGTGTGCGCCACGCGGTCCCATGGGTCCATCCGCCGGACTGCCCGGACCCGGAGTGCACCCTGCCCGGCGGGGCGGCCTGCGACGGGAGTCACCAGTACGCGCGGCACACGATTCTGCGGACCGCGCTCGGGAATCCGGCCGCGCCCGTCGCCGAGGTGATGCGGTACCTGGACGCCCCGTCGCCGTTCCTGCGCGAGCAACTCGCCTCGCGCACCGACCTCCCCGCGTCCGCGTACGCCGTGCTCGCCGCCGCTCCGGAGATCTGGGTGCGGGAGCCGCTGGCGAGCAACCCCGCGATCGGGGAGGAACTGCTCCGGCACCTCGCCGAGGACCCGTCCGTGGAGGTGCGCCGCAGCGCCGCCCAGCACCCGCTGCTCCCGTTGGACGTCCTGGGCCGGCTGTGCGCCACCGACTGGCTCGGTCCGCTGCTGCTGCCGCGGATCGCCGCCGCCACGCCCGCCGAACTGGACGCGCTCGCCGGCTCCGCCAACCCCGAACTGCGCCGCCTGACCGCACTCCGCCGCGACCTGCCCGCCCCCGTCCGCGACCGGCTCGCCGACGACGCCGTGGCCAAGGTCGCTGCCGCCGTCGCGCCCCATCCCGGCCTGGGCGAAGGGCAGTTGAGAGCAATGCACCGGCGCCACGGCCGCGCCGTCGGGGCCGGAATCGCGGCCAACCCCGACGCGAGTACGGCGCTGCTGGCCGAACTCGTCCGCGCCGACCACAACGTCGCCACCCTGCGCGCCCTGGCCGACCACCCCGCCGCCGACGGCCCCACCCTCACCGCCTGCCTCCGCGACCGGCGCGCCCGCCGCAAGGCCGCCGCCCATCCGGCGCTGCCGCTCGCCCAACTCCTGCCCCTGCTGGACGACTCGGACCCGGCGACCGTCCAGGGCGCCGCCGCGAATCCGGTGCTGCCGGTGGCCGAGATGCTGCGGCTGATGCCGCCGGACGGGGTGAGCTGACGGGCCGTATTACTAGCCTCGCCCACGTGAACCACACCGATGACCGACAGTTCCCCGCCGCTCTCGCCGCCGCGCTGGCGCTCGTCCTCGACTGCGACTACGACGGTGACGGCGGGATCGACTTCGAGCCCTTCCCGGCTTTCGAGTGCGCCGACGACACCACGTCCTGGTTCCGGGCCTGGACCGGGAACGCCGAACTGGACGGTGACGAGTTCCGGGTGTTCGGCCAGGACGGCAGCGGCGGGCACGCGGCGTTCTGGCTGGTCAGGCCGGGTCGTCCGGTCGTCGAGCAGCCCGTGGTGTTCCTCGGCTCGGAGGGCGAAACCGGCGTCGTGGCCCGCGACTTGGGCGCGTTCCTGTGGCTGCTGGCCGGCGGGTACGGCCCGGGCGAGGCCGCCGACCCGTCGCGGCGCCGCGAGTGGACGGCCCGGCCGAGGCCCGAACTGCTGGCAGTTGCCGAGCAGTTCGCCGGGGAGCGGCGGCAGTCGCCCACCGCGGTGATCGAGCAAGCGGCCATGGAGTTCCCCGAGTTCGACGACACCGTGGCCGAGCTCTGCCGCTGACGCGCGGCACCGAGGGGTGGTCAGCGGTTGTGGCGGTGGACCGGCGGGTCGAGCAGGCGGGTCGCCAACTGGCGGGCGTCGGACGGGTCGTGGACCGGGCGGGGGAAGGGGATGCGCGGGCCCTGGAGGTGCTTGTCGGGGATGGTGCGGCCGAGGGCGGACGTCCAGTCGGGGCGGTCCAGGACGACCACGTGGGCCTCGTGGTGGGCGTCGTCGTCGTTGTCATCGTCGTGCGGGGCCAGGTGCATGCGCAGCCGGGTGTCGTCCAGCCATTCGGCGGTGATGACCTGGCGGCCCCAGGAGTGGGCGAACATCGACCGCCGGGTGTTGTTGTAGAGCCCGACCAGGAGCAGCTGGCCCTCGAAGAAGTAGCCGCCGTCGTACTCGCCGAGGCCCACCGCGAGCAGCGGGCTGCTCGGGTGAAACGCCAGCGCGTTGATGTGGTGCTCGCACTTGATCCGGCGCAGCAGCCGGGCCCGTTCGCCCGTCTCGAACAGGCCGAGCCTCAGGGCCTTGCCGTACTTGTCCGCGCACGCCACGGCGAGCAGCCGGCGGGCGGGGTCGGCGACGGCGAGGACGGGCTCGCCGAGGGCGGCGAGCTCGTGGATGGCGGTCATGCGGGTGAACTCCGTTGGCGGGACGGGTCAGTGGGGCGGGGCGCCGGTCCAGATGACGTCCTTGCGCTCCATCCGGGTGCCGTGGGTGAACTGGAGAGTGAACGGGTTGGCCGAGGCGTTCGGCAGCCCGTACGTCTCCTGCCCGGTGGCCTCCTGGCCGGGGTCGAGGTTCTGCGGGAGAGCCTTGTACTGGCTGCCGCCGTACAGCGGGTGGAGCAGCGTGCCGTGTGAGTCCTTGACGATCAGCAGGCCCGAACCGTACAGCGACAGCTGGGCGTTGGTGGTGTTGACGACGGTGACCCGGACCTGGACGAACGTCGCGTCCTCCGGGAGCGGCGCGCCGCCGCTCCGGCTCGGAGTGACGAGGGTCGGCTCGGACATGGTGACCTTCAGGCCGTCCGGGTACGTGTAGGAACCGCCGAACGACAGGCGGCGGGCCCGCTCGTCCGCGGCCTTCGTCTCCTGCTCGGTGGCGCGCTGCCTCGCCCGCTCGTCCGCGAGGCGCTGCCGCTCGGTGTCGTCGCGCCGTTGCTCCTGCACGCGGCGGTGTTCCTCGCGGACGCCGGCCTGCACGGCGACGATGGCGAGTCCGCCGACGCAGAGGGAGGCCACCACGCCGATGAGGCCGAGAATGGTGCCGGTGAGAGCCATCGCCCGGTTGGTGGCGAGGCCCTTGCGCGACAGGCTCAGGCCGATGAAGCCGAAGATCACCGCGAGCAGGGCGGGCAGCCAGGCGAGCCAGAACAGGATCAGCGGCAGGCTGAGCACGAGCCCGACGATTCCGAGCACCAGGGCCGTCACGCCCATGCCGTTCCGCGGCTGCGGGGCCGGAGGCGCGTACGGCGGCCAGTACGTGCCGGTGGCGCCAGGGGCCTGGGCCGGGCCGGGGACCGGAGTCGGCGTCGGTGTCGGTGCCGGTGCCGGATACGGCGTGGGCGGTGCCGTGTTGGGGTTCGGTGCGGCCCACGGGTTGGCGGATGGCGGGGTGTCCGCGGACGGGGGTGCGGGCTCGGCCATGGCCTCGGAGGCGGGCGCGGGCTCGGAGGCGGACTCGGGCATGGCCTCGGAGGCGGACTTGGGCATGGCCTCGGGCGTGGGCGCTGGCGCGGACTCAGGCTTTGCCATCGACACAGGCGCGGGCTCGGGCTCAGGCTTGGCCATGGAGACGGGCTCGGACTTGGCTTCGGCGTCCGG
>NZ_JBIUCB010000008.1:49645-93819 GCF_044593455.1 Kitasatospora sp. NPDC051984
GGCTCGGGCGCGGAGACAGGCTCGGCCTCGGGCTCAGGCTTTGCCATCGACACGGGCGCGGGCTCGGCCTCGGGCTTCGCCATGGAGACGGGCTCGGACTTGGCTTCGGCGTCCGGCTCGGGCGCGGAGACAGGCTCGGCCTCGGGCTCAGGCTTTGCCATCGACACGGGCGCGGGCTCGGCCTCGGGCTTCGCCATGGAGACGGGCTCGGGCGTGGTCTCGGACACCGGCCCGGCAGCAGCTTCGGGCGCCGGCCCGGAAGCGGTTTCGGGGCGGTCGGGCGGGGTGGGGACGGTCATGCGGCAGCACCTTGGGCTTCGGGACGGCGGTGATCGGGCGCGCCGATCGCGACCAGGCAGTTTCCCGTGAATCGCGGCCGGAAGGCGAACCGATTTTCGTATCGTCCCACGAGCGGCGGGAGGTCCTGAGAGAGGGTCAGGCCGGGCCGAGATATGTGTGCACCACGGCGGGCTCCCCGGCGGGCGTCAGCCAGTTCGCGGTGGCGGTGCAGACGAACTGCCAGCCGGCCCGCTCGTACAGCGCGATCGCACCCGCAGCGCCGGACTCCACCTCCAGCACCGGCCGCCGCCCGCCCTCGACCGCCGCCTGCGCCGCCCGTTCCAGCAGCGCGCCGGCCAGACCACTCCGCCGCGCCGGAACCCCGACGAACAGCCGCGCCACGGCAGCGAGTTGGTCTTCCGGGAGCCCGACCGCCGCCGCCAGGACGGGCCCGCTGTGCGTGAGGGCCACGTGGCCGAGCACCTCCGGCCCGTCGGCGGCGACCCACACGCCGAGCAACTCCGTTGGCGTCAGCCAGCGTTCCGGTTCGGTCGGCCAGTACGCCGGGTACCGGTCCGACTCGTACACGCTGGCCAACGCCCGTACGCAGGAAGGCAGATCGTCGTCACGTCGCGGGCGGATCACGGGCTCGGTCATGGTCCGATCATGGCACGGGCCGGCGCGGCGGACCGGCCCGCGTCAGGTGGTGCAGGCGAGCAGGCGGCCGTCCGCGGTGCCGATCAGCAGACGGCCGGGGCCGGGGACGGTGAGTGCCGTCGCGACCGTCGTGACCCGGCCGACGGTGAGCGGGGCGCGTCGCAGGACGGTGCCGTCGGTGGCCGAGAGGGTCACCAACTCGGCGTCGTCGTAGGCGACATGGGCGATGCCACGGTCGAAGTCGGCGTCCAGCGCGAGGGCCGGGCGGTCGGTGCGGAAGGCCCAGCGCGGCGTGCCGTCGGACGGGTCACGGCGGACCACGAAGGAGCCGCCCGGTTGCAGGCCCTGGCCGTGGTGGACGGTTCCGGCGTGGAGCAGGTCGCCGTCGGGGAGTTCGACGCCGGGGCCGGGCAGGTGGGTTTCGGTCGGGTCCCAGGACAGCGGGAAGCGCTGTTCGAGCCGGCCGACCGTGCGGAAGGGCCGTTCGGCGGCGGGCAGGCGCGACGGGTCGGCCGTCGCCACCCACCGGTCGGGCCGGGGCGGGTGCGGCGAGGTGTACACCAGGCGGCTGTGCCGGATCCGCAGATCGCGGTGCCAGAACGGGGCGATCACCGGGAGGCCGTCCGCGCACGCCAACAGCCCGGTGTTGCGCCGGGGTTGATACTGCGCGAGCCGGGAGCCGTCGGCGAGGGAGAGCTCGGTGACCGAACACGGTCCGGCGCTGCGGACGAAGACCGACTGCCGCTCGGGGGCGACCGCGAACTCGCCTGCGCGGTCCACCCGTTCCGCCGACCAGGCGACGGCGTCCGATGGTGTGCGGCACTCCAGCACCCCGGGCAGCGCCACCAGCAGGCGCCCGTCCGGGAGTTCCTCGACGGCGCTGACCGGACCGCGCGGCGCCCATCCGCCGTGCAGGTCGTCCAGCAGGCGGCGGGCCGCCTCGGCGCCGTCCGGGCGGGGGACGGGAAGGCGCGGTCCGGCCAGTTCGGCCGGCGTGACGGACCCGGGGGCGACGGTGCGCCAGTCGGGGCGGTGCAGTACGGCGCGGTGGCCGTCCTGCCATGCGGCGCGGTCCTGCCAGTCGTCCGGCGGGGCGAGCAGCAGCCGCAGCGACTGCCCGTCCAGCCACTCCAGGCCGAGCACCTCGCGACCCGTCCAGTCCTCGAACAGCGAGACGTGCGCGCCGGATTCGAGATCCAGCAGGAGCAGCTCGCCCTCGAAGGAGTGCCCGCCGTCGTACCGGCCGGTGCCGATCGCCAGCAGCGGCAGCTCGGGGTGGAACGCCAGCGCGTGCACGGGGTAGCCGGAGCGCAGCAGGGCGACGCAGGCCAGGTCGCCGGTGCGGTACACCGCCACCGGCGCCGGCCGCCCGTGGCGGGCCAGGCCCGCCACCGCGAGCAGGGCGCGGCGCTCGTCCGTCACCGCCACCGCAGGGTCGCCGGCCTCGGCGAACGGCCGGTCGGCGAAGCGGCGTTCGATGTGGAAAGTGCTGGTCACGGAGGTGATCCTAGAAGATCGTCCGGAGCGGGAATCTTCGTGGGGGAACGGTAGTTGGGGACTCCGGGTCGACATGCGGCCGGATGACCGAAGTGGACGGGGGAGACGGCCATGGCGTACCAGGGCGGTGCGGTGCAGGGCACGGTGGCGGCGGGCTTCGAGGGCGTGCAGGACGAATTCGCCGCCGCGCTGGGCGAGATGAACGCCTCGCCGGAGGCGCAGCTGGTGGTGCACGTCGACGGGCGCCGGGTGGTCGACCTGTGGTCCGGCGACGGGACGGAGCCGGACACGCTGATGAACGTGTTCTCGATCTCGAAGGGCGCGGCGCACCTGGTCGTCGCCCTGCTGGTGCAGGACGGCGTGCTCGACCTGGACCGCGAAGTGTCCTCGTACTGGCCGGAGTTCGGCGCGCACGGCAAGGATCGGCTGACGCTGCGCGAGCTGCTCGCGCACCGCTCGGGCGTGCCCGGGGCGGACGGCGGCTTCACCGACGAGGAAATCGCCGACGACCGGGTGGTCGCGGCCCGATTGGCGGCCCAACGGCCGTTCTGGGAGCCGGGATCGGCGTACGGCTACCACGCGTTCGTGATCGGCGCGCTGACCGGCGAGGTGGTGCGCCGGGTGACCGGCCGTTCGATCCAGCAGATCTTCGAGGAGCGGATCCGCGCCCCGTACGGGCTGGACCTCTACCTCGGCCTGCCCGAGGAGTTGGAGCCGCGCCGGGCCGGGACGCTGCCGCACCTGCCGACGCCGGAGGAGGCCGCGCGGCTCGCGGCCAGGAAGCTCGACCCGAACAGCATCCTCGCCGTCGCCGGCAACCAGAACGGGCCACACAAGACGGAACTGGTGGACTTCGCCAACAACCCCACCGTGCGGGCCCTCGGGCCGGCCTCGTCCGGTGGCGTCGGCACCGCCCGCGGCGTGGCGGGCATGTACTCGGCGGCGATCGGCGAAGTGGACGGCCGGGCCCAGCTGTTGAAGCCGGAGACCATCACCGAGTTCGCCCGCCCGCAGTTCCACGGCACCGACGTGATCACCGGCAACGAGGACGTCTTCGGCCTCGGCTTCGAGGAACTCACCGCCCTGTTCCGCCCGTTGGGGCCCGAAGCCTTCGGCCACAGCGGCGCCACCGGCTCCCTCGGCTTCGCCGACCCGGGCGCCGGCCTCGCCTACGCCTACACCCGCCGTCGCTTCGGCTTCCCGTCGCGCTACGGCGCGGGCCCGGAGAACCACAAGCTGATCGCGGCCGTTTACCGGGCGCTTCAGGCGAACTGACGCGGCATCAGAAGCGCAACAGGCCGGCTCCCGTGGGGTGGGGCCGGCCTGTCGCGGTTGCGGGGGAGTGTCAGGAGCGGCTCTCGACCTGGACGGCGGGCTCCAGCGGGGAGGCGATGTCCTGGGGCTTGCTGCGGGACGCCCAGTCGCGGATGCCCATCAGGACCATGACGAAGAAGATGCCGTAGACGATGCCGGAGAAGTACAGCTCCGAGTTGATGGCCAGCGGCACGCCGACCAGGTCCACGGCCAGCCAGACGAACCAGAACTCGATGTAGCGGCGGGCCTGGCTGTACATGGCGAGAATCGATCCGATGAAGATCCAGGCGTCGGCGAGGATCATCCACCACGGGGCACCCGGGTAGAACGAGGCGTCCTTCCAGTTGAGCACCGCGCCGAACGCGGCAGTGCCGATCACCATCGCGCCTATCAGCAGGGCGCGTTCGGTCCAGGTCGCCCATCGGACGTTGATGACGCCTTCCTGCTCGCGGCTGCGCTTCCAGGTCGCCCAGCCCCAGGAGGCCGACACGATGATCACGACCTGCCGGGCGGCGTTGCCGCCGAGGTGCACGTTCAGGCTGGCGATCAACAGGAAGACCGAGCCGAGAATCTGGACGGGCCAGGCCACCAGCGAACGGCGCAGCGCCAGCCAGACGGTGGCGAGCGCGAGGATGTTGCCCAGGAAGTCGGACCAGTAGACGGGGAGTCCGAAGAAGCTGAACTGCTCGTTCAGCCAGTTGAATGCGCTCATTGCTCACACCTTTGTTCGTTCGGAGCGAGGAGGGGGAAGAGCGGCCGGGCCCTGCGAGGGAGGATGCGGGGGCGGGGCCGGCCGGGCACGCGGGCGTTGGGCGCAGACGTGGGTGTGGGGGTGAGGGTGCGTGCCGTGCAATGGGAAGGGGGGGAGGGGGCGCGAGGAGGGGGAAGAGGGCGGCCGGGCCCTGCGCGGGGGGATGCGGGGGCGGGGCCGGCCGGGCACGCGGGCGTTGGGCGCAGACGTGGGTGTGGGGGTGAGGGTGCGTGCCATGCAATGGGAAGGGGGGTGGTCGGCCCCGCATCGGGGGAAGCGGGGGCGGGGCCGACCGGCTTGTGGGGTACGGGCCGCGAGGCCGTGCGTACCTGCAAGATAAGGAAGTTGACGAAACGTCAGCTAAGCGCAGCGGCCCGAACGTGGCAGCCGTGCGCCGAGTCCAGCAGCGCCTCCGAGCGGCGGACGTCCGCCTTCACGGCGAGCAGTAGCTCGTCCACCGAGGCGAACCTGGCGGTGTCCCGGATCCGGGCGACGAACCAGAGGGCGACGTGCTCGCCGTACAGGTCGTCGGAGGTGTCGTGGCAGTACACCTCGGTGTGGATCCGCGGGCCATCCTCGAAGGTGGGGTTGGTGCCGATGCTGATCGTCGCGCGGTGCACGGCGCCGGTGGCCGGGCGGGCCAGCCAGCCGCTGTAGATGGCCGGTGGCGGGACGTCCGCGCCGGGGTCGGGGGAGATGTTGGCGGTGGGGAAGCCGAGGCCCCGGCCCCGTCCGGCACCGTGAACGACGGTGCCGGACAGGCGGGTTGGCGAGGGCGAGGGGTCAGGCATGGGGGGACAGCTCGCGGAACTGGCTGGTGTGGAAGACCAGCGGCTCCACGCCGGGGAACAGTTCGGCGGTGAGCAGCTCCATCAGGACGATCTCGTGGTCGCCGCCGTCGTACACCGCGCCGACCCGGGCGGTCAGCCACAGCGCGGCGCCCTCGATGAGCACCGCGCCGTCCGGCGTGGCCTGCCAGTCGGTGCCCTCGAAGCGGTCGCCCGAGCGGGCGGCCAGCCGGCGGCAGAGCGTGCCCTGGCCGTGGCTGAGCACGCTGAGCCCCAGCACCGGCAGGTCGGCGAGGCGCGGCCAGGTGGTCGAGGTGCGGGCCACGCTGACCGCGATCATCGGCGGTTCCAGCGATATCGACACGAACGAGCTCGCCGCGAACCCGTCCGGCGCACTGTCGCGCAGTGCGCCGATCGCGACCACGCCGGTGGGGTACGCCCCGAAGGCCTGGCGCAGCGTGGCCGCGCTCAGGTCGCCGGTCGGTCCGGGCAGCGTGGCCGCGCCCAGGTCGCCGGTCGTGCTCGGCCGAGCGGCCGTGCTCAAGTCACCGGCTGTCGTGGGGTGGTGGGCAGGAGTGGCCATGGCCGTCGTCGTCCTCTCGTCGCTAAATGGCGCGAATGGCGTGGGTGGCGTGGGTGTGCGGGCGGGGAGGGTCAGCGGCGGTAGCGGGCGGCCGGGTGGCTGGCCGGCAGGGCGCGGTCCTCGGCACCGGTCAGGCGCTCGCGCAGCGACTCGCCGTCCGTGTACTCGCCGCGGAACACGCCGCGCTTGCGCAGGATCGGCAGCACCGACTCGACGAACTCGACGGTGGAGGCCGGCTGCACGGGTGGCGACAGCAGGAAGCCGTCCAGGTCCGCGCCCTCGGCGAGCGCGCAGATCTCGTCGGCGATCTCCTCGGCGGTGCCGACCACGGGGCGGGCGCCGACGCCGTGGGTGTGCCAGTCGGCGAGCACGTCGCCGACCGTCTTGTCGGCGAACCGGGCGACCTGGGTCTGCGACATCTCGGTGGACAGCTCGCTCATCGGGGTGTCCGGCGCGTACGAGGACAGGTCCAGGCCGGTGAACATCGCGTACGAGGCGACGGTGACCTCCGGGCGCTGCGCGTCCAGGATCCGCTGCCAGCGGCGCTCGGCGTCCTGGGTGCTCGCGCCGACCACGCAGGAGAACGCCGACATGATCTTGACCTGGTCGGCGGCGCGGCCGGCCTTCACGGCCTCCTCGCGGATCGCCTTGGTGTGGCCCGCCAGCTGTGCGACGCTGCCGCTGCCGACGAACATGCACTCGCCGTGCCGCCCGCCGACCCGGCGGCCCGCCGGGGACGCGCCGGCCTGGAACAGCACCGGGGTGCCCTGCGGGGAGCGGGCGGTGTTGCCGTAGCCGTGCGAGCGGAAGTACGGGCCCTCGTGCTCGACCAGGTGCACCTTCGCCGGGTCGGCGAACCGGCCGGCCTTGTCCTTCTCCAGGGCGTCCGGCTCCCAGGAGCCCTCCCAGTACTTGTAGACCAGGTCGAGGAAGTCCTCGGCCATCGCGTACCGGTCGTCGTGCGCCACCATGTCCATCCCGAACGCCTTCACGGCGGTGTCGGCGGTGCCGGTGGTGACGATGTTCCAGCCCAGCCGGCCGCCGGACAGCTGGTCCAGGGTGGCCAGGCGGCGGGCGAACCCGTACGGCGGCTCCACCAGCACCGAACCCGTCACCACCAGGCCGAGGTCGGTGGTCGAGGCGAGCAGCGCCGAGGCGATCACGAACGGGTCCAGGCGCGGCAGGTCGAGGGTCTCCTCGGTGGCGATCGGCGGGCGCACCCCGTTGATCTCCGACCAGCCCCAGGCGTCCGCCAGGAACAGGAAGTCCAGCTTGGCGTCCTCACAGAGCTGCGCGACCTCGCGCCAGTAGCCGAGAGTGTCGAACAGGTGCCGATGGCTGTCGGGGTGGCGCCAGGTGGCGGTGCCGCTCGCGTTGGTCTGGGCGTTCTCGAACAGTCCGAGCTTGAGGCTGCGCATGGGTGTTCTCCGTTGAACTGATGCTGCGGGTGACAGGAAAGTCTGTGGGAACTCAGTGAAGTGACGGTACGTCAGGGAGGCGTAGGGGAGTCAGGGTGCGGTGGGGGAGTCGAGCTGCGTCGCGTACGGCATCGAGGATTGCGCGCCGAGCCCGGTGACGGCCAACGAGGCCGCCCGGACGGCGCGTTCGGCGGCGGCGAGCAGGTCGGTGCCGCGGGCGAGGGAGTCGGCGAGTGCCCCGCAGAAGGTGTCGCCGGCTCCGACGGTGTCGACGGCTTCCACCTCGGGGGCGGGCAGGTGGACGGCGGGCCGGCCGGGCTGCTTGACCAGCGCCCCGTCCGCGCCGAGCGTCACCACCACGGCCCCGCAAGGCAGTTCGGCGTTCTCCAGCAGTTCGCGGGCGCCGTCGGGGCCGGTCGGACGCTCGACGCCCAGCAGCGAGGCGAGTTCGCCCAGGTTGGGGACCAGGACGTCCACCGCCGTCAGCACCTCACGCGCCACCGGGCGGGCCGGCGCCGGGTTGAGGACGACCGTGCCGCCCTGCTGTCGGGCCCGGAGTGCCGCGGCGGCGACCACCTCGGGGGCGATCTCGTGCTGGAGAAGCAGTACATCGCTTGCGGCGCTTGCCAGTTGCTCCGGCAGGTCGGCGACGGCGAGTGCCGCGTTCGCGCCCGGGTTGACCACGATGGTGTTCTCGCCCGCGCGGTCGACCACCACCGAGGCGATCCCGGTGCTGGCGTCCTCGGCCGGGAGCACCGCCGCGACGTCCACACCCTCGGCGGCCAGCGCCCGCAGGATCGGTTCCGCGTCCGCCCCGACCCGGGCCACCAGCCGCACCCGCGAACCGAGCCGGGCGGCCGCCACGGCCTGGTTGGCGCCCTTGCCGCCGACACCCTCCACGAAGCCCTCCGCGAGCACGGTCTCGCCAGGTCGCGGCAGGTCCTGAACGGTCAGCACAAGATCGCGGTTGACCGAACCGACGACGGTGATGGACGGCATCTGCGCTCCTTGGGAGCTCCTTGGGAGATCGATTTCCCACACTCTGGCCCAGCCCTCGCCGACCGTCAAGTACCCTCGTGCTGCGCATTCCGCCAGCTCGGACATACCGGTCCGCGGCCGCCCGATCCGAGACCGCGCCGACATCGTTTCGACACCGAAATCGTCGGCGCCCACCGCCGACACCATTCCCGACCGGGGAGGACCCCCACGTGACAGCGCCCCGACTCCTCGATGTGGCCGCAGCCGCCGGCGTCTCCCGCGCGACCGCGTCACGCGTCCTGGCCGGCACCCCGCGCAACGTCGACCCCGAACTCGCCCGCCGCGTCGAGGACGCCGCCCGCGAACTCGGCTACCGCACCAACCATTCCGCGAGAGCGCTGCGCACCGGCACCACCGGCACCGTCGGCGTGGTCGTCCCCTCCCTCGCCAACCCCTACTTCGTCCAGCTCGCCGACGCCATCGCCCAGCAAGTCCGCGCCGCCGGCGGGCAGTTGGTCGTCTCCGACGCCGCGAACTCGACGCAGATCGAGGCCGAACAGATCGAAACCCTGCTCGGCGGACGGGTGGACGGCCTGGTCGTCGTCCCCGTCTCGGCCGCCGCCTCCGGCCCCGCCATCCGGGCCGCCGCCAAGCGCGCACCCCTCGTCCTGTTCGACCGCTGGGCCAGCGGCTCCGGGACGGTCGCGGTCACCCTCGACAACGCCGCCGCGATGCGCCTGCTCCTCGAGCACCTCGACACCCTCGGCCGCCACCGCATCGCCCTGGTCGCCGCCGACCAGGCCTCCTCCTCCGGCGCGGAACGCCTTGCCGCCTTCACCGCCGCCCGCGGCGACGACGCCACCACCGTCCTGCTCCCCAGCTTCACCACCGACGCCGGCCGCACCGCCGGGCGGCGGATCGCCGCGCAACGGGACGGCATCGACGCCGTCGTCTGCGGCGCGGACGTCCTCGCCGTCGGCCTGGTCTCCACCCTGCAGCGCTCGGCCGTGTCGGTGCCCGGCGAGATCGCCGTCACAGGCTTCGACGACACCGAGATACTCGAACTCCTCGACCCGCCGATCACCTCGATCCGCCACCCGCTCGCCGCGATGGCCGAACGCACCCTGACCCTCCTGCAGTCACCCGCGAGGGAACGGGCCGAGGACGTCGAACGCTTCGCCCCCCAACTGGTCGTCCGGGCCTCCACCGACGCGAACGCCTGACGGCCTGCTCCGGCCCTGGGCAGGGGACTTGAGTATCCGTACTCAGGCAGGGCCGGTCGGGGGAGAACGAAACTGTTCGGGCACGTCGGGATTTCGGAACCCGACGGTCTCGGAGGGGAAAATCATGAAGCGTACGACTTTCGCGTGGGTCGCTGCAGTGGCGGCACTCGTGGTGGCGGCGGGCCCGGCGGCCGCCGGACAGGACGGGGAACCCGACCACGGCATGCCCGGCACGGGCGAGATCCTGCCGCACCCGGGGCCCGACGGCCTGATCTGGATCCCGGACTGGATCGGCAACGGGGGAGCCGTCACCGGCGGCGCCAGCCCCAACGGCCAGCCGGTCGTCGTCACGGTCGGATGCCAGGGTGGCAGCGACGGCGCGGGCGAAGCGCAGGTCACCTACCGGCCGGAGTACGGCGACACCACCCCCGTGAAGTTCACCGTGCCCTGCCCCGCCGACACCGTCGGCCGCGGCTCGGTCGTGGTCACGGCCGAACAGGGCCGGGCCTTCTATGTCGGGGTCTTGACCTCGGCCCCCGACGTGCACTGGGGGCTGACGGTCGCACAGCCGGAGTCCTGACCGGCCACCCGGGCCGCACCGAACTCCAGCTTCGGCGCGGCCCGGCGCCCGGGCCGTCTGCTCCCGGCCGCCGGATCGTCGGGCGGACCGTCAACTGGCGTGCAGGGAATCGATGTGACGTTGCGTCAGTTATGCGCCTTCGTCCGGCCGGCGGATCGGGCTCATAGCCGCATCGGGGCGGCGGGGGCGGCCTCGGTCACCACGTCCAGGGACTCGGCGTCCCAGCCGGCGGTGCCGTCGGTGAACACGAGGTTCTCCTCCAACTCCCCTTCCGGTGACGCCTCTTCCGTCCCCGCCAGGAACACCGCGACGTCGTCGTTCGGAGCGGGCGCGGCGCCGACGGGGTGCACCGACAGGAGTGCCAACTCACCGTTCGCGCGAGCGACCAGCAGTTCACCGCTCGCGGTGGCGGCCAGCGCGGACACCGGGACGCCGTCCGGGTGCGGGTGTTCGGTGGACTCCCGCGCCTCGACGTCGAGTTCGAGCAGCGAACCGGTGGGCGTGCCGATCCACAGCACACCGGGCCGGGCGTCCCAGGCGAGGTTGTGGTGCGGCCACGCCTCGGACGGGTCCTCGGCGAGCGTCGTCGTCAGGACGTTCCGCAGTGAGGGGAACGCGAACACGTCCAGCGACTCGACGTACGCGTTGCCCCGGACGGCGAGATGCCGCCCGTCCGCGCTGAACAGCGGCGTGTCGTAGCCGTCGACGTGCAGGATCAGCGCGTGCCGCTGCACCCGCATGCCGCCGTCGGTGCCGCCGGGCCGGGCGAACAGGCAGAAGGTGGCGGACTGGTCGCTGACCAGCGTGACGAGGAGCTCCCCGGACGGGTGCACGCCGACCCCGGTGTCCCAGTACGGGCCCTTGGCGGTGGCGCCGGTGGCGAGATCGAGAACGTCCGAGGTGTCGCCGGACGGTTTCGCCCACAGAGCGCGGCCGTCCGGGCTGAACGCCAGGTGGTGGTAGACGGCCGTGACCTGCTCGGGTGCCGACGGCCCGTCGGGCGTCCAGCGCGTCAGGGTGGAGCCGTCGGCGACGACGAGCAGCGGCTGCTCGGGATGCCACGCCAGCGGGGGAGGGACGTTGGCGCGCCACCGGTCGGCCGGGTCGAGTTCGGGCGCCAACCCGAGGTCCACCGGGGTGAGTTCACGCAACCGCCCGCCGTCACAGTCCCAGATCCGGACCAGCCGGCTCTCCCTGGCAGTACCGGCTACCAGCGGGAGCCGGGGGTGGCGGGCGAGCTGCTCGACGGGGCGTCGGCCGTCGGCCGACAGGTGGGCCAGCAGGGCGAGTTGGGTCATAGCGGCACCGTAGCGGCCGGGCGTGACACCAACACGGCGTGCTACGCGGGAAGGTCCTGGCCCATCGCCCGCAGGACATCGGCGAGCCACACCAAGTGGTGCCCCGTCGCGCGATCCTGGTCCGCCAGCAGGGCCGTCAGATGCTGCCACGACTCCGAGAGCTGCCCGATCGTCAGGATCTCCGGATCCCTGGCGACGTCGTACAGCGCGTCCGAGGGGACGGACCAGAAGTACTCCTTGTCCAGGAGGACAGAATCACCCGCCGCGGCGGCTTCCACGCGGCTCAGCAGCACGTCGAACGACTTGCGCAGGTCGGCGAGGGAGATGGACAAGGGCTCACCAGTCATGAGCGCCATTATGGCGGACCGGCGTCAGAGCGCCGCGGTCGGCCGGGTCGAACAGCCCGGCGCGGGTGCTGCCCAGGCGGGCGAGCACCTGCTCGGCGTCCTGCGTGGCGGCCTGGCGGGCGGGCATCCCGGCGGCGGCGTCCTGCTGCCCGGCAGCCGGACGCACCGGGCCCGGCCGGGTGAGGGTCCGGTGCGTCCGGCTGGAACTCCTGTCAGCCGGGGCTGCGGGTCAGTGACCGGCGGTCGGCACGTCGGCGTGCTCGGCGCGGGCGGTGTCCCGGTGCTCGGTGTCGCGGGCGGTGTCCTGGCACTCGGTGTCCCGGACGACGACGACCGGGCAGGTGGCGTGGTGGACGCAGTGCTGGCCGACCGAGCCGAGCATCGCCCCGGTGAAGCCTCCGTGGCCCCGGCTGCCGATGACCAGGAGTTCGGCGCCCTTGGCGGCGTCCAGCAGGACGCGGGCCGCGTTGCCGCGCTCCACCCGGCGGCTGATCTCGACCGGGTGGGCCGGGTCCTTCTCCTCCTCGGTGACCTGGGCGAGCGTCTGCTCGGCGGCCGTGGTGAAGTCCGCGTCGGTCAGCGTCATTCCCCAGCCGTAGATGGCCGGGAACTCCCAGGTGATCACCGCTTCCACGACGGCACCCGTCAGGGCCGCCTGCCGTACTGCCCAGCGCAGGGCGGCCCGGGACGACTCCGAGCCGTCCACTCCCACCACGATGCGCCGCTGCGCCGTGCTGCCGGTCCCGTTCATGCTGGTGTCCTTCCGATCGGTGGGTTGTCGGGTTGCGTGGTTGCGCGGTGCGGTTCAGCCGCGCAGGTCGAAGACGAGGCGGGCGGCGACCTTGCCGTCCAGGACCTCGGTGATGCAGGCGTTGACGTCCTCCAGGCGGCGGCTCTCCCGGATCACCCGGGTGCGGCCGAGGGCGTGCAGGGCGAACACCTCGGCGAGGTCCTGGCGGGTGCCGACGATGGATCCGACCACCTTGGTGCCGTTCAGCACCGTCTCGAACACCGGCAGGGTCAGCTCGCCCTCGGCGGGCAGCGCGACCAGGACGAGGGTGCCGCCGCGCCGCAGCGCGCCGTACGCGGCGCGGAAGGAGTCGTTGCTGACGGCGAGGGCGATCGCCGCGTCCGCCCCGCCGAGCCGCTGCACCTCGGCGGCGACGTCCTGGACCCGGGCGTCGATCACGTGGTCGGCGCCGAGCTCGCGGGCGAGGGCCAGCTTGTCGTCGGTGACGTCGACCGCGACGGTCTCGGCGCCGAAGATCCGGGCGTACTGCAGCGCCAGGTGGCCGAGGCCGCCGATGCCGGAGACCAGGACGCGCGTGCCGGGCCGGGCGCCGGAGACCTTGAGCGCCTTGTAGGTGGTGACGCCGGCGCAGGTGAGCGGAGCGGCGTCCAGCGGGTCGACCCCGTCGGGGACGGGGACGACGTAGTCACCGTGGGCGACGGCGTACTCGGCGTAGCCACCGTCCACCGAGTACCCGCTGTTCTGCTGGCGGGTGCAGAGGGTCTCCCAGCCGTCCACGCAGTGGTCGCAGCGGCCGCAGGCCTCGGCGAGCCAGGGGATGGCGACCCGCTCGCCGACCCGG
The DNA here is from genome assembly GCF_044593455.1 of Kitasatospora sp. NPDC051984. Taxonomy (NCBI): domain Bacteria; kingdom Bacillati; phylum Actinomycetota; class Actinomycetes; order Kitasatosporales; family Streptomycetaceae; genus Kitasatospora; species Kitasatospora sp. NPDC051984. The sequence continues at coordinate 62,951 of NZ_JBIUCB010000008.1, forward strand.
ACGTGCCGGACGTCCACGCCGGTCGCCTCGACGATGCCGACTCCCTCGTGCCCGGGGACGAACGGCGGGTTCGGCTTGACCGGCCAGTCGCCGCGGGCGGCGTGGATGTCGGTGTGGCACAGCCCACAGGCCTCCAGCCGGACCAGCACCTGGTGCGGTGCCGGGGCCGGCACCGGCCGGTCCTCGATGACGAGCGGTGCGGTGAAGTCGCGGACGACGGCGGCCTTCATGGTGTTCCTGCCCTTCGTACGGAACGGCGGCGGTTTCCGGTCCGCGCCGGTTCTGCTGTGTCTCCATCCCACCGCCCGGGCCCGCCGTTCACAGGGGTCGAGCGGTGCACTCGCGGCGGGCTGAAGGTCCCCGGCCGCCGAGGGCCGCTGGTCACCGGGGCTGCGCCGGGTCGTGCGGGACGACCGCCACCGGGCCGTGGGCGTGGTGGACGACCGCGTGTGCCAGATGCCCCAGGTGCGGCGCGGCCAGCGGATGCGCGGGGGCGCGCCGGCCCAGCACCACCAGGGCCGCGCCGCGCGAGGCCTCCAGCAGGGCCCGGGACGCGCCCCAGCCGGTCACCTCCGCCACCGTGCGCACCGCGGGGAACTTCTCCTGCCAGGGGGCCAGCGCGTCCTGCAGGCGGACGGTCTTCGCCTCCATCAGCGACCGCCGGATCTCCGCCGGTTCGATCGGGGCGTCGGTCCGCAGCGGCCCGTGCGGCTCGGCCCCGCCCTCCAGGGCCCGCAGCACGGCCCCGCGCCGGGCGGCCTCCTCGAAGGCGAACCCGAGGACGGCGCCGGACGGCTGCTCGCCCCGCATGCCGACCACGACCTCGCCGGGGCCGTCCGGGTCCGCGGCGCCTCCCGGCACCAGGACGACCGGGCACCGCGCCTCCGCGGCCGTGCGCAGCGCGACGGAACCGAGGAGCCGCCCGGCAAGCTGGCCCGACCCCCTGGAACCGAGCACCAGCAGCCACTGCTTCTCACCGGCGGCGGCCAGCACGGACCACGGCTCGCCGGGTACTGCCTCGCAGGAGACGTCCAGCCCCGGCAGGGCGTGCACGAGCTCGGCCCGGAGCGTCGTCGCGAACTCCGGCAGCGCGTGCCCGGCCGGTTCGCGGTGCCCGAAGGCGCTGCCCGACGGTGACGCCACGTACAGCAGCCGGAGGGCGACGCCGCGCCGGAGCGCGTCGGCCGCCGCCCAGCGGGCCGCTGCGGCGCTCTCGGCAGAGCCGTCGACACCGGCCACGACGGAATCGCACATGGGAGGACCTCCAGGGGGTGCGGATGGTCCGGGCGGCGGTCCGCCCGGCCTCGTGCTCCCGTCAGCGTCGCCGCGGCCCCGGCCGTCCGGACAGGGGTCGGAAGCCCCCGGCGGGTCCCGAAGGTCCCGCAGGCCGTCGCCCGTCCGGGACGGCCTCGCCGGACCGCCCGCACCGGCCCCCGACCGGGCGGGACCATGGGCCCGGCCCGGGGGCCGGGCAGGCACTGGACTCGGAGGGTGCGCCTCGGCCAGGATGATCATGGACCCCCGGCGACCACGCCCGGGGCCGCCCCGAGCAACGGAGAGCAGGGACACCGCCATGGGCACGTTCGTTCTGGCCGGCACCGACGGTTCGGCCGAGAGCACCGCCGCAGCGCACTGGGCGGCCGACGAGGCGCTGCGCCGCGGCCTCGCCCTGCGCCTCGTCCACGCCTGGACCTGGGAGGACGACCTGCACGCCGACCCCAGCCAGCCGGAGTCCGTGCGCACCCTGGCGGAGCGGATGCTGGCCGACACCGCGCAGCAGGTGCGCGAGGCCCACCCGGGGCTGGAACTGCACACCGGCCTGCTGACCGGCGGCGAGCCCGCCGCCGACCTGGCCGCCGCGGCGGCCGAGGCGGAGCTGTTCGCCGTCGGTTCGCTGGGCCTGGGCCGCTTCGAGGGCCTGCTGGTGGGGTCGATCGGCCTCGACGTCGCGGCGCGCTGCGAGGTGCCGGTCGTGCTGGTGCGGGCCGCGCAGCCGCAGCCGGGCGAGACCCCCGGCGAGGTGGTCGTCGGGATCGACACCCACGCCCCGGCGGACGCCGTCGTCGAATTCGCCTTCCGCGCGGCCGAGGCCCGCGGCGCGGTGCTGCGCGCCGTCCACGGCTGGACTCCGCCCCCGGTCTGGGGCTACGCGGGCGGGGTGGCGCCGGCGACCGAGGCCGAGCAGTTCCGCGTCCTCGAGGCGGAGCTGCTCACCCAGGCGCTCGGCGTGTGGCGGGCCAAGTACCCGCAGGTCACGGTGGTCGAGGACAGCCGGATCGGCAGCGGTGCCGGGGCAGTGGTGGACGCCTCCGCCGGCGCCGCCCTGGTGGTGGTCGGCCGCCGCCGCCACCGCCTGGGCCGGGTCGCCCACGCGGTCAGCCACCACGCCAAGTCGCCGGTCGCCATCGTCCCCCACGACTGACCCGCCCCACCCGCCCGGCGGGTGTCCGGACAGCAGAACGCCCCGCTCGGCCAACCGCCGTGCGGGGCGCTGTCGCTGCCCGGCCGCCGGTCGGGCCCCGGCCTCGTTGACGATGACCGTTATCGGCGTAAATACCTGACGTGACGTCAACTTGCTGTCCCCTGGCCCTTCCCCGGCCGACTCGCGCCGCCGACCAACTCCTGCTCCTGATCGACGGAGCCCTGGCAGCCGCGGCCACCCGCCCGGACACCGGCCCGGTCGCCTTCGCGCGGGAGCTGGCCGTCCAGATCCTCGACCGGCGCGGCGCGGCAGCCGGAACGCCCCGGCCCGCCCGGCAGCGGTAGGCGGAACGCGCACCCCGATCCGCGCGGTCGGATCTGTGCGGCCGGAGCGTGGCCGATTTCGGTGTCAGGTGGCCCGAGTGCCGCGGAAGCGGTTCATCGAGGCCTGGATCTGCAACCAGGTCGGGTCGTCGTCGGAGGTCTCGGTCACCGAGTCGAGATCGTCGTCCGTCCAGCTGCGGATGCCGTCGGTGACCTCCAGGTGTTCGTCCACCGCACCGTCCAGGGGCGCTTCTTCCGTCCCCGCGAGGAACACCGCGACGTCGTCGTTCGGCTCCGCGGCAGCGAAGGCGGGCCGTACCGACAGCAGGACGAGTTCGCCGTCGGTGCGGGCGAGCAGCAGGTCGCCGTTCGCGGTGGCGGCCAGGGCGGCGACCGGGACGCCGTCGGGGGAGGCGTGTTCGGCGGCTTCCCGGGCCTCGACGTCGAGTTCGAGGAGCGAGCCGGTCGGCGTGCCGATCCACAGCACGCCGGGCCGGGCGCTCCAGGCGAGGTTGCCGCGCGGCCATTCCTCGGAGCTGTCCTCGGCGAGCGTCGTCGACAGGACCTTCCGCAGCGAGGGGAAGGCGAAGACCTCCAGCATGTCGACGTACGCGTTGCCGCGGATCGCGAAGTGCCGCCCGTCGGCGCTGAACAGCGGGGCTCCGTAGCCGTCGCAGTCCAGGATCAGCGCCTGTCGCAGTGTCCGCATCGCCGCGGCGGGGCCGTCGCCGGGGCGGGCGAACAGGCAGTAGGTGGCGCCCTGGTCGCTGGCCAGGGTGGCGACCAGCTCGCCGGACGGGTGGACGGCGACGCCGGTGTCCCAGTGCCGGGCGGTGCCGGTGACCGCGCCGGTGGCGGGGTCGAGGACGTCCGAGCCCGTCCAGCCGTCGTCGGCGGACGGCGTGGCCCACAGCCGGCCGCCGTCCGGGCTGAACGCCAGCGCGTCGTACTCGGCCCCGGCCGGGACGCGCACCGGGCCGGACGGGTCGTCAGCGGTCCACCGCAGCAGGAACTCCCCGTCGGCCACCACCAGCAGCGGCCGGTGCGGGTGCCAGGCCACCGCCTGCGGGGCCGAGTCGCCCCAGGGCGAGGTGCCCGGCTCGGCGTCGAGCGCGGCGAGCTCGCGCAGCCGCCCCTCGGCGCAGTCGAAGACGCGGACGGTACGGCAGTCGGTCGAGGTGCCGACGGCCAGCGGCAGTCGCGGATGGCAGGTCAGCTGCTCCACCGGGAAGTCGCTGTCGTCCAGAAGGCGGTCCAGTACGGCGAGTTCGGTCATGGCGGCAGGCTAGGACGCGTGTACGACAGCCGGTACCACAGTCGTCATTCTTGCATGATTTTGCCGAGCTGCGTATATTCATGCTGGGCTTCAGGAGGGAATGCCATGGTATTGCGAGTTGCCGTCGCCGGAGCGAGCGGGTATGCGGGCGGTGAGGTGCTGCGCCTGCTGCAAGGGCATCCGGAGGTGGAGATCGGGGCGCTGACCGGCGGCTCCAACGCGGGTCAGCGCTTCGGCGCGCTGCAGCCGCACCTGATCGGGCTGGCCGACCGGGTGCTGGAGCCGACGAACGCGCAGACGTTGGCGGGGCACGACATCGTGTTCCTCGGTCTGCCGCACGGCCAGTCCGCCGAGATCGCCGCCCAGCTCGGCGAGGACGTCCTGGTGGTCGACCTCGGCGCCGATCACCGGCTGAGGTCGTCGGCCGACTGGGAGCAGTTCTACGGCTCCCCGCACGCCGGCACCTGGCCCTACGGTCTGCCCGAACTTCCGGGCCACCGTGACGCGTTGAAGGGCAGCAAGCGGATCGCGGTGCCGGGTTGCTACCCGACCGCGGTGACGCTCGCGATGTTCCCGATGTTCGCCGCGGGCCTGGCCGAGCCGGAGGCGGTGATCACCGCCGCGTCCGGTACGTCCGGCGCGGGCAAGGCCGCCAAGACGCACCTGCTGGGCAGCGAGGTGATGGGCTCGATGAGCCCCTACGGCGTCGGCGGCGGCCACCGGCACACCCCGGAGATGGCGCAGAACCTGACGCCGCTCGCGGGCGAGCCGGTCACCGTCTCCTTCACGCCGACGCTCGCGCCGATGCCGCGCGGCATCCTCGCCACCTGCTCCGCCAAGGCGAAGCCCGGCACCACCGCCGCGAAAATCAGAGCCGCGTACCAGGAGGCGTACGGCGACGAGCCGTTCGTCCACCTGCTGCCCGAGGGGCAGTGGCCGCACACCTCGTCCGTGTACGGGTCGAACGCGGCCGTGCTGCAGGTCGTGCTGGACGAACACGCCGGGCGGATCATCGCGATCAGCGCGATCGACAACCTGGTGAAGGGCACCGCCGGCGGCGCGGTGCAGAGCATGAACATCGCCCTCGGCCTCCCCGAGGAGCTCGGCCTCCCGCTGAACGGAGTCGCACCATGACGGACACCCAGAACATCGGCGTCACCGCGGCGAAGGGCTTCCGCGCGGCGGGCGTCACCGCCGGCATCAAGGCGTCCGGCACCCCGGACCTGGCGCTGGTCGTCAACGACGGCCCGCTGCACGCCGCCGCGGGCGTGTTCACCTCGAACCGGGTGCACGCCGCGCCGGTGAAGTGGTCGCGGCAGGTGCTGAAGGACGGCGAGCTGACCGCCGTCGTCCTCAACTCCGGTGGCGCGAACGCCTGCACCGGCCCGGAGGGCTTCCAGGACACCCACGCCACCGCCGAGAAGGTCGCCGCCGAACTCGGCGTCGGCGCGATCGACGTCGCGGTCTGCTCCACCGGCCTGATCGGCGTCCGGCTGCCGATGGACAAGCTGCTGCCCGGCATCGAGCAGGCCGCCGAGGCGCTCAGCCCCACCGGCGGCGAGAGCGCCGCGATCGCCATCAAGACCACCGACACCGTGCACAAGACCGCCCAGGTCACCAGCCCGGCCGGCTGGACGGTCGGCGGCATGGCCAAGGGCGCGGGCATGCTCGCCCCGGGCCTGGCCACCATGCTGGTCGTGCTCACCACCGACGCGGTGGTGAATGCGGAGGCCCTGGACGCCGCGCTGCGCGACGCCACCCGCACCACCTTCGACCGGGTCGACTCCGACGGCTGCATGTCCACCAACGACACGGTGCTGCTGCTCGCCTCCGGCGCCAGTGAACTCGCCCCGGAGCAGGCCGAGTTCGCCGAGGCCGTGCGCACCGTCTGCGCCGACCTGGCCCGCCAGCTGATCGGCGACGCCGAGGGCGCGTCCAAGGACATCCGGATCGACATCGTGAACGCCGCCACCGAGGACGAGGCCGTCGACGTCGCCCGCACCATCTCCCGCAGCAACCTGCTCAAGTGCGCCATCCACGGCGAGGACCCGAACTGGGGCCGGGTGCTGTCCGCGATCGGCACCACCTCCGCCGCCTTCGACCCGGACCAGCTGGACGTCGCCATCAACGGCGTCTGGGTGTGCCGGGGCGGCGGTGTCGGCGAGGACCGCGACCTCGTCTCGATGAAGGGCCGCGAGGTCGTCATCACCGCCGACCTGAAGGCCGGTCAGGCCTCCGCCAGCATCTGGACCAACGACCTGACCGCCGAATACGTGCACGAGAACAGCGCCTACTCCAGCTGACCCGGGGGAATCGACACACGCCATGCAGATCGCACCCAAGGGCGAACAGGCCCGCAGCAACGCCGCCCTGCCCAAGGCCCGCACCCTGATCGAGGCGCTGCCCTGGCTGGAGCGCTTCCACGGCAAGACCGTCGTCATCAAGTTCGGCGGCAACGCCATGGTCGACGAGGACCTGAAGGCCGCCTTCGCCCAGGACGTGGTCTTCCTCCGCTACGCCGGCCTGCACCCCGTCGTGGTGCACGGCGGCGGCCCGCAGATCAGCGCCCAGCTCGACAAGCTCGGCCTGGAGTCCTCGTTCACCGCCGGCCTGCGTGTCACCACCCCCGAGACCATGGACGTGGTCCGGATGGTGCTCGCCGGGCAGGTCCAGCGCGAACTGGTCGGTCTGCTCAACGCGCACGGCCCGTTCGCCGTCGGCATGACCGGCGAGGACGCCCACACCATGACCGCGGTCAAGCGCTACGCCGTGGTCGACGGCGAACAGGTCGACATCGGCCTGGTCGGCGACATCGTCAACATCGAGGCCGGCGCGGTCAAGGCGCTGATCGCCGACGGCCGCATCCCGGTGATCTCCTCGATCGCCCGCGGCGCCGACGGCCACATCTACAACATCAACGCCGACACCGCCGCCGCCGCGATGGCCGTCGCGCTCGGCGCCGAAATGCTGGTCGTGCTCACCGATGTCGAGGGCCTCTACAAGGACTGGCCGAACTCCGACGACGTGATCAGCCAGCTCAACGCCTCCGAACTGGAGGAGATGCTGCCGACCCTGGCCAGCGGCATGCTCCCCAAGATGGAGGGCTGCCTGCGCGCCGTCCGCTCCGGCGTGGGCACCGCCCGCGTGCTGGACGGGCGGGTCCAGCACAGCCTGCTGCTGGAGATCTTCACCGACGAGGGCATCGGCACCATGGTCGTGCCCGACGACGACACCACCGTCCTGGGGGGCCTGGCATGAGCGAGCACGAAGCCATCAGCAACGCGTCGATCACCGAGCGGTACCGGCACACCCTGATGCACAACTACGGCACCCCGCGCATCCCGCTGGTCCGCGGCGAGGGCGCCCTGCTGTGGGACGCCGACGGCAACGAGTACCTCGACCTGGTCGGCGGCATCGCCGTCAACGCGCTCGGCACCGCGCACCCCGCGATCGTCACCGCCGTCACCGAGCAGATCGCCACCCTCGGCCACGTCTCCAACCTGTTCATGGCCGAGCCGACCATCCAACTCGCCGAGAAGCTCGTCGAGTTGGCCGGCCGCCCGGCCCGGGTGTTCTTCTGCAACTCCGGCGCCGAGGCCAACGAGGCCGCCTTCAAGATCTCCCGGCTGACCGGCCGCACCCACCTGGTCTCCGTCCAGGGCGCCTTCCACGGCCGCACCATGGGCGCCCTCGCGCTCACCGCCCAGCCCGCCAAACAGGAACCCTTCAAGCCGCTGCCCGGCGAGGTCACGCACGTCCCGCTCGGCGACATCGAAGCCCTGCGCCAGGCCGTCACCACCGAGACCGCCGCCGTCTTCCTGGAGCCCGTCCAGGGCGAGAACGGCGCCGTCCCGCTGCCCGACGGCTACCTGCTGGCCGCCCGCGAGATCACCCGCGCCACCGGCACCCTGCTGGTCATGGACGAGATCCAGACCGGCATCGGCCGCACCGGCCACTGGTACGCCCACCAGGCCGAGGACGGCGCCGACCCGGACATCGTCACCCTCGCCAAGGGCCTCGGCGGCGGCCTGCCGATCGGCGCCGTGCTCGCCTTCGGCGACACCGCCGAACTGCTCGCCCCCGGCCAGCACGGCACCACCTTCGGCGGCAACCCCGTGGTCGCCGCCGCCGGCCTCGCCGTGCTGCGCACCATCGAGGAGCAGGGCCTGCTGGAGCACGTCACCAAGATCGGCGAGCGGCTGCGCCACGGCATCGAGGCGATCGGCGATCCACTGGTCGCACAGGTGCGCGGGAAGGGCCTGCTGCTGGGTATCGTGCTCACGCAGCCCGTCGCCGCCCAGGTCCAGGCCGCCGCGCAGGACGCCGGTTTCCTGGTCAACGCGGCCGTCGCGGACGCCGTACGGCTGGTTCCGCCGCTGATCCTGACCGAGGAGCAGGCCGACCGGTTCCTCGCCGCACTGCCCGCGATCCTCCGAACGGTCCGCGAAACGGCCCCCGACGCGAACAGCTGAGCGTCTTTCAGGAGAATCTTCAGTTATGACCGAACCCCGCCCCGAGTCGACCACGGCGCCCACGCCGCAGGTCCCGCAGACCCGCACCGCGCGCCACCGCCGGATCGTGGACCTGCTGACCCGTCAGCCCGTCCGCTCGCAGAGCCAGCTGGCCAAGCTGCTCGCCGACGACGGCCTGGTGGTCACCCAGGCCACCCTCTCCCGGGACCTGGACGAACTCGGAGCGGTGAAGATCCGCAACCGGGACGGCGCGCTCATCTACGCCGTCCCGGCCGAGGGCGGCGACCGCACCCCGCGCGCCCCCATGGGCGAGTCCGCCAGCGAGGCCCGGATGGCCCGGCTGGCGGGCGAGCTGATGGTCTCCGCGACCGCCTCCGGCAACCTGGTCGTGCTGCGCACCCCGCCCGGCGCCGCCCAGTTCCTGGCCTCCGCGATCGACACCGCCGAGGTGTTCGAGATCATCGGCACCATCGCCGGCGACGACACCGTCCTGCTGATCAGCCGCGACGCGGCCGGCGGCCAGGCGCTCGCCGACCACCTGATGCAGCTCGCCCAGGCCAAGTCGCAGTAGCCCTCCACCCCTTATCCGTCTCACTGAGTGCCACCGGTTTGGCAATGCATACGCACTCGTGCATACTTATGCCTAACGCCGCATGAAACCTGTACTGAAGGAGAAAGCCGTGACTGAGCGCGTCGTACTCGCCTACTCGGGCGGTCTGGACACGTCCGTCTGCATCGGCTGGATCGCCGAGGAGACCGGCGCCGAGGTCATCGCCGTCGCGGTCGACGTCGGCCAGGGCGGCGAGGACCTCGACGTCATCCGCCAGCGCGCGCTCGACTGCGGCGCCGTCGAGGCCGAGGTCGCCGACGCCCGCGACGAGTTCGCGAACGAGTACTGCCTGCCCGCCCTCAAGGCCAACGCCCTGTACCAGGGCCAGTACCCGCTGGTCTCCGCGCTGTCCCGCCCGGTCATCGTCAAGCACCTGGTCGCCGCCGCGCAGAAGCACGGCGCCACCACCGTCGCCCACGGCTGCACCGGCAAGGGCAACGACCAGGTCCGCTTCGAGGTCGGCATCCAGTCGCTGGCCCCGAACCTGAAGTGCATCGCCCCGGTCCGCGACTACGCGATGACCCGCGACAAGGCGATCGCCTTCGCCGAGGCCAAGAACCTCCCGATCGTCACCACCAAGAAGAACCCGTACTCGATCGACCAGAACGTTTTCGGCCGCGCCGTCGAGACCGGCTTCCTCGAGGACATCTGGAACGCCCCGATCGAGGACGTCTACGAGTACACCCAGAACCCGGCCACCCCGCGCGAGGCCGACGAGGTCGTCATCACCTTCGAGGCGGGCGTCCCGGTCGCCATCGACGGCCGCAAGGTCACCGTCCTGCAGGCCATCGAGGAGCTGAACAAGCGGGCCGGCGCCCAGGGCATCGGCCGCCTCGACATGGTCGAGGACCGCCTGGTCGGCATCAAGTCCCGCGAGATCTACGAGGCCCCCGGCGCGATCGCCCTGATCACCGCCCACCAGGCCCTGGAGAACGTCACCGTCGAGCGCGAACTCGCCCGCTACAAGCGGCAGGTCGAGCAGCGCTGGGCCGAGCTGGTCTACGACGGCCTGTGGTTCTCCCCGCTCAAGCGCGCCCTGGACGGCTTCGTCAACGAGGCCAACCAGGCCGTCTCCGGCGAGATCCGGATGGTCCTGCACGGCGGCCGCGCCGTCGTCAACGGCCGCAAGTCGGACCAGTCGCTGTACGACTTCAACCTCGCCACCTACGACACCGGCGACACCTTCGACCAGTCCATGTCCAAGGGCTTCATCGAGATCTTCGGCATGTCCTCGAAGATCGCCGCCCGCCGCGACCTGGCCTGATCCACCCGCAGTACCTGCCCCGGCCCGCCGTATCCGCCACGGCGGCCGGGGCATCTCCACACTCAGTCCCACCCTCGAAGGAGTCCACGCGATGACCGCGAACCAGCCCGCAGACGTTCGCCTCTGGGGCGCGCGCTTCGCCGACGGCCCCTCCGAGGCCCTCGCCAAGCTCTCCGCCTCCGTCCACTTCGACTGGCGGCTCGCCCCCTACGACATCGCCGGCTCCAAGGCCCACGCCCGGGTCCTGCACAAGGCGGGCCTGCTCAGCGACGACGAGCTCACCGGCATGCTCGGCGGGCTGGACCAGCTGCTGGCCGACGTCGAGTCCGGCGCGTTCGTCGGCACCGTCGCCGACGAGGACGTGCACACCGCCCTGGAGCGCGGCCTGCTGGAGCGCCTCGGCGCCGACCTCGGCGGCAAGCTGCGGGCCGGCCGCTCGCGCAACGACCAGATCGCCACCCTGTTCCGGATGTACCTGCGCGACCACGCCAAGACCATCGGCGCGCTGATCCTCGACCTCCAGCACGCCCTGGTCGGCCTCGCCGAGGCGCACCCGAACACCGCGATGCCCGGCCGCACCCACCTCCAGCACGCCCAGCCCGTGCTGTTCGCCCACCACGTGCTCGCCCACGTCCAGTCGCTGGGCCGGGACGCCGAGCGGCTGCGCCAGTGGGACACCCGCACCGCCGTCTCCCCGTACGGCTCGGGCGCGCTGGCCGGCTCCTCGCTGGGCCTCGACCCGCAGGCCGTCGCCGCCGAACTCGGCTTCGAGCGCGGCTCGGTGGGCAACTCCATCGACGGCACCGCCTCCCGCGACTTCGTCGCCGAGTTCGCCTTCGTCACCGCGATGATCGGCATCAACCTCTCGCGGATCGCGGAGGAGATCATCATCTGGAACACCAAGGAGTTCGGCTTCATCACGCTGCACGACGCCTTCTCCACCGGGTCGTCGATCATGCCGCAGAAGAAGAACCCCGACATCGCGGAGCTCGCCCGCGGCAAGTCCGGCCGCCTGATCGGCAACCTGACCGGCCTGCTCGCCACCCTCAAGGCGCTGCCGCTGGCCTACAACCGCGACCTCCAGGAGGACAAGGAGCCGGTCTTCGACTCCTGCGACACCCTCGAGGTCCTGCTCCCCGCCTTCACCGGCATGATCGCCACCCTCACCGTGCACCGCGAGCGCCTCGAGGAGCTCGCCCCGGCCGGCTTCTCGCTCGCCACCGACATCGCCGAGTGGCTGGTCAAGCAGGGCGTCCCGTTCCGCGTCGCGCACGAGGTGGCCGGCGCCTGCGTCAAGGTCTGCGAGGCCGAGGGCATCGAACTGTCCGACCTGACGGACGAGCAGTTCGCCGCCATCTCCTCCCACCTGACGCCGGACGTCCGCACCGTCCTGTCCGTCCACGGCGCGATCGCCTCCCGCAACGGCCGCGGCGGCACCGCCCCCTCGGCCGTCGCGGTGCAGCTCGCCGAGATCAAGCAGGACCTGGCCGTCCAGCAGGCCTGGCTCGGCTGAGACCGCAATCGACGAACGAGAGCCCCGAGCAGCAGGGCGGTGACCAGGAACGCGGGCAGCAGGCCGGGGTTCCCGTGCAGGATCGCGCGAATCATCGGTTCCGAGCATGCCGTCCGCCCGCGTCCGGCGGCCGGAATCGGCGGGAACTGCCGGTGACGTGCGTCACCCGATGGCCGGTCCGCGCCGGAGCGGGCGGCGGCCGGCCCGCCTAGGCTGGATCCATGGCCGACGCAGCCGTGGCGCTTGCCGAAGGGTTCCGGGGCGAGATCGTGGTGCCCGGGGACGTGGACTACGACCGGGCGCGGGGGGTGTGGAACGCGGCGGTGGACCGCCGGCCCGAGGTGATCGCCCGCTGCACCGGGGTCGCGGACGTGCTGCAGGCCGTCGCGGTGGCCCGCGAGCACGGCCTGCCGGTGGCCGTCCGCGGCGCCGGGCACAGCCTGGCGGGGCTCGGGACGGGCGAGGGCGCGATGCTGATCGACCTGTCCGGCCTGACAGGGGTGCGGGTGGACCCGGAGCGGCGGACCGCCCGGGCGCAGCCGGGCGCGACCTGGGGCGGCTTCGACCACGAGACGCAGGCGTTCGGCCTGGCCACGCCGGGCGCGCCGTACTCGGGGGCGGGCATCGCCGGGACGACGCTCGGCGGCGGCATCGGCTGGCTGACCCGGGCGTACGGTCTGACCTGCGACAACCTGGTCGAGGCGGACGTGGTGACCGCCGAGGGCCGGTTGCTGACGGCGAGCGCGGCCTCGCACCCGGAGCTGTTCGCGGGGCTGCGCGGCGGCGGCGGGAACTTCGGGGTGGTCACCTCGTTCACGTACCGGCTGCACCGGGTTGGCCCGCACGTGCTGTGCGGGGCGCTGTACCTGCCGGGGGAGGCGCTGGCGGAGACGGTGGCGGCGGTGCGGGACTTCATGGCGCAGGCCCCGGACGGGCTGACGGTGGCGTGCGAGTTCGGCCACCCGCGCGGGGTGCCGGAGCTGCCGGCGGGGGCGGCGGTGCGGATCGGCCTGTGCTGGGCCGGCCGGGCCGATCGGGGCCGGGAGGTGCTGGCGCCGTTGCGTGCTCTGCCGGGCGTGGTGGCGGACACCGTGCAGACCCGCCCGTACACGCTGTGGCAGCAGATGCTGGACACCGGCCGGGGCCCGGGTGCGGGCGTGTTCGGCCGGTCGGAGTTCCTGTCGGTGCTGGACGACGCGGCGATCGGCTGCCTGGCGGAGCAGACGGCCGCGCTGCCCTCGCCGGACGCGTACGCCCAGCTGGCGTTCCTGGGCGGCGCGGTGGCGCGGGTGGGCGCGGAGGACAGTGCGTACACCTACCGGCAGGCCCCGTACCTGCTGAGCGCGGTGGGCCGGTGGACCACCGGCCCGGCGGAGCCGCAGGTGGCGTGGGTGCGGCAGTGCTGGGAGGCGATGCGGCCGTTCTCCTCGGGCGGGGCGTACGTGAACCTGATGGGCATGGAGGGCCAGGGGCGGGTGGTGGAGGCGTACGGGCTGGCGAAGTACGAGCGGCTGGTGGCGCTGAAGGAGCGCTACGACCCGGGGAACCTGTTCCGGGTGAACCAGAACATCCGTCCGAACGGGTGACGGCCGGGGCCGGCGTGACGCTCGCCACGTCGGGGCGTCCAGGAGGTTGAGAACAGTGGTCGGCTGGGTAGAGCGGTGGCGAACGTCTCTCTTGACCGTAGTCCGACCGTCCGGATACTGAGCGTGAGCGCGTCAGTTCCGGTCCGTCGGGCCACCGTCCGGCGGGACGTGTCGCGCTTTTCCCGGGCCGGGCCGATCCCCGTCCGGGCACACCTCGGACAAGGCCGGTGCCAGACCCTCACTCGTGCGCGCCGGGCGATTGACGATGGAGGCCCCCGCACATGGGCATGAGTGTGATCATCGCAGCGGCACGACCTGATGAAGCGGAGCAGATCCTCAAGCTCCAGTACCTCGGCTACCAGAGCGAGGCGGAGCTGTACAGCGACTGGACCCTCGAGCCGCTGACCCAGAGCCTGGAGAGCCTGAAGGCCGAACTCGCCGGGCACCGCGTCCTGGTGGCCCGCCTGGGCGACGAGGTGGTCGGCTCGGTGCGCGGCTCGGTGGACGAGACCGGCACCGGCCGGATCGGCAAGCTGGTGGTGCACCCGCGGATGCAGCGGCACGGCCTCGGCCGCCGCCTGCTGACCGCCCTGGAGGCGCAGCTCACCGAGGACGGCGCCGCCGGCTTCGAGCTGTTCACCGGCCACCGCAGCCTCGGCAACCTGCGGCTCTACCAGAGCCTCGGCTACCGCGAGACCGAGGTGCGCGAGGTCTCCCGCCGGCTGTCGATCGTCACCCTGGCCAAGCCCGGCGCGGCCTCGCTGGCGGCCTGAACCACCCACTGCGGCACCCGAACCGGACACCGGTCGGGTGCCGCAGTGCTTGTCCCGCAAGGGTCGTGTCCGCATGTCGGACAGTGAGTCCTGGAAGTTGGGACGTTCACCAATTGTCTGATTTACTGGGTTCCATGACCACGACGACGACATGCATCCCCACCGGCGCAACGCCGGCAGGTGAGCGACGCATGTGCCGTCGAATGTGTTGTCGCTGAGAGCTCTGCCCAGCGCCCGCTGACGTTCCGTCCTCCGATGTCCCGACAAGGCCGCGCCCGTGCGCGGTCCGTCCGACCGGCGGCCGTGATCGACAAGACGTCAGCCCCCGATCTTCCTCCCGGCACCAGGTGCCGTTCCATTGGCGCGGATGCCCCAAGGGTCGTCCGCTGACGAACAAACGGAAGCAGCTGTGATCACCACCAAGGACCTGACCAAGGTCTACCGTTCCCGGGGCCGTGACGTCCTGGCGCTGGACAGCGTCGACCTGCACGTGCGGCAGGGCGAGGTGTTCGGAGTCGTCGGCACCAGCGGCGCCGGCAAGTCCACCCTGATCCGGTGCGTCAACCTGCTGGAGCGGCCCACCTCCGGCACCGTCACCGTGGACGGCGTCGAGCTGACCGCGCTGGCCGGCAGCGAACACCGGGCCGGCCGCGAACTCCGCGAGGCCCGCCGCCGGATCGGCATGGTGTTCCAGCACTTCAACCTGCTGTCCTCGCGCACCGTGCAGCAGAACGTCGAACTCCCGCTGGAGATCATCGGCCTCGACCGGCACGACCGCCGCCGCAAGGCCGCCGAACTGCTCGACCTGGTCGGCCTCGCCGACAAGGCGCGCAGCTACCCCGGCCAGCTCTCCGGCGGCCAGAAGCAGCGCGTCGGCATCGCCCGCGCCCTGGCCGGCGACCCCAAGGTGCTGCTCTCCGACGAGGCCACCAGCGCCCTCGACCCGGAGACCACCCGCTCGATCCTGGCGCTGCTGCGCGACCTCAACCAGCAGCTCGGCCTCACCGTGCTGCTGATCACCCACGAGATGGACGTCATCAAGTCGGTCTGCGACTCCGCGGCCCTGATGCGTGGCGGCAAGGTCGTGGAGAGCGGACAGCTCACCGACCTGCTCGCCGACGGCCACTCGCGGATCGCCCGCGACCTGTTCCCGCTCGGCGACTTCGGCTCCGGCAACCCCGACCGCACCGTCCTGGAGATCACCTTCCAGGGCGACGCACCCGCCCAGCCGTTCGTCTCCCAGCTGGCCCGCACCTACCAGATCGACATCAACATCCTCGGCGCCGCCGTGGAGACCATCGCCGGCCGCCTGGTCGGCCGCATGCGGGTCGAACTGCCCGGCAGCCACACCGACAACGTGGTGCCGATCGGCTACCTGCGCCAACAGGGACTCCAGGTGGACGTCCTCGACCTGTCGAACGGAGTGGCGGCATGACCTGGGACCGGATGCAGGAACTGATGTGGCCCGCCACCTGGGAGACCCTCAGCATGGTCGGCCTCGCCGGCCTCGCCACCCTGGTGGTCGGACTGCCGATCGGGCTGCTGCTGGTGCTCACCGACAAGGGCGGCCTGCTGCAGAACCGCGCCGTCAGCCGGGTGCTCGGGGCGATCGTCAACGTCGGGCGTTCCATCCCGTTCGTCATCCTGATCGTCGCGGTGATCCCGTTCACCAAGGTGGTCGCGGGCGGCACCTCGCTCGGCTGGCAGGCCGCCACCGTCCCGCTCGCCATCGGCGCGATCCCGTTCTTCGCCCGCCTGGTGGAGACCGCCGTGCGCGAGGTGAACGGCGGACTGGTCGAGGCGCTCAAGGCGATGGGCGCCGGCACCGGCACCATCGTCCGCAAGACCCTGCTGCCGGAGAGCCTGCCCTCGCTGGTCTCCGCCTTCACCACCACGCTGATCGCCCTGATCGGATACTCCGCGATGGCCGGCGTGGTCGGCGGCGGCGGACTCGGCGACCTCGCCATCCGCTACGGCTACCAGCGCTTCGAGACCACCTTCATGTGGGTCATCGTCGCCGAAATCGTGATCATCGTCACCGCGCTGCAACTGCTCGGCGACCTGATCGCCCGCCGGCTCGGCCACCGCGGCAACTACCGCAGCGGACTGAGCCTGCTGCGCGCCGCGAAGGCCACGAAGGCCGCGCCGCGCGCCCGGAAGACCGCCGAGGCGGTCGAAGAGGACCTCGTCTCCTCCCACTGACCACCGCTCCCCACCCGGAAGCGGTCCCCGGCCCACCCGGGCCGTTCGCACCCGCAGAAAGGCACTTTTCGTGCGTAAGTTTCTGAAGACCACCGTCCTGACCGCCACCGCCGCCGGACTCGTCGCCGGCCTCACCGCCTGCTCCAGCGGCGGCAGCTCCGACTCCGGCGCCTCGGCCGACCCCAACAAGCCCCTGGTGGTCGCCGCCAGCGCCACCCCGCACGCGCAGATCCTCAAGTTCGTGCAGGACAACCTGGCGGCCCAGGCCGGCCTCAAGCTGGACGTCAAGGAGGTCAGCGACTACGTGACCCCCAACACCACGGTCCAGGACGGATCCGCGGACGCGAACTTCTTCCAGCACCAGCCGTACCTCGACGACTTCAACAAGAAGAACGGCACCGACCTGGTCTCCGTCGGGACCGTCCACCTCGAGCCGCTCGGCGTCTACTCCAAGAAGGTCAAGAACCTCGCGGACCTCAAGGACGGCGCCGTGGTTTCCGTCCCCAGCGACGCCACCAACGAGGGCCGCGCCCTCAAGCTGCTGGCCGACAACAACATCATCACCCTCAAGGACGGCGCCGGAACCACCGCCACCGCCGACGACATCGCCTCCAACCCCAAGCACCTGAAGATCAAGGAGCTGGAGGCCGCCCAGCTGCCGCGCTCGCTCGACGACGTCGACGCCTCCGTCATCAACGGCAACTACGCGCTCGGCGCCGGCCTCAAGCCGTCCAGCGACGCGCTGCTGGTCGAGAAGGCCCAGGGCAACCCGTACGCCAACATCCTGGTCGTCAAGAAGGGCCACGAGAGCGACCCGCGGGTCAAGAAGCTCGCCGAGCTGCTGCACTCCGACGCCGTCAAGAAGTACATCGACGACAACTTCCAGGGCGCCGTCATCCCCGCGTTCTGAACCACCCGCTGACCCGATCGGCTCCCACGGTGCCCCCGGCCTCCCCGCCGGGGGCACCGTGCCGACCAGCTGTCAGGAGCGGAACAGGTACGCTGACACGCCCGACAAGGGCGGGGCGTACGGTGTGTCCACGACCCGGCGAGGAGAGACGGCATGGTTGCGAACTTCCCCGAGACAGCCATCAGCACCGAAAGGCTGCTGCTGCGCGCCCTTGAGGACCAGGACGCCCCCGGCCTGATCACCATGCTCTCCGACGAACTCGTCCAGATCTGGTCCGAGTACCCCCGGCCCTACACCCAGGCCGACGCCCACGACCTGATCACCCGCCAGGCACCCGAGCGCCGCACCGGCGGCCGCGGAATCGTTTTCGCCGTCACCGAACACCTCACCCAGCGCCTGGTCGGCCTCCTCGAACTCGACCACACCGACTGGCACTTGCGCGCCACCGAGGTCCGGTACATCACCGCCCCCTGGGCCCGCGGCGAGGGCTACGCCCCCGAAGCCGTCCTCGGCACCGCCCAGTGGCTGTTCGAGGACCGCGGCTTCCAACGCCTCGAACTGCGCACCGCCGCCGGCAACACCGCCGCCCAGCAGGTCGCCCAGAAAACCGGCGCGATCAGCGAAGGCGTCCTGCGCAACGCCGCGATAGTCCGCGGCGGCGAATGGGGCCCCGGCCCGGAGGAACACACCGACCTGATCGTGTGGAGCCTCCTCCCCGAGGACCTCGACCCGCCCGAACCCGCCCACCCCGCCGACCAGCACCACGCGCTGCGCCACTGACCCGCGCCGCGCCACCGACGCGTTCTGTGCCCTGCGCCACTGAACGCGCCCCCGGGCGCGTGCCCCTGCTCCGCACACCCCCGGCAGGCGGTAGCCTCTGCCCAGGGAACACCGACGGCGGAATCCGCCACCGGCGCACCCACCAGGGGCGGAACACGGCATAGGGAGAACAGCCGCAGATGGCTGACCGGATCACGGTCATCGGGTGGGACGGCACCCCACTGACCCAGGCAGCCGCCGGCGCACTCGCCGCCGCCACCCTGGTCGCCGGAGCGGGCTACCAGCTCGCCGCACTCCCCGTCCCCGAACGCGCCGAACGCATCGGCCTCGCCGACCTGCGGGCCGCCGCCCGCCGCCTCGCCGACCACCGCGGCACCGCCGTCGTCGTCGCCGAGGGCGACCCCGGCTTCTTCGGCGTCGTCCGCACCCTGCGCCGCCCCGAATACGGACTCGAACTCGAAGTGCTGCCCGCCGTCTCCTCGGTGGCCGCCGCCTTCGCCCGGGCCGGCATGCCCTGGGAGGACGCCCAGGTGGTCTCCGCCCACGGCGGACGACTGCGCCGCGCCGCCAACGTCTGCCGCGCCCACCCCAAGGTCGCCGTCCTCACCACCGCCGGTGCCGGACCCAGCGAACTCGCCCTGATGCTGCGCGGCGTCCCCCGCACCTTCGTGGTCTGCGAAGCCCTCGGCACCCCCGAGGAGGACGTCACCGTCCTCACCTCCGAACGCGTCCCCGACCACGACTGGCGCGACCCCTCCGTCGTCCTGGTCATCGGCAACGTCCCGCCCACCGAGGCCGCTTCGGGCTGGCTGGCCGGCAAACCCCTCGACCACCCCGGACCGCAGCGCGGCTGGGCGCTTCCCAACCGGGCGTACGCCGGCGCGGACGCCGACACCAGGCGCCCCCGCGCACTGCCCCCGCACGTCCGCGCGCTCGCCCTCGCCCGCCTCGCACCCACCCCCGGCGACCTGCTCTGGACCGTCGGCGCGGGCGACGGCGCACTCGCCGTCGAAGCCGCCCGGTTCGGCGCCGCCGTCGTCGCCGTCGAAGCCGAACCCTCCGACTGCGCCCGGATAGCCGCCAACGCCCGCAAGGCCGGCGTCGAGATCGAAACCGCCACCGGCACCGGACCCGACGTCCTCGGCGCCCTCCCCGAACCCGACGCCGTCGCCGTCGAACACGGCGGACCCGTCATGGTCCGCGCCGTCGTCGACCGCCGACCCGAACGCGTCGTCGCCGTCGCCCGCAGCCTCGCCGAAGCCGGCGAGACCCGGCAGATCCTCGACACCGCCGGCTACCGCACCGACGGACTGCTGCTCCAATCGGCCCCGCTGCGCGCCGAACCGGCCGGCGGCGCCGGACCCTCCTTCGGGCGCGGCGACTACACCCTGCTGATCTGGGCCGAACCGCGCGACTGACCGTCAGACCCGGACGGTACGGTGATCCCCGTCGCATCCGGACAAGGTTTCGAGAACGGTTCGGTCGCGGCCGGTAGGGTTTCCCCGGGGCGCAATTCGTCACGGCAGCACCGTGTCCGATCAGGCATGATTACCGCCGATTTGACGCACTGCAACCCGAACAGCCCGCTTCGCGGGCATTCGACGCGGTGCGCACCAGCCCGGAAGAATGCCGTGAGCGTCCGAAAGCGGCCGTGCCGTCGTGCCGGTTGCCCGGGGCTGTCGTTGTTTCTGATGGCACGCCACCCCTGAGGGTGACGACCGATGGAGTAAGGGACGGGTCGGTGCGGCTCCGCCCCGGCGAAGTGGGCGGGACCTCCGGGACACCCGCCAAGGACGCGCAAGCGGCCTGGAAGGAGCATTGACATGACCGACGGCGGCCACGCCCCCCACGCCGGTCCCCTCGCGCCCGAACCCGGGCCCGGCGGGTCCGCCCCGGAGCACCACCTCGGCGCGCCCCTTCCGCCTGCCGCCGCCGGATGGCACGGCGAGCAGCGGCCCGCCTACACCTTCCTCGACCAGCCCGACGGCGACGAGGACGACGACGTGCTGCTGATGCCCGGCCCCCAGACCGCCTGGGGCGACGCCGTGAACGGCACCGCCGAGGCGGCGGCCGGGCCCGCTGACGCCCCGGCAGCCGCCGAGGCCGCCGTCGCCGAGCCGGTCGCCGAGCAGCCGCCCGGCACCCCCGTCGCGCCGTCCTGGCCGCCGCTCGCCCCGCCGGTGCTCACCGCCGAGCCGGTGGCGGAGAGCGCTCCCGCAGCCGGTACCCCGCAGGCGCAGCCCGCCGCGGCCCCGCTGCTGACCCCTCCTCACCAGCGCCGCCCGCTGCACGCCGGCCCGCCGATCCCGGACCCGTCGCTGATGACCGGCCAGGTCCCGGTCCGCTCGCTGGCCGACCGCGGCCCGTCCACCCCCGGCGGCACGCCCGCCTTCGGGGTGCCCGTGGTCAACGCCGAAACGGTGCAGCAACCGGTCCAGCCGCAGGCCATGCAGGCCCAGCCGGTGCCGGTGCCCGCCCAGGCGACCGCACCCGCGCCGACTGCTGCGCAGGTGCCCGCGTCCGTGCAGCCGCACGTGGTGGAGGCCGCCGCTGCCGCAGCCGTCGCCGAGCCGGTCGCCCCCGCCGAGGAATCGCCCGCCGCCGAGCCGGAGGCCGCCGCCGCGCAGCCGATCGCCGTCGAGCCGGTGGCCGCCGAACCGATCGCGGTCGCCCCCGTCGCGGCCGAACCGGTCGTCACCGAGCCCGCGCCCGCCGCCGCCGAGGCCCCCGCACAGCCGGCGCCGGAGGCCGTGGCGATCCCCGCGCCCGCCGCCAACCTGACGCCCGTGTTCGTCGAGCCGGTCGAGCCCACCGCACCCGCGAACGCCCCGGCGCCCACCGCCGAGACCACCCCGGCCCCCGAGGCCCCGGCTGCCGCCGAGCAGCCCGCCGCCGAGCCGGTCGCCGCCGAGCCGGTCGTGGTCGAGGCGCCCGCTGCCGAGGCGGCCCCGGCGGAGACGCCGACTGCCGAGGAACCGGCTGCCGAAGCACCGGCCGCGGACGCCCCGGCTGCGGAGGCGCCCGCCGCCGAGCCCGAGGCCCAGCCGGCTGCCGAGACTGTGTCCGCCGAGCCCGTTGCGGTCGAGCCCGTCGCCGTCGAGTCGGTCGTGGCCGAGGCGGCTGACGCGCCGTCGGAGCCGCAGGCCGAGGCCGCCGCTGCCGAAACCCCGTCGGCCGAGCAGCCGGAAGCCGCCACCACCGAGGAGCCCGCGCCGCAGGCCGCCCAGGCGGAGGCCGCCGAGGGCGAGGCCGCGGAGCAGCCGATCCCCGCGCAGGCCACCAAGTCGGCCGGACGGGGTGCGCACCGCCGCATCTCGGCGTTCCTCGCCGCGCCCGCCGGTCTGCCGCTGCTGACGCCCGAGACGCCGTCGGCCGAGCCGCAGCCCGCCGCCGAGGTTGCCGAGACCGCGGAGGCCACCGAGGACGCCGCGCCGACCGAGGGAGCGGTGCCTGCCGCGCCCGTTCAGGCGGCTGCGGAGGCCGAGACCCCGGCCGTTGCCGAGCAGCCGGCCGCCGAGACCCCGGAACCGGCCGCCGAGCCGACCCCCGAGGTCGAGGCCGAGCCCGCTACCGAGCCCGAGCCCGCTACCGAGCCCGAGCCCGCTACCGAGCCCGACCCCGCCGCCGAGGCCGAGCCCGTCGCCGAGCCTGCCGCCGAACCGGAGACCGCGCCGGAGCCCGGCGAGGCTCCCGAGGCCGCCAAGTCCGAGGAAGCCCCGGAGGCCGCCGAACCCGCCGAGGCCCCGGCCGACGCCGAAGCAGCGGCCGAGCCCACCGCGGACCCCGTCCCCGTCTCCGCCCCCGACGCCGAATCCGCCGTCGAGGCCCCCGCCCCGGAAACCGACTCCACTCCCACCCCCGACGCCGATGTCACCCCCGTCCCGGAGGAGCCCCGCGGCCCCGCCGCCCCCGGCTTCGACGACGCGAGCCGCGAGGCCGTGCACCAGGTGATCCGCGAGCGCCGCGACGTCCGCAACGGCTTCCGGCCGGACCCGATCCCGCACGAGGTGCTGATCCGGGTGCTGGAGGCGGCGCACACCGCGCCGAGCGTCGGCTACTCGCAGCCGTGGGACTTCGTGGTGATCCGGTCCGCGAAGACCCGCCGGAAGATGCACGAGCTGGCGGAGCGTCAGCGCGAGGCGTACGCGGACTCGCTGCCCAAGGGCCGGGCGAAGCAGTTCAAGGAAATCAAGATCGAGGCGATCCTCGAGACGCCGGTCAACATCGTGGTGACCGCCGACCGCACCCGCGGCGGCCGGCACACGCTGGGCCGCCACACCCAGCCGCAGATGGCCCCGTACTCGGCGGCCCTGGCGGTGGAGAACCTGTGGCTGGCGGCCCGCGCCGAGGGGCTGGGCGTCGGCTGGGTGAGCTTCTTCGACGACGAGGAGCTGGTCCGCGAGCTCGGCCTGCCCGAGCACCTGGAGGTCGTCGCCTACCTGTGCGTCGGCTTCGTGGACGCGTTCCCGGACGAGCCGGAACTGCAGCAGCAGGGCTGGGCGAAGAAGCGCCCGCTGTCCTGGGTGGTGCACGAGGAGCAGTACGGCAACCGCGCGCTGCCCGGCGAGGAGCCGCACGACCTGCTGTCCGACACGCTGCGCAACATCCGTCCGCTGGACGCCAAGGCGCTCGGCGAGGCGTGGGACCGGCAGAAGCGGATGACCAAGCCCGCCGGGTCGCTCGGCGTGCTGGAGATCATCGCGGCGCAGCTGTCCGGCCTGGCCCGCAAGTGCCCGCCGCCGATCCCGGAGCCGGGTTGCGTGGCGATCTTCGCCGGTGACCACGGGGTGCACGCCCAGGGCGTGACGCCGTGGCCGCAGGAGGTCACCGCACAGATGGTCGGGAACTTCCTGGCCGGGGGAGCAGTGGTCAACGCGTTCGCCGCGCAGGTCGGCACCGAGGTGTGCGTGGTGGACGTCGGCGTTGCGGCCGAACTCCCGGACGCCATCCAGCAGGGCCGCACCACCGGCCTGCTGCCGCGCAAGGTCAAGCCCGGCACCGACGACATGACGCAGGGCCCGGCGATGAGCCGGGACGAGGCGGTGCGCGCGATCGAGGTCGGCATCGAGACCGCCCGCGACCTGGTCGCGGCCGGCAACAAGGTGCTGATCACCGGCGACATGGGCATCGCCAACACCACCGCCTCCGCCGCGCTGATCTCGGTGTTCACCGACACCGACCCGGCCGAGGTGACCGGGCGCGGCACCGGCATCGACGACGCCACCCACGCCCGCAAGGTCGAGGTGGTCCGGCAGGCCCTGGAACTGCACAAGCCGGACCCGGCCGACCCGATCGGCGTGCTCGCCGCCGTCGGCGGGCTGGAGCACGCCGCGCTGGCGGGCTTCCTGCTCGGCGCGGCCTCGCTGCGCATCCCGGTGATCCTGGACGGCGTGATCGCCGGCTCGGCCGCGCTGGTCGCCAAGGCCATCGCGCCGGAGGTGCTGTCCGCCTGCATCGCGGGCCACCGCTCCGCCGAGCCGGGCCACCAGACCGCGCTCGCCAGGCTCGGCCTGCGTCCGCTGATCGACCTGGACCTGCGTCTGGGCGAGGGCACCGGTGCCCTGCTCGCCCTGCCGCTGGTGCAGAGCGCCGCCCGGGCGATGCACGATGTAGCCACCTTCGACTCCGCCGGAGTCACCGAGAAGGCCTGATCCACCGGACGGGCCGCCCCTCGCACCCAGGGGGGCGGCCCGTCGGCCCGTACCCCGGCCCGGTACGGGACTCGCACCGCCGCCCACCCAGGAGCTCCGCCGATGACCGCGCCGCACCCGCACCCGTCCACCCAGGGCCTCACCCCGTACCCCGTCGGGCTGCTACTGGCCGGCCGCCGCGTCGTCGTGATCGGCGGCGGCCAGGTCGCCCAGCGCCGCCTGCCCGCGCTGATCGCCGCCGGCGCCGACCTGCACCTGATATCCCCGGCCACCACCCCGGCCGTCTCCGCGATGGCCGACGCCGGTGAACTCACCTGGCACCAGCGCCCGTACGCGGACGGCGACCTCGCCGACACCTGGTACGTGCTGGTCGCCACCGACGACCCGGACGTCAACACCGCCGTCTCCGCCGAGGCCGAGCGCCTGCGGGTGTTCTGCTCCCGCAGCGACGACGCCTCCGCCGCCACCGCCTGGACGCCCGCCTCCGGCCACGACGCCGGCGCGACCGTCGCCGTCCTCACCGGCGACCCCCGGCACTCCGCCGCACTGCGCGACTCCATCGTCGCCGGCCTGCGCGACGGCTCCCTCGCCGCCCGCCAGTACCGCGCCCGCGGCGCCGGCGTCGCCCTGGTCGGCGGCGGCCCCGGCGACCCCGACCTGATCACGGTCCGCGGCCGCCGCCTCCTCGCCGACGCCGACGTCGTCGTCGCCGACCGGCTCGCCCCGCGCGAACTCCTCGCCGAACTCCCGCCGCACGTCGAGGTGATCGACGCCTCCAAGATCCCCTACGGCCGCTACATGGCCCAGGAGGCGATCAACGCGACGCTGATCGAACACGCCAAGGCCGGCAAGTTCGTGGTCCGCCTCAAGGGCGGCGACCCGTACGTCTTCGGCCGCGGCGGCGAAGAACTCCTCGCCTGCCTGGACGCCGGCGTGCCCGTCACCGTCGTCCCCGGCATCTCCTCCTCGATCAGCGTCCCGGCCGCCGCGGGCATCCCCGTCACCCACCGCGGCCTCACCCACGAGTTCACCGTCATCTCCGGCCACGTCGGCCCCGGCGAACGCTCCCTCACCAACTGGCAGGCCGTCGCCGGCATGACCGGCACCCTGGTCCTCCTGATGGCCGTCGACAAGATCGCCAAGATCGCCGCGGAGCTGCTGAAGCACGGGCGCCCCGCAGACACCCCGGTCGCCGTCGTCCAGGAGGGCACCACCAGCGCCCAACGCCGCATCGACGCCACCCTCGCCACCATCGGCGAAACCGTCCTGACGGAGGGCATCAAGCCCCCGGCGGTCATCGTCATCGGCGACGTGGTCAACGTCCTGGGGGAGTGAGAGCCCCCTCAGGGGGCTGATGGGTGCGAAACCAGGGGCCCGGAGGGCCCTTCAGGGGCCCGGGGAACGGCGGGGCCGAGACTGCTGGTGGTCAACGGGGCGCTGAGCGTTCCGCCGTTTCTGGTCCCCTCCCCTCCCCGCCCCACCCCGCCCACGTGCGAAAATCGTCCAATGTCCGCCCCCATCACCGTCACCGACGCCGCCGACCCCCGGCTGAGCGACTACACCGACCTCACCGACGTCGAGCTGCGCCGTCGGCGCGAACCCGCCGAAGGGCTGTTCATCGCGGAGGGCGAGAAGGTGATCCGCCGCGCCCTCGCCGCGGGCTTCCGGATGCGGTCGATGCTGCTCACCGCGAAGTGGCTCGGCGTGATGGGCGACGTGATCGCCGAGACCGACGCACCCGTGCACCTCGTCGAACCCGCTCTCGCCGAGCAGGTGACCGGCTACCACGTTCACCGCGGCGCCCTCGCCTCGATGGAACGCAAGCCCCTCCCGACCGCCGCCGAAGTCCTCGACGGCGCACGCCGCGTCGCGGTGCTGGAGGGCCTGGTCGACCACACCAACCTCGGCGCGATCTTCCGCTCGGCGGCCGCTCTCGGCATGGACGCCGTGCTGCTCTCCCCGGACTGCGCCGACCCGCTCTACCGCCGCGCCGTGAAGACGTCCATGGGTGCGGTGTTCTCCGTCCCGTACGCCCGCCTCGACCCGTGGCCGGATTCTCTCGCCGCCGTCCGCGAGGCCGGCTTCGAACTGCTCGCCCTCACCCCGTCCGGCGCCGAGGACTTCACGGTCGCCAAGTCCCATCTCCTCCCCAGGGCGGCCCTGATGCTGGGCGCCGAGGGCGACGGCCTCACCCCGAAGGCCCTCGCCGCCGCCGATCAGCGGGTGCGCATCCCGATGGCACACGGCATCGACTCGCTCAACGTCGGCGCCGCCGCCGCGATCGCGTTCTACGCGGTCAACCACGGCTGACTACCGCCGCTACAACGGAAGTTGAGGGTTCCGCGCCGGGCAGATCTACGGTAGACATGGCGCCATGATCACCAACGGCACCGCCGCGCTCCGCCGCCTGACGTTCCCGGGCTTCCGCGGCCCGATCCTGGTCGCGGCCATGCTGACCGCCGTCGTGGCGCTGCCGGACGGGCGACTGCACAACCGGTTCACGCTGCTCCCGCTGTTCATGATCGGGCTCATCTTCCCCCTGCTGCTGATCGGCGTGGTGGTGGTCGGCGCGACGGTGTCCTGGCCGCTCACCCGGCTGCGTCGCCCCGGCACCAGCGCACTGCTCGGCGTCGCGCTGGGCTGCGCCGCCATCGTGCTGGGCATGAGCGTCCCCGGCCAGGACGTGGCGCTGCTCAGCGTCGGCGTGCTAACCCTGATCGGCCTGCCGTTCGCCTGGCTGCTGTGGCAGCAGTGGTCCGTTGCCGGGCCCGCCGGAGGTCCGGCCGGCCGTTGGCGCTGGGCGGTGGCTCCGCTGCTGGTGGCCGCCACCGCGCTGACGGTCACCCAGACCGACCCGGCCGAGGCCCGCTTCGCGCTGGCCCGCCCGGCACTCACCGACTGGGCCGCACACGCCCTGGCCACCCACGAGGCGCGCCCCGAATGGGTCGCGGGCTACCGTCTCACCGAGACCGAAGTTACCCACGACGGCGTCAAGTTCGCCATCGCCGGCACCGGCCTGTTCGCCCACCACGGCTACGCGTACTTCCCGTCCGGCGCGCCCGCATTCGGCTACTACACCCCGCTGGGCAACGACTGGTACGAGTGGTCCGGCCCCGACCGCTTCTGACGGCCCCGAAGCGTCCTCAGAGCGCCTTCAGCACCGTCTCGTCCGCCGCGTCCAGCACGTACCCGTTGTCGAAGCGGACCCGGACGGACACCTGCGGCCCGCGCTCGCCGTACGCCTCCCAGTGCGGCTCCAGGGACGCGATCTGCCCCTCCAGCGCCTTGCGGCTCTCCGCGGGCATGGTGTGCCCGTAGTCGTCGAACAGCGCCCGCAGCCGCTGGTACTCGCGGACCTCCTCGGACGGCGGCACCTCGGCCACCTGCTCGACGGTGCCCTCGACACCCGCCGCCAGCAGCAGGAACCCGACTGCTGCCTCCCCGTCACCGAACGCCTCACCCAGCGTCAGATCCGTCACCAACGTGACGCGCTGCCCTGCCACCAGCGTCATTGCTCCGCCACCTCCCGGCTCGCCGTGCACTGCGGATCATTATCCGCCGCCACCGGCGACCGGCCCGCAGGTCAGGCCGCACGACGCGCCGCCGGAGGCGATATCGGTTGCGGCGCGGGCCGCCGCGGGTTGTGGTGGCGGCGGCCCGTCAGGTCGCCGACCCGCAGCACCAGGTCGGGGGCCGGGGGAGCGGGCCAGATCGTCAGCCGGTGTTCCTCGACGGGGCGGGCGGCGGTGTCGGTCTCCCGGCCGCGGTCGCGGCCCCGGGTCTGCACCCGGACCCGGTACCAGCCGCGGCCGGCGTGCGCCAGGTTGCCGGCCTCGGCGATGTCCACGCCGTCCCAGGCCCGCAGCCGCAGCTCGCCGCTGCTGTACAGCGACAGCTCCACGGCGCTCTCCCACTCCGGCCCTGGCTCCGCGGGCCGTTCGACCGCGCGCTCCACACCGAGCCGGATCAGCCCGGTGTGGGTGCCGCACAGCACCGTCAGGTGGTCAGGGCACCCGGCCGCCACCCCGTTGCCGTGGAACAGCCGGGCCAGCGCGTGCGCGTCCCAGCCGTCCGGCAGTTCCGGGCCGTACAGGAAATACTGGCAGTACGCGACGTGCATCGCGTCGGTCGTCCACATCATGCGGCACATGCTCCCGCCGGGCACTGACAGACCGTCACCGGCAGTTGAGCGGTGGCTTCAGTTCCCGGAGACGCCCGCGCCCGGGAAGGACTCCTCCAGGCTGCCGTCCGGGCGGACGGTGTACCGGGTCGAGGAGACCGCGCCGGTGCGGTCCACCCGCTCCTCGCGGATCAGCGCGCCGTTCTCCACCCGCCACACCGCCCCGGCCTCCGGGTTGGCGGCGGACGTCCGGCCGGCGATCAGCACGGGGGTGTCGCCGGTGAAGCCGTACAGCTGCACCAGGTCGGTCGGGACGGAGCCCTCGCCCCGGCGCAGCACCACCAGCGTCGCCTGGGCGTCCCGGAAGCGGGCCGGCAGCACGGCGGTCAGCGTGACGGGCGCGCCCGCGTCGGTCGAGTGGCCGTCGCGCAGCTGGATCCCGGGGCCGCCGGACGGGTCGTGGTAGCTGCGGTTGAGCCAGTCCACGGGCGGCGGGCTGCCGAGCGCCGGGCCCAGACCCGAGCCGCTGTGGCCGACGGTGTTCACGCCGTCCACCGACAGCGTCGCGCCGGAGGTCGGCTTCACGGGTGCGGTCGCGGTCGGCGTCGGCCCGAGGCTGTGGGTGGCACGGCTCTCGCAGCCCTGCGCGACCGCGATGGCCAGCGCGACCCCGAGCGTCACGGTGACGAACACCACCAGCCGCTGGCGCATCAGCCGTTGACGCGCGGTCGGCCGGGCGGGGCCCGCGGGGCGCCCGGGCGGGGGAGTGCGGTCGCGGCCGGGCACAGGGGTGCGCTCCCGCCCGGCGGGGGCGGCGGGCCGGCGCTCGCGCACCGTGTCGCCGTCCCGGACCGGGCGCCGCACCCGCTCGGTGCGGGCGTCCGGATGCACCTCCGGCCGGGGCATCGCGGCAGCTACTGCCGCACCGTCCGCATTCGGCGCCGGGACGGGCGCCGGGCGGACGGGCGGCGCACCGGCCGAGGCACGTGCGGGGTCGGCGGGCCGCCGGCCCGCGCCGGGCACCGGGGCGCCCTGCGGGCCGGCCGCGCGGCGCACCGGCGCACCGTCCGGCCGTCCGCCCGCCGGGTTTCCGGCCGGGGCGGCGGGCGCGGGTGCGGCCTGCTCCTCGGCCAGGGCCGCGGCCCGGGCGGCCCGGCCGCCGGGGCCGCGCGCGGCGAGTTCGCTCAGGCGCTCGTGCAGCGCGGCCGCCGGCGGGCGTTCGGACGGCTCCTTGGCCAGGCAGGCCCGCACCACCGGGGCCAGCACCGGCGGAATCCCGGTCAGGTCCGGTTCCTCGTGCACCACCCGGTACAGCATCACCTCGGAGGAGGCGCCCGACCCGAACGGCGACTCCCCGGTCAGCGCGAACGCCAGCGTCGCCCCGAACGCGAACACGTCGGTGGCGGGTGTCACGGCCGCGCCGCGCACCTGCTCGGGCGCCAGGAAGCCCGGCGAGCCGACGGCGGTGCCGACATGCGTGAGGGTGGACGCGCCGCGCGACCAGGCGATGCCGAAGTCGATGATTCGCGGGCCCTTGGGGGAGAGCAGGATGTTCGACGGTTTGAGGTCGCGGTGCACCACCCCTGCCTCGTGCACCTTCACCAGCCCGTCGGCCAGCGCCGCGCCGATCCGCGCGGCGTCCGGCCAGGCCAGCGTGCCTTCTTCGGAGACCTGCTTGTACAGCGACGGCCCGGGCACGTACGCGGTGGCCAGCCACGGTCGGTCGGCCTCGATGTCGGAGCCCATCACCCGGGCCGTGCAGGCGCCGCGGATCCGGGAGGCCGCCGCGATCTCCCGGGCGAACCGGGTGCGGAACTCGGCGTCCTCCGCGAGTTCGGCGCGGATCAGCTTCAGCGCGACCCGCTGCCCCTTCCGGTCCGAACCGAGGAAGACCACGCCCATCCCGCCGGCACCCAGCCGCCGGTGCAGCCGGTACGGGCCGACGATGCGGGGGTCCTCACGCCGCAGCCGCATCATTGCCATTTGCCCGTACCCGTTCCCGTTCCGTCAGCCTGTGGGGTGAGGCCCCGTCGGATTTGGGGCATCGTCAGACAACTGTCTCGGCACAGCTTACGGACTGGTAGCGGCCCCGTGCCGACACGCAACACTGGAACCGCCGGTCGGATTGTCAGATCAGGGTTGCTGGCGCACCCCCAAATCCCTTGCTCCACCGGCAATCCGGCCGTCCCCCAAGGGGCGCTGTCAGGGTCGCCTAAGGGGTCGGCGTACTCCCGTCTCCGCCTCCAGGCGTACACCGCCCCATCCCTCCTCCTACCAGCGGAGGCGATCGGAACAGTACGACGGCATGACGACCCGGAAAGCCGTCCCGCCTACCGTTGTTCACAGCGAGGACGGCCCCGCTCGTCCCCCGAGAATGACCGTCCTCGCTGCCAAGCAGCACCACCCGTCCCCGACCCGACCGCAGCACCGCAGCCCGGCAGGAGCACAGCAGACATGGCACCGCTCAACAGAGCCCCTCGCCGCCGGCCCCTGTCCCCGCACCCCGCGGAGACCCGGCACCCGATGGTCGCCCTTGCCATCGCCCTGCCCTGCGCGGTCCTGCTGATGGGTCTATTCGGGGCGTGGGACCAACTGGCGACGCAGACCCAAGCGGTCGCCGACCTGATCGGGCGCTGACCCCCAATGGGGTAGGGGTCTTCGCCGGCCGGAGCAACCCTCATCAAGTCGTGGACGGACGAAATGAGTGGCGCAGGCTGCAGCTCCGGCTCACCCGGTGGCCGGGAACAACACGTCGGTGAGGGCGTGTTGTTCCCGGCCATACCCATGTCCGCTGCCACGCCCGGCTGTTGCCGCACCTGCCCGCTGCCGCAAATGCCGAGAGCCGCCGTCCGAATATCGGACGGCGGCTCTCATGTCTGGTGCGCGATACTGGGATTGAACCAGTGACCCCTACCGTGTCAAGGTAGTGCTCTCCCGCTGAGCTAATCGCGCGGGGATGATCCGAAG
>NZ_JBIUCB010000008.1:93915-142479 GCF_044593455.1 Kitasatospora sp. NPDC051984
GAAGATCAAAGATCCGAAGATCAGTGCGCGATACTGGGATTGAACCAGTGACCCCTACCGTGTCAAGGTAGTGCTCTCCCGCTGAGCTAATCGCGCGGGGGTGTCAGGCGCTCCGAGGAGCCTTGCCTGTGGTGCGCGATACTGGGATTGAACCAGTGACCCCTACCGTGTCAAGGTAGTGCTCTCCCGCTGAGCTAATCGCGCGGGGATGATCCGAAGATCAAAGATCCGAAGATCAGTGCGCGATACTGGGATTGAACCAGTGACCCCTACCGTGTCAAGGTAGTGCTCTCCCGCTGAGCTAATCGCGCAGGGAGGACCACCCGGTCGAAACCGGGTGATACCTCTTGGAGGTGGAGACGGGATTTGAACCCGTGTACACGGCTTTGCAGGCCGTTGCCTCGCCTCTCGGCCACTCCACCAGGGCAACATACGAGGAACGATCTTACCTGTTCCTCTTGGAGAACGACCTTACCTGTTCTCCGTCGAGCGGACGACGAGATTCGAACTCGCGACCCTCACCTTGGCAAGGTGATGCTCTACCAACTGAGCCACGTCCGCCTGTCTCCTTGGAAGCTCTTCCGGTTTTTCCCGGCTGCGCTCCCTGGCGACGTGTTGAACTCTAGCGGATCCCCGGCCCAGCTGAAAAATCCGTTCCCGCAGCGTGGCGCGGGGGTGGCCGCCGGATGCCCAAGCGTCGGGCTCGGCCGGAGCGTTCCAGCAGGCCTCCGACCTAGACTTTCGGTACCGGGGCGATCCCCCGGCGCCCACGCCCGCGCCCGCGCGGGCGCAACGGGCAGCACCGCAATCCGCGCAGGAGAACCGTGTCCGGCCGCACCGCCCCGCTCAGCCCCCACCAGCCGATGGCCCGCTTCGCCGGACGCCTCGCCACCGGCCTGCGGGAAGTCACCCACGACCCCACCGCCCTCGACCGCTGCGGATTCTGGGCCGTCGCCCACGACTTCGAGGGCCGCCTTACCTGCGCCCGGTTCGACGACGTCCGCCCCGACCCGGCCCCGCCGGCCACCCACAACTGGCACGGCCCCGCCCCGGACAGCTGGCACACCTCCCTCGACGCCGACGCCTACCGCGCCGGAGTGCGCCGCATCCGCGAACACATCGCCGCCGGCGAGGTCTACCAGGCCAACCTCTGCCGGGTGTTGAGCGCACCCCTGCCCGACCCCGGGCGCACCGACATCGACGCCCTCACCGGCCTGCTCGCCGCTCACAACCCCGCGCCGTACGCGGGAACGATCCGGCTCCCCGAGCACGGCATCGAAATCGCCACCGCCTCACCCGAGCTGTACCTGAGCCGGCACGGCCGCACCGTCCGCTCCGGCCCGATCAAGGGCACCGGCCGCACCGAACACGACCTGCTCGACAAGGACCACGCCGAGAACGTGATGATCGTCGACCTGGTCCGCAACGACCTCGGCCAGGTCTGCGACACCGGCACCGTCACCGTCCCCGACCTGTGCGCCGTCGAGAAGCACCCCGGCCTGGTCCACCTCGTCTCCACCGTCGAAGGACGTCTGCGCGCCGACGCGGGCTGGCCGCAACTGTTCGACGCGACCTTCCCGCCCGGCTCCGTCACCGGCGCCCCCAAGAGCAGCGCGCTGCGCATCATCCGAGACCTGGAGACCGCCCCCCGCGGCCCCTACTGCGGCGCCATCGGCTGGGTCGACGCCGACCGCGGCGAGGCCGAACTCGCCGTCGGAATCCGCTCGTTCTGGATCGAACGGGACAGCGGCCGGCCCGTCCTCAAATTCGGTACCGGCGCCGGAATCACCTGGGACTCCGACCCGGACCGCGAATGGCACGAAACCGAGCTCAAAGCCGCCAGGCTGGTGGCGATAGCCTCCACCGGCAGCCCCGCCTGAGCGCAAGGAGTACGACGCCGATGATCTGGGTCAACGGAACCCTCACCACCGAGGACGAGGCCACCCTCTCCGTCCTCGACCACGGACTCACCGTCGGCGACGGCGTCTTCGAAACCGTCAAGGCCGAGCACGGCCAACTCTTCGCACTCACCCGCCACCTCGACCGCCTCACCCGCTCCGCACGCGGCCTCGGCCTCCCCGACCCCGACCACGACCAGGTCCGCGAGGCCTGCGCCGCCGTCCTCGCCGCGAAGCCGCTCCCGCTCGGCCGCCTGCGCATCACCTACACCGGCGGCCGCGCCCCCCTCGGCTCCGAACGCGGCGACGGCGCACCGACGTTGGTCGTCGCCCTCGGCTCCGCCACGCGCCGCCCCGACACCACCGCCGTCGTCACCGTCCCCTGGCGCCGCAACGAACACTCCGCCGTCACCGGCTTGAAGACCACCTCCTACGCCGAGAACGTCATCGCCCTCGCCGCCGCCCACCGCGCCGACGCCAGCGAAGCCCTCCTCGCCAACACCGCCGGCCAACTCTGCGAAGGCACCGGCTCCAACGTCTTCCTGGTCCTCGACGGGCGCCTCCTCACCCCCACCCTCTCCTCCGGCTGCCTGGCCGGCATCACCCGCCAACTCGTCATCGACTGGACCGGCGCCGAAGAGACCGACGTCCCCCTCGAGGCCCTCGCCGAGGCCGAAGAGGTCTTCCTCACCTCCACCCTCCGCGACGTCCAGGCCGTCACCCGCGTCGACTCCCGCACCCTCCCCGCCATCGGCCCGGTGACCCGCAAGGCGACGGAGATCTTCGCCGACCACGCGGCCCGGAACACCGACCCCGTCTGAAGCACATTCCCGGCGGGCAGTGTGGGACGGTAGAAGCCCAGTGGGGGAGGGAAGGGGGCTGGTATGACAACCACGTTGCGACCGGACGGGGCCGAGGAGGCCGCGGCCAACGACGGGCGGACGCGGCGCTGGCACATCATGGTGAACGGACACCCGGTGGGCGGCCTGCGGACGACCGCCTGGCCCGGGGAAGGGTTCTGCCCGGGCGAGATCAGCGAACTCGAGGTCACCGAAGGACGGCGTCGCGGCCGCGGCACCGTCGCCGCGCTCGCCGCCGAAGAAGTGCTGCGCTCCTGGGGCTGCACCCGGGTCGACATCACGGTGCCCGCCGACGCGGAGGCTGGCCTGCGGCTGGCCCACGCCCTCGGCTACGTCGAGCGGATGCGCAACATGATCAAGCCGCTCGACGAACTCCCGCAGCTGCCAGCAGGATTGACGGACCGCCGGATCGGCCCGGAACAGTACCCCGCCTGGGAGCAGGCCGCGGTAGCGGGCTACCGGCAGGACCTGATCGACTCCGGTCTCGGCGCCGCCGAAGCCACCGCGAAATCGGAGCACGACCACCAGCGCGCCCTGCCGGACGGCCCGGACACCCCGGACACCGCGCTGCGCCAACTCCTCGACGCCGACGGGAACGTGCTCGGCTGCCTCTGGGTCGCCCTCCGCCTGAACAGCCTGCCGGACGGCCGCCCGCTGGCCTGGGTGATGCTGGTCGAGGTCGCCCCCGAGCAGCGCGGCCACGGCCACGGCCGCACCCTGATGCGGCTCGCCGAACGCGAGTGCCTCGCCGCAGGCGTTCACGACCTGGGGCTCAACGTGTTCTCCGACAACGGCGTGGCGGTCGCGCTCTACGAATCGCTCGGCTACCGGGTCACCCTGCGCAGGCTCAGCAAGTCACTGCTCTGAGCCCGGCCGCTCCGGGAAAGCCCGACCGCCCCGCCGTCACGGACGCCGGGGCGGTCAGCCGCCCAGCAGCTCGACGATGCGCTCGCGCAGCCCGTCCTGGGACTTGCCGCCGTCCAGCCGCTTGCCGGCCACCACGTACGTCGGGGTGCCCGAAACACCGATCGCCCGGCCCTCGGCCACGTCCGAGTCGACCAGCAGCATGTGACGGCCGTCGATCAGCGCGGTGTCGACCTCGTCCGCGTCCAGCCCGACCGACCCGGCGATCTCCACCAGCACCTGCGCCCCCCCGCGCTCCACGTCCTCGATCCGGGCCAGCAGCGCCTCGACGAACTCCCAGCCGCGCCCCTGCTCGAACGCCTCGGTCGCGGCCTCCGCCGCCGGGTACGCGAACTTGTGCTTCTCCAGCGGGAAGTGCCGCAGCTCGACGGTCAGCGCGTCACCGAAGCGGTCACGCAGCGCGCGGATGTCCGCCAGCGCGGTACGGCAGTCGGGGCACAGCAGGTCGCACCAGAATTCGACACGGGGCAGGGGGGAATCGCTCATGCCCCAAGTCTCCCAGGTCCACACCCCGACCCCGGCCCCGACCAGCCCGGGCGGACGTCAGCGTCCGGCCGCCGCCACCGCCCCGGCCTCCGCCGAGCGCTGCCGGGCCCGGTACGCGGCCACGTGCAGCCGGTTGCCACAGGTGCGGCTGTCGCAGTAGCGGCGGGAGCGGTTGCGGGACAGGTCGACGAACACCCGGGCGCAGTCCGGCGCCTCGCAGCGGCGCAGCCGCTCCAGCTCGCCCGCCATCACGATGAACGCCAGCGCCATGCCGAGCTCGGCGGCCAGGTGCCGGCCGACCGCGGCGTGCGGCGCGAAGTAGTGGATGTGCCAGCCGTGGTGGTCGTGGTTGGTCAGCCGCGGCGTCGTCCCGGCGTCGGCGACCAGCGCGTTGACCAGTTCCGCGGCCTGCTCGACCGTGCCGGCCGAGAACACCTCGCGCAGCCGGTCGCGCAGCTCGTGCACCGAGGCCAGGTCGGCCGGACCGAGCGAGTCGATCTCGCTGATCTCCTGCCGGACCACGAAGCCGCTCAGAGCCGCCACATCGGGTAGCTGCTCGCTGCCGCAGGCCTCCGGCGCGGTGTTCAGCAGCTCCACCAGGATGCTCAGCGCGCACTCGGTGTCATGGGTGATCAGCACGTGGGAACTCCTCACGCGGCGGCGGCCCGTGGACCGCCGCGTCGGTCAACGCGGGGCCCGACTCTACCGGCCCGGGCCGCCGTTCGGGCCCTGGACGCGGCTTAGCCCCGGACGTCCGCTCCGGTAGGAGGGAACGCCCGGGGCCGGGCCCCGAGGCCGCCGGCGGGCGGCAGTGAACTGCGACCGTGCCCCCGAGTAGGACGGTGCGCATCGAGGCGATCCCGCCGCCGCGCGACGGCGGGCCGTAACTCGTTCGGGTTCAGCTCTCGGCGAGGATGTGGGACAGCTCCCGGTCGAGGTCGAAGTGACGGTGTTCGGTGCCGGGCGGCACCGCGGCGTCCGTCCGCTTGAGGAAGGACTCAAGCGCCCGGGCCGGGGCCTCCAGCAGTGCCTCTCCTTCCGGAGAGCTCAGGGCGATGCAAACCACGCCTTGACCATGGCTGCGGGACGGCCACACCCGGACGTCGCCGGTACCGGTCGGTCGGTGCAGCCCCTCCGCGAGGAGGTCGCGGGCGAACACCCACTCCACGGTCTCGTCTGCTCCGGTGTGGAACGTCGCATGCACGGCATAGGGGTCGGCAGTGTCGTAGCGCAGGCCCGCGGGGACGGGCAGTGAGGACTCGCTGGACACGATGAGGCGCAGGTGCAGCTCGCAGCTGACCGTGGTGTTCATAAGCGCCAGGGCCTTTCGCTCAGTGTGCGCTCGGGGAATCGCACGTCGGCGAACGGACCATCCCACCTGAAAGCCCGGTGTAAACCCGTCTGTCCCGATTCCGGTGCGAGTCGTACCCCTTCCGGCGCATTGCGGAATCCCCCGAACGGCCCGACCGGCTGCCGACCGGCCCGGTAACGCCACGGATTACCGGCGGTCGCACCGGACCTGCGGCCGGACGGCTGGAGGAACACACGAAGCTGCCGCCGCCGGACCCGCCCGGAGCGTCGCCCCGTCCACGACCTCCACCGGCCGGCCCGCCGACTCCGCTGGTCGGGGCCCGGGACGCGGACCGGGCGCGACGGGGGGCGGGGGTGGTCGGAGCACCCGCGCAGATGGGGTAATGTTCTTTCTGCACCCGGGCGATTAGCTCAGCGGGAGAGCACTTCGTTCACACCGAAGGGGTCACTGGTTCGATCCCAGTATCGCCCACCGGAATGCAAAGGCGCGGGGCTCCGACTTGTTTATCAGGTCGGGGCCCCGCGCCTTTTCCGTGTTCCCCGGCCCGAGTTCTGACGGGCATTCAACTGGCCCGCCCGGCACGGAAGCCATTCAACGGACGTGCCCGGCACGGGATCTGGGGGGCCGTCGGGGAACCGATTGGATACCCGGGCCCAAGTGGTGCTACTGTTCATCTCGTTGCCCGGGCGATTAGCTCAGCGGGAGAGCACTTCGTTCACACCGAAGGGGTCACTGGTTCGATCCCAGTATCGCCCACCGAGCACAACGCGGAAGGCCCCGACCACCAGGTCGGGGCCTTCCGCGTTGCTGTCGTCCCGTCAGGCCGCCAACTCGCAGGCGTGGCCCGGCTCCAGGCGCTCGCCGCACCGGCATCGGGTCGGCCGCAACGGCCACGCCGTGTCCACCCGCTCCGGGGTACCCGCCCGCTCGAACCAGCGCTCCAGACCACGGGCCTGCGACGCGTGCCACACCGCCTGCCGCAGATGCAGCTCCGCCGGGGACAGCCCGCCCAACCGCTCCGAGTGCCGGGACGCCACCGCCCGCACCAACTCCAGTGCCGCCAGCGCGTCCGCCGCCGCGTCGTGCGCACCCACCAGCGAAACCCCGTAATGCCCGCACAGGTCAGTCAGCGTGCGCCGGCCCTTGCGGTAGCGGTCCACCTGCTTGTCCAGCACCCGCGGATCCAGCACCAGCAGCTCCGCGCCGCCCAGCACCTCCGTCAGCGAACCCGCCCCGTGCCGACGCAACTCCCGGTCCAGCAGCGTCAGGTCGTACGGGGCGTTCATCACCACCAGCGGCACCCCCGCGCGGGACTGCTCGGCCAGCGCGAGCGCCACCTCCACCGCCACCGTCCGCGGCGGACGGCCGTGCGCCCGTACCCGGTCGTCGGAAATGCCGTGCACGGCCCGGGCCTGCTCCGGGATGGGCACACCCGGATTCGCCAGCCAGCTGCGGACGGCGGCCGCCCCGCCCGGGGCGTACTGCACCACCAGGGCGGCCGAGACGATCCGATCCCGCTCGACATCCACACCCGTGGTCTCGGTGTCGAAGGACGCCAGCGGACCGTGAAACCAGGAACGGAGCTGTTGCATGACGCCCCCTCAGACGCCGCGCGAACCCTTGCCGGGCGGCGCTGCCACCGAGGACCAGCGGAGCGCCGCGCCGTGTCCAAGTGATACCGCAGTTGACGGAAAGTCAACCGTCCCGGATGCCCCCTTCGTGGCAGAAAGTGATCGAACGATCACCGCGGCCGCCACGGGCCTCGGCGACA
Organism: Kitasatospora sp. NPDC051984; assembly: GCF_044593455.1. Taxonomy (NCBI): domain Bacteria; kingdom Bacillati; phylum Actinomycetota; class Actinomycetes; order Kitasatosporales; family Streptomycetaceae; genus Kitasatospora; species Kitasatospora sp. NPDC051984. The sequence continues at coordinate 101,167 of NZ_JBIUCB010000008.1, forward strand.
GGGACCCGGCCCGGCTCGGTACCATGCACAACGCAGCGGTTGTGCTGCGCCCCATAGCCAGAACGTCAGGAGAGACCGGTGACGGACGTCCGGATCATCATCAACCGCGAACCCGATCGGGAAGAGCGCGTGGTGACCACGGGCACTACGGCCGCCGAGCTCTTCGCCGACGACCGCGCCGTGATCGCCGCCCGCGTCGGCGGCCAGCTCAAGGACCTCGCCTACGCGGTCCAGGACGGCGACGAGGTCGAGCCCGTCGAGATCTCCAGCCCCGACGGCCTCGACATCCTGCGCCACTCCACCGCGCACGTCATGGCCCAGGCCGTCCAGCAGGTCTTCCCCGAGGCCAAGCTCGGCATCGGCCCGCCCGTCCGCGACGGCTTCTACTACGACTTCGACGTCGAGAAGCCGTTCCACCCGGACGACCTCAAGACCATCGAGAAGCGCATGCAGGAGATCATCAAGCGGGGACAGAAGTTCTCCCGCCGCGTGGTCACCGACGAGGCCGCCCGCGAGGAGCTCGCCAAGGAGCCCTACAAGCTCGAGCTGATCGGCCTCAAGGGCTCCGCCGCCACCGCCGGCGAGGGCGCCGACGTCGAGGTCGGCGCCGGCGAACTCACCATCTACGACAACCTCGACCCGAAGACCGGCGAGGTCTGCTGGGGCGACCTCTGCCGCGGCCCGCACCTGCCCAGCACCCGGCACATCCCGGCGTTCAAGCTGATGCGCTCCGCCGCCGCGTACTGGCGCGGCAGCGAGAAGAACCCCATGCTGCAGCGCCTCTACGGCACCGCGTGGCCCACCAAGGAAGAGCTGAAGGCCCACCTCGACTTCCTCGAGGAGGCCGCCAAGCGCGACCACCGCAAGCTCGGTACCGAGCTCGACCTGTTCTCCATCCCCGAGCAGATCGGCTCCGGCCTCGCCGTCTTCCACCCCAAGGGCGGCATCATCCGCCGCACCATGGAGGACTACTCGCGCAAGCGGCACGAGGAAGAGGGCTACGAGTTCGTCTACACCCCGCACGCCACCAAGGGGAAGCTGTTCGAGACCAGCGGCCACCTCGACTGGTACGCCGACGGCATGTACCCCCCCATGCAGCTCGACGAGGGCACGGACTACTACCTCAAGCCCATGAACTGCCCGATGCACAACCTGATCTTCGACGCGCGCGGCCGCTCGTACCGTGAACTGCCGCTGCGCCTCTTCGAGTTCGGCACCGTGTACCGGTACGAGAAGTCCGGCGTGGTGCACGGCCTGACCCGCGCCCGCGGCTTCACGCAGGACGACGCGCACATCTACTGCACCCGCGAGCAGATGGCCGACGAGCTGGACCGCACGCTGACCTTCGTGCTGGACCTGCTGCGCGACTACGGTCTGAACGACTTCTACCTGGAGCTGTCCACCAAGGACCCGGAAAAGTTCGTCGGCAGCGACGACGCGTGGGAAGAGGCCACCGCCGTGCTGGCGAGCGTGGCCGAGAAGCAGGGCCTGCCGCTGGTGCCGGACCCGGGCGGCGCGGCCTTCTACGGCCCGAAGATCTCGGTCCAGGCGCGGGACGCGATCGGCCGCACCTGGCAGATGTCGACCATCCAGCTCGACTTCAACCTGCCGGAGCGTTTCGAGCTCGAGTACACCTCGGCGGACGGCTCGCGGCAGCGGCCGGTGATGATCCACCGTGCGCTGTTCGGCTCGATCGAGCGCTTCTTCGCGGTGCTGCTGGAGCACTACGCGGGCGCCATGCCGCCGTGGCTGGCCCCCGTCACCGTGACCGGCATCCCGATCACCGACGAGCACGTGCCGTACCTGCTGGAGGTGGCGGCCGAGTTGAAGAAGCACGGGATCCGGGTGGACGTCGACACCTCGGACGACCGGATGCAGAAGAAGATCCGCAACGCCCAGAAGTCGAAGGTCCCGTACATGCTGATCGCGGGCAACGACGACGTGGAGGCGGGCGCGGTGTCGTTCCGGTACCGCAACGGTGAGCAGAAGAACGGCGTGCCCCGTGACGAAGCGATCGCCGAGATCGTTGAAGCGGTGCGGAGCCGGGTCCAGGTCTGATACCGGTAAGCCGATGTGACCTGCGGGGCAGTCTCCTTCGGGAGTCTGCCCCGTACTGCTTGGTTCGCGAGGTGCGGAGCATATGCTGGCGGGCATGACGAGTGAGCCGGAACTGCAGCGGGGCGTGGGGGAGCCGGACGGCTTCCGTCGCCTGTGGACACCCCATCGGATGGCGTACATCCAGGGGGAGAACAAGCCCACCGGGCCGGCTCCGGACGACGGTTGCCCGTTCTGTTCGATCCCGAAGCTGAGCGACGAGGACGGGCTGATCGTGCAGCGCGGCGAGTCGGTGTTCGCGGTGCTGAACCTGTACCCGTACAACGGTGGGCACTTGATGGTGGTGCCGTACCGGCACGTGGCGGACTACACCGAGTTGGACGGGCCGGAGACGGCGGAGCTCGGGGAGTTCACCAAGAAGGCGATGACGGCGCTGCGGGCGGCGTCGGGGGCGCACGGGTTCAACATCGGGATGAACCAGGGTGCGGCGGCGGGGGCCGGGATCGCGGCGCACCTGCACCAGCACGTGGTGCCGCGCTGGGGCGGGGACACCAACTTCATGCCGGTGGTGGGGCACACCAAGGTGCTGCCGCAACTGCTGGCGGACACCCGGAAGGTGCTGGCCGAGGTGTGGCCGGTTTGATGCGGTGACGGACGAACGGCAGGGGCCGTGCGGGAGCAACTCCCGCACGGCCCCTGCCGTCTGTGTGCCCGGGATTATCCGGCGTCGTACTTGTCCGCGCGGAACGGGCGGGTGCCCTGCATTTCGGCGCGGATGATGTTGGAGCGGCCGGCGATCCGGTCGGTGGCGACGTCGTGCTCGTCGAGGAACTCGACGACGGCGGCGTGGATCAGGCCGACCACGGGGGTGGGGATGTACAGCGCGTCGTCGGACTTGAAGCGGCTGTTCCAGGCCGGGTCGGCCCAGGCCTGGCGCAGGCACAGGGGTTCGGGGAGGCCGATGGAGCCGCCGAGCCACTTCTGCAGGCTGGGGATCTTGTGGAACGGGGCCCGGACGGCCTGCCGGACGATCTCGTCGTCGGTGACGACGGGGAGTTGGACGGTGCGGTTCTCCCAGAACCGGAGGGTCTTGGGGACGTCCTTCTCCGGGGTCTTGGGCTTGGAGCCGAAGTAGCCGGCGATCGGGCCGAGCGCGTGCGCGGTGGCGGTGACCTGGAGGCTGTGCGAGAGGACCATGATGCTGACCACCACGGTGGTGACCAACTGGCCCTTGTGGAGCACGAATTGGACGGCGATGCGGTGCCGGGTGTCGTTGCCGACGCTCTGCTTGTTGGCGAGTTCGGAGACGGCGAAGTCGCGCATCCGGTCGCCGTCCATCTCGGCGCCGGAGGGGCGGCCGATCTCGTCGGCGCCCTCGCCGGTGTCGAGTACCACCCAGTGGCTGATCTGCGGCTTGGGCAGGCCGCCGTTGGGGACGTCGCTGCCGCTGAGGGCGCCGAGGCGGTCGGTGATCCGGCGGGCGAGGTCCCAGACGTGGAAGGTGCGGAAGTCGGGGTGGCCCTCGGCGGGGCGGAGGTCCTCGCGCAGCGACCACTCGGCCCAGCGGGCGCCGATGCCGAGGATGCCCTTGGGGCCGGCGTAGTGCTGGACGTTGGTGTTCTGTTCGCGGGAGAGGCGCTCGAGGCCGGCCCGGAGCTCGTTGGCCTTCTTGTCGAGGTCGTCCTTGGGGACGGCCTTGGGGACGATCGCGGCCACCGCGCTGCCGCCGACCAGGTCGCCCCAGCGGGCGCGCTGCTGCATCACGGAGGTGATCACGGTGCGCCTGGCGAGGTACCAGCCGAGGACCGGGCCGATCATCACCACACGGCAGTACAGGCCGAGCAGGCCGTGGGCCGGCGGGCGGATCGCCAGAAACACGGTGAGACCGGCGGCGACCAGCAGGGCGAGCGTGCCGATCAGCCCGTCCTTGGCGGCGGACTTCTTGGTGCCGAGCCAGGCGCGGGCCTGGTACGCGGCGAGCCAGACCAGCGTGCCGGGCAGGAAGAGCAGGCCGCAGACCGCGGTGAGGGTGGCGAGCCGGCGGTCGCGGGCCTCGCGCAGGTCCTGGGCGGCGAGGCAGTGCTCGACGACCATGCGGACATCGGTGCCGTGCGAGGGCACTATCGGTTTGCGGCCGCCACCGAGGGTGCGGTCGATCAGGGCGCGGCTGAACGCCTCGCCGGCACTTGGCCGGAACAGGGCGAACTTGCCCGGCTTGACCGAGACTCCGGCGAGCGCTTCCAGTTCGTTGTAGTCGCCGGTGCGGTAGGCGGCGGAGGAGAACGCCTGGGTGACCGCGGTCTGATGACCGACGTCCGTCCGTGGTACCTGTGCGCCCGGCGTCATGTCGAGCTGAGTCACCTGAGCAGCTCCTCCTCCCCTGATGGTCTGCGGCAGGTTACCGCGTAGCGGCCTGCCCGTGCGGATCATCAACTGATCCTGGGTCACATCTCGGCCGTGAAAGCCGGTTTCGGGGAGATGTTGCCCCGCGGCGGGGACTTCGACGCACGGGTTTAGGATCGCGCCATGACGAGTGCCTTCGCACCGGAGCCGGTGCTGGTTTTCGACGGTGATTGCGCGTTCTGCTCGAGCTGTGTGCGGTGGGCCGAGCGCTACCCGCGGCAGAGCCTGTCCTCGGCCGGGTGGGAGGCGGTGGCGTTCCAGTTCGCGGATCTGGACGCGCTGTCGGAGTTCACCGGCGGGCAGGTGACGGAGGAGCGGGCCGCCCGCGAGGTGTTGTGGATCACGCCGGACCGCAAGGTGTACGGCGGCGCGCAGGCGGTGGCGCGGCTGTTGATGCGGTCGGGCGGGCTGTGGGCCTGGGCGGGCGGCCTGCTGGCGCTGGCCCCGGTGCGGCCGCTCGCGGAGGTGGCGTACCGCTGGGTGGCGCGGCACCGGCACCAGATGCCCGGCGGCACCAAGGCGTGCGCGCTGCCGCGCCGTTCCTGAGTCGTCACCCCGTGGTGGCGAGCTGGGCCGCGAGGTGCGTGGGCATCGGGGCGTGGCGCAGGTAGCTGCGGGTGAACTGGCCGGTTCCGTGCGACAGCGAGCGCAGGTCGAGCGAGTAGCGGGTGAGTTCGAGTTCGGGGACTTCGGCGCGGACCAGGCTGAGTCCCGGTCCGCCGATCTCGGTGCCGAGGACGTGGCCGCGGCGGGCTGACAGGTCGGTGAGGACGGCGCCCTGGTACTCGTCGGGGAGCAGCACCCGGACTTCGTCGACGGGTTCCAGGACCCGTACGTCGGTGTGGTCGGCGGCTTCCTTGAGGGCGAGTGCGGCGGCGGTCTGGAAGGCGGCGTCGGAGGAGTCGACGGAGTGCGCCTTGCCGTCGGTGAGGGTGACCCGGACGTCGGTCATCGGGTGGCCGTGCAGGCCGTGGGCGAGTTGGGCGCGGACGCCTTTCTCGACGGACGGGATGAAGTTGCGCGGGACGGAGCCGCCGACGACCTGGTCGACGAATTCGAAGCCGCCGCCGGGCAGGGGTTCTACGGTGAGGTCGCAGATCGCGTACTGGCCGTGGCCGCCGGACTGTTTGACGTGCCGGCCGTGGCCGCTGGCGGGGGCGGCGAAGGTCTCGCGCAGGGCGACCTCGTAGGGGACGGTCTCGACGTGAACGCCGTGCCGGCCGGCGAGCCGGTCGAGGGTGACGGCGAGGTGGGCCTCGCCGGTGCACCACAGGACGAGCTGGTGGGTGTCGGGGTTCTGTTCGACGCGCAGTGCCGGGTCCTGGGCGGTGAGCCGGCCGAGGGCCTGGGAGAGCTTGTCCTCGTCGGCCTTGGAGCGGGCCTGGACGGCGGTGGGCAGCAGGGCTTCGGGCAGCGGCCAGGGCGGTAGCACGGTGTGGTTGGTGCCGAGGGTGTCGCCGGTGCGGGCGGTGCCGAGTTTCGCGACGGTGACGAGGTCGCCGGCGACGGCCTGCGGGACGGGGCGCAGCTGGTGGCCGAAGGGGCTGTGCAGGGCGGTGAGGCGCTCGTCGGTGCCGTCGGGGAGGTGGGCGGTGGTGTCGGGGCGCAGCGTGCCGGTGAAGATCCGCAGCAGGCTGAGGCGGCCGAGGTAGGGGTCCTCGCCGGTCTGGACGACCTGGGCGGTGAAGGGGGCGTCGGGGTCGGCGGCGGGGAGGCCGTCGGCGCGGTCGGCGGGGGTGGGGAAGGCGGTGGCGACCAGGTCGAGGAGGGCGTCGCAGCCGGTGCCGTCGGGGGCGGTGGCGAGGACGGGGTGCAGGGTCCCGGCGAGGAATTCGCGGCGGAGTCCGGCGGTGAGGGCGGCGGTGTCGAGGTCGGCGCCGTCGAGGTAGCGCTGCATCAGGGCGTCGTCCTCGCCGGCCAGGGCTTCGACCAGGCGGGCGCGTTCGGCGGTGAGGTCGCCGGGGTCGTCGGGGCGGCCGTAGGTGCGGCCGGTGAGCAGCTCGGTGGTGCCGTGCAGGTGGCCGTCGCGCAGGTCGGGGTGGTGGAGCGGGCGGATGGTGTCGGGGGTGCCGAGGGTGTCCTGGAGCATCCGCAGGACGTCGTCGAGGCGGACCCGGGTGGTGTTGAGGTGGGTGAGGGCGAGGGCGCGCGGCAGGTGGGCGGCCTCGCACTGCTGCCACAGGGCCTGGACGGGGCGGGCGACGGTCTCGTCGGCGGCGGAGTGGACGAACACGGCGGCTTCGGCGGCGCGCAGGGCGGCGTGGAGTTCGCCGGCGAAGTCGGCGTAGCCGGGGGTGTCGAGCACGTTGACGGTGAGGTCCTGCCAGGGCAGCGGGAGCAGCGCGAACTGGACGGAGCGCTGCTGTTGGTGCTCGATGTCCTCCCAGTCGGCGGCGGTGGTGCCGTCGGGGACGGTTCCGGGCCTGGTCAGGGCGCCGGCGGTGACGGCGAGGGCTTCTGCGAGGGTGGTCTTGCCGGCTCCGGCCGCCCCGACCAGGGCGAGGTTGCGGAGCCGGCCGGGTCGGTCGGCGGGCGTAGTGGGGGAGTGGGCTGTCCGGTCCGGCATGGCTGGCCTCCTGCCGCTCGATCAGCGTGGATACCATTGTCCAGCCGGGCGGGGCCATCCGCGCGGCCGCCCGGCGGGCAAGCGGCTCGCGGGTGCCAATCCGAAGAGCGGAGCGGACCGGAAGGCCATGCTCAACAAGTACGCGCGTGGCTTCTTCACACGTGTCCTCACCCCGTTCGCGGCGATGCTGCTGCGGTGGGGTGTCAGTCCGGATGCTGTCACGCTGATCGGAACGGCCGGTTCGGTGGCCGGTGCCTTGGTGTTCTTCCCGCGCGGGGAGTTCTTCTGGGGCACGATCACCATCACACTTTTCATTTTCTCCGACCTGGTGGACGGCAACATGGCCCGCCAGGCGGGCCGGTCCAGCAAGTGGGGTGCGTTCCTGGACTCCACGCTCGACCGGGTCGCCGATGCGGCGATCTTCGGCGGTCTGGCGATGTGGTACGCCGGCAAGGGCGACAACAACGTGCTGTGCGCGGTGGCGATGTTCTGTCTGGCCAGTGGCCAGGTGGTGTCGTACACGAAGGCGCGCGGTGAGTCGCTGGGCTTCCCGGTGAACGTGTCGGGGCTGGTGGAGCGGGCCGAGCGGCTGGTGATCAGCCTGGTGGCGGCCGGTTTCGCGGGTCTGCACAAGTTCGGGGTGCCGTACATCGAGTGGCTGCTGCCGGTCGCCCTGTGGGTGGTCGCGGTGGGCAGCCTGGTGACGGTGGCGCAGCGGATGCTGACGGTGCGCCGGGAGTCGGCGGAGCTGGAGGCGGCGGGCGCCGTCAAGGGGGGCGAATGAAGGAGCGGTTGGTCGACGCGGCCTACGCGGCCGGCTGGGCGGGGCTGAAGCATCTGCCGGAGCGGATGGCCCGCGGCCTGTTCAACACCATTGCCGATGTGGCGTGGCGGCGGCAGGGCAAGGGGGTCCGGCAGCTGGAGGCCAACCTGGCCCGGGTCCGGCCGGATGCGGACGCGGCCCTGCTGCGGGAGTTGTCCCGGGCCGGGATGCGGTCGTACATGCGGTACTGGATGGAGTCGTTCCGGCTGCCGACCTGGAGCCGGGAGCGGGTCTCGCGGGCGATAACGGTGAAGAACCTGGATCAGCTGAACGAGGCGATGGCGGCGGGGCGCGGCGCGGTGCTGGCGCTGCCGCACATGGCGAACTGGGACCTGGCGGGCGCGTGGATCGCGTCGGCGGGCGGGTTCCCGTTCACCACGGTCGCGGAGCGGTTGAAGCCGGAGTCGCTGTTCGACCGTTTCGTGGCGTACCGGGAGAGCCTCGGCATGGAGGTGCTGGCGCTGACCGGCTCCAGCGTGTCGGTGGTGGGGACGCTGGCGCGGCGGCTGCGGGAGGGCAAGTTGGTGTGCCTGGTCGGTGACCGGGATCTGTCGGATGCCGGGATCCAGGTGGACTTCTTCGGCGAGCCGACCCGGATGCCGGCCGGCCCGGCGGCGCTCGCGCAGCGTACGGGTGCGGCGCTGTTCCCGGTGACGCTCTGGTACGACGGGCCGATGCTGCGTGCGGAGGTGCACCCGGAGGTGGTGCCGTCCGGCGAGGGGGAGCGGCAGGAGCAGGTCGCGGTGATGACGCAGGCGATGGCCGATGTGTGGGCGGAGTCGATCCGTGAGCACGCGGTGGACTGGCACATGCTGCAGAAGCTGTGGCTGTCGGATCTGAGGCCGCGGAGGGCCGAGTCGTGAGGATCGGCGTGGTCTGCCCGTACGACTGGGACGTGCCGGGCGGTGTGCAGTTCCACATCCGGGACTTGGCGGAGCATCTGATCCGGCTCGGTCACGAGGTGTCGGTGCTGGCTCCGGCGGAGGACGAGGAGGCGCTGCCGCCGTACGTGGTGTCCGCGGGGCGGGCGGTCGCGGTGCCGTACAACGGGTCGGTGGCGCGGCTGAGTTTCGGCATTCTGTCGGCGGCGCGGGTGCGGCGCTGGCTGCGCGAGGGCCGGTTCGACGTGCTGCACGTGCACGAGCCGAACTCGCCGTCGCTGTCGATGCTGGCGGCCTGGGCGGCGTCCGGGCCGATGGTCGGGACGTTCCACACCTCGAACCCGCGCTCGCGGGCGATGCTGGCGGCCTCGCCGATCCTGCAGCCGGGCCTGGAGAAGATGTCGGGCCGGATCGCGGTGTCGGAGTACGCGCGGCGCACCCTGGTGGAGCACCTGGGCGGCGACGCGGTGGTGATTCCGAACGGTGTGGACGTGCGGTTCTTCGCGGACGCCGAGCCGGACCCGAAGTGGCAGGGTGGCGCGGCCGACGGCGGGCCGGGCACCATCGGCTTCATCGGCCGGATCAACGAGCCCCGCAAGGGCCTGCCGACGCTGCTGGCGGCGCTGCCGCGGATCCTCGCCGAGCGCCCCGGGGTGCGGCTGCTGGTGGCCGGCAAGGGCGACGAGGAGGAGGCGGTGGCCGGTCTGCCCGCCGAGGTGCGGGCCCGGATCGAGTTCCTCGGCATGGTCTCCGACCGGGACAAGGCCCGGCTGCTGCGCAGTGTCGACCTGTACGTGGCGCCGAACACCGGCGGCGAGTCGTTCGGCATCATCCTGGTCGAGGCGATGTCGGCGGGTGCGCCGGTGCTGGCCAGTGACCTGGACGCGTTCCGCCAGGTGCTGGACGGCGGCGCGGCCGGTGAACTGTTCCCGGTGGAGGACGCGGACGCGCTGGCCGCCGCCGCGGTCAAACTGCTCGGCAGTCCGGAACGGCTGGCGGCGCTGCGCGAGGCCGCGTCCCGGCACGTGCGGCGTTTCGACTGGGAGACCGTCGGCGCGGAGGTGCTGTCGGTGTACGAGACGGTCACCGACGGTCGTCCTCCGGTCGCCGAGGCCGAACCGTCCGGCTGGCGTACGCGTCTTGGTCGCTGAACCACCCTGCTCGCGAGAGGTACCACCATGCCGCTGATCACCGTCGACTACACCGACCGGCTCGCCGACTGCCTGGACCGGCGCGGCTTCGGGCTGGCCCTGAACCGGCTTGCGGTGAAGCTGATCGACGCCAAGCCGGAGGCCTGCAAGACCCGCTTCCGGCGGACCGAGGAGGCGGTGGTCGGCGCGGACGCCGAGACGTTCGCGCTGGTGGTGATCGAGTTCGAGATCTTCCCGGGGCGTTCGGCGCAGGCCAAGGCGGCGCTCGCCGAGGCGGCGGTGGCCGCGCTGCCCGAGTACCTGGGGGCGGATCCGGGGGCGGTGCAGGCGGCCGTGTCGGTCACCGAGACCGACTCGGACTCCTACCGCTCGGCGGTCTTCGGCGGCTGAGCCGGGTACCGTAACGCCCCGTGACTAACTGGATCTGGGGCCTCGCGGCCGTCGTACTGTTCGCCGTCTACCTGAGCTGGACGGCGGGCAGGCTCGACCGCCTGCATGCCCGGATCGACGCGGCCCGGGCCTCGCTGGACGCCCAGTTGCTGCGCCGGGCCTCGGTGGCGATGGAACTGGCCACCTCCTCGCTGCTCGACCCGGCCGCGTCGATCCTGCTGCTGGAGGCCGCGCACGGGGCGCGGCAGGCGCAGGACGAGCAGCGCGAGGTGGCCGAGAGCGAGCTGAGCATCGCGCTGCGCGCCGTGCTGGACGAGCCGGCGCAGGTGGCGGCGCTGCGGGCGGCGCCCGGCGGCGAGGAGGCGGTGCGCGACCTGGTGGAGGCGGTGCGCCGGGTGCCGATGGCGCGGCGTTTCCACAACGACGCGGTGCGGGCGGCCCGCGCGGTGCGCGAGCACCGGCTGGTGCGCTACTTCCGGCTGGCGGGCCGGGCGCCGTTCCCGATGGCCTTCGAAATGGACGACGAACCGCCGACCGCCCTCACCCCGGAGGGGGCTCCCGCGTAGGCTGGGTGGCGCTGATCCCCCCACTGTTACCCGCCCGTCGTGCTCTGGCCTGTTTGTCGTATGCCGTGTTTTGCGCTGGACCATGTGGCGTATGGGTCCGGACCCCCTCGGGCCTACGATAGGTCGATAGCACCGGTTCATCTCTGAGTGAGGTCTTACGTGTCCACCACCCCCACCACCGCAGACCAGCCGCAGATCGGTACCGCCCGGGTCAAGCGCGGCATGGCCGAGCAGCTCAAGGGCGGTGTGATCATGGACGTGGTCAACGCCGAGCAGGCGAAGATCGCCGAGGACGCCGGCGCGGTCGCCGTGATGGCCCTGGAGCGCGTGCCCGCCGACATCCGCAAGGACGGTGGCGTGGCCCGGATGTCCGACCCGAACATGATCGAAGAGATCATCGACGCGGTCTCCATCCCCGTGATGGCCAAGTCCCGCATCGGCCACTTCGTCGAGGCCCAGGTCCTGCAGTCGCTCGGCGTCGACTACATCGACGAGTCCGAGGTGCTGACCCCGGCCGACGAGATCAACCACTCCGACAAGTGGGCCTTCACGACCCCCTTCGTCTGCGGCGCCACCAACCTGGGCGAGGCCCTGCGCCGCATCGCCGAGGGCGCGGCCATGATCCGCTCCAAGGGCGAGGCCGGCACCGGCAACGTGGTCGAGGCCGTCCGCCACCTGCGCCAGATCAAGAACGAGATCGCCAAGCTGCGCGGCTTCGACAACAACGAGCTGTACGCCGCCGCCAAGGAGCTGCGCGCCCCGTACGAGCTGGTCCGCGAGGTCGCCGAGCTCGGCAAGCTGCCGGTCGTGCTGTTCTCCGCCGGTGGCGTCGCCACCCCGGCCGACGCCGCGCTGATGCGTCAGCTGGGCGCCGAGGGCGTGTTCGTCGGCTCCGGCATCTTCAAGTCGGGCGACCCGGCCAAGCGCGCCGCCGCCATCGTGAAGGCCACCACCTTCTTCGACGACCCGAAGATCATCGCGGACGCCTCCCGCAACCTGGGCGAGGCCATGGTCGGCATCAACTGCGACACCCTGCCGGAGTCCGAGCGCTACGCCAACCGCGGCTGGTAAGACTCGCGGGCCTGCCCGGCCCGTGCCTCCCGGCTCCGGCCCGCCGCGCGAGCAATCGGCGCGGCGGGCCGCTCCGTGGGCTTTTGCGGCCCGTAGTTCGAGATGAAGAGGTAGTGACAAACCGTGAGCACCCCCACCATCGGTGTCCTCGCCCTGCAGGGCGACGTCCGTGAGCACCTGGTGGCGCTGGCCGCCGCCGACGCGCTGGCCCGGCCGGTCCGCCGCCCCGAGGAGCTCGCCGAGGTCGACGCCCTGGTGATGCCCGGCGGAGAGTCCACCACCATCTCCAAGCTGGCCGTGCTGTTCGACGTGATGGACCCGCTGCGCGAGCGGGTCCGGGCCGGCATGCCGGTCTACGGCACCTGCGCCGGCATGATCATGCTGGCGGACAAGATCCTGGACGGCCGCGACGACCAGGAGACCGTCGGCGGCATCGACATGACGGTCCGCCGGAACGCCTTCGGCCGGCAGAACGAGTCCTTCGAGACCGCCATCCCGTTCGCCGGCATGGCCGAGCCGGTCACCGGCGTGTTCATCCGCGCCCCCTGGGTCGAGTCGGTCGGCGCGGGCGTCGAGGTGCTGGCCGAGGTGCCGGCCGCCGACGGCCCGGACGCCCGGATCGTGGCGGTCCGCCAGGGCAACCTGCTGGCCACCTCCTTCCACCCGGAGCTGACCGGCGACCACCGCGTCCACGAGTACTTCGTCCGCATGGTCGAGGCCGCCGCGCGCTAGGCGCGACGTGGTGACCGTGTGCCACCTCCCCGTGCGGCACCGGTAAGATCTCCCCTGTTCATTTCCCATTGGCGACGAAAAGGAGCTGGCGATGTCCGGCCACTCTAAGTGGGCTACCACCAAGCACAAGAAGGCCGCGATCGACGCCAAGCGCGGCAAGCTCTTCGCCAAGATGATCAAGAACATCGAGGTGGCGGCTCGTACCGGCGGCGGCGACCCCGCGGGCAACCCGACGCTCTACGACGCCATCCAGAAGGCGAAGAAGAGCTCCGTCCCGATCGACAACATCAACCGGGCCGTCAAGCGCGGCTCCGGTGCGGAGGCCGGCGGCGCCGACTACTCGACGATCATGTACGAGGGCTACGGCCCGAACGGCGTGGCCGTCCTGATCGAGTGCCTCACCGACAACCGCAACCGCGCGGCCTCCGACGTCCGCGTCGCGATGACCCGCAACGGCGGCAACATGGCGGACCCGGGCTCGGTGTCCTACCTGTTCAACCGCAAGGGCGTCGTCATCGTCCCCAAGGCCGACGGCGTGGACGAGGACAAGATCCTGGACGTCGTGCTGGACGCCGGCGCCGAAGAGGTCAACGACCTCGGCGAGGCCTTCGAGGTGATGTCCGAGGCCACCGACATGGTCGCGGTCCGCACCGCCCTGGTCGACGCGGGTATCGACTACGACTCCGCCGACGCCAACTTCGTTCCCAGCATGCAGGTCGAGCTGGACGCCGACGGCGCCCGCAAGATCTTCAAGCTGATCGACGCGCTGGAGGACAGCGACGACGTGCAGAACGTCTTCGCCAACTTCGACGTCTCGGACGAGATCATGGCCGAGCTGGACGCCTGAGTCCCGCTCCGCTTTCCCCGCCCGGTGGCTGCTCGCGGCCGCCGGGCGGAAGCGTGTCCGGGGACGGTTGTCCGTGGCCAGGGGTAGCCTTCCCGGGTCGGAGAGAGGTGGGGCAGGGCTCGTGCGAGTACTGGGTGTGGACCCTGGGCTGACCAGGTGCGGCGTCGGGGTCGTCGAGGGGCTGCCCGGGCGGCAGTTGACGATGCTCGGCGTGGGCGTCGTACGGACGCCGCCGGGGGACGACCTCGGGCCGCGACTGCTCGCCGTCGAACGCGGGCTGGAGGAGTGGCTCGACCGCTACTCGCCCGAACTCGTCGCCGTCGAGCGGGTCTTCGCGCAGCACAACGTCCGCACGGTGATGGGCACCGCGCAGGCCTCGGCCGTCGCCGTCCTGTGCGCGACCCGCCGCGGGATCCCGGTCACCCTGCACACCCCCAGCGAGGTCAAGGCCGCCGTCACCGGCTCCGGCCGGGCCGACAAGGCCCAGGTCACCGCCATGGTCACCCGCCTCCTCCGGCTCGACGCCCCGCCCAAGCCCGCCGACGCGGCGGACGCCCTCGCCCTCGCCATCTGCCACATCTGGCGCGGCGGCACCACCAACCGCCTGACGGCGGCCATTCGCGCGCACGAGAGCGGAAAGTGGCACAGCGGCGGAGGGGTGCGCAGTCAGGGGCGCGGGGAGCTGCGCGAAGCGGAAGACGGCATCGGGCAAGATCCGCCCGAGCAGCAGCCAGTTGCACCCCGGGCGGCGTACGGCAGAGTGCCTGGCCGGTCGCGCACTTCCACGCGCCCCTGACGGGTGCTTAGTACAGCAAGGAAAGGAACGACGTCACGTGATCGCCTTTGTGCAGGGGCCCGTCGCGGTGGTGGGGGCCGGGGTGGCCGTGGTGGAGGTCGGGGGAGTGGGGATGGCGGTGCAGTGCACGCCGAACACGCTGGCGACCCTGCGGGTGGGGGAGGTGGCCCGGCTGGCGACGTCTCTCGTGGTCCGTGAGGACTCGCTGACGCTGTTCGGTTTCGCGGACGACGACGAGCGCGCGACGTTCGAGGTGCTGCAGGCGGCGCCGGGCGTGGGGCCGAAGCTGGCGCAGGCGATCCTGGGGGTGCACTCGCCGGAGGCGCTGCGGGTCGCGGTGGCGGGCGGTGACGAGAAGGCGCTGATCGCGGTGCCGGGGATCGGCAAGGCGAAGGCGGCGAAGCTGCTGCTGGAGTACAAGGACAAGCTGGGCGCCCCGCACGGGACGGTGCCGGCGCAGAAGCCGGTCGCGACCGGCCCGGCGCCGTGGCACGAGCAGCTGCATTCGGCGCTGGTGGGCCTGGGCTACGCTCCGCGGGAGGCGGACGAGGCGGTGGCCCGGGTGACGCCGGACGCCGACGCGCAGGGCACGCCGGACGTGGGCGCGCTGCTGCGCCTCGCGCTGCGCGGGCTGAACCGCGCCCGCTGACCGGCGTCAGAGCAATCTGACGATCCGTCACCAAGTCGACAATCGACACGACCGACGACCAGCCGATGGGGAGCCGTTTTCCGATGAATCCGTACGAGTCCGAGCCCGTTGACCGCCTGGTGACGGCGTCCGCCGACGGCGAGGACCAGGCGGTGGAGGCGGCGCTGCGGCCGAGGATGCTCGAGGAGTTCATCGGTCAGGAGCGGGTGCGTGAGCAGCTGTCGCTGGTGCTGCAGGCGGCCCGTCAGCGCGGCGCGGCGCCGGACCACGTGCTGCTGAGCGGCCCGCCCGGGCTGGGCAAGACCACGCTGTCGATGATCATCGCGGCGGAGCTGAACGCGCCGATCCGGATCACCTCCGGCCCGGCGATCCAGCACGCCGGCGACCTGGCGGCGATCCTGTCCTCGCTGACCGAGGGCGAGGTGCTGTTCCTCGACGAGATCCACCGGATGTCCCGGCCCGCCGAGGAAATGCTGTACATGGCGATGGAGGACTTCCGGGTCGACGTGATCGTCGGCAAGGGGCCGGGGGCGACCGCGATCCCGCTGGAGCTGCCGCCGTTCACGCTGGTCGGGGCGACCACCCGGGCCGGTCTGCTACCGCCGCCGCTGCGCGACCGGTTCGGTTTCACCGGCCACATGGAGTTCTACGCGCCCGCCGAGCTGGAGCGGGTGGTCCACCGTTCGGCGGGTCTGCTGGACGTCGAGATCGACCCGGCGGGCGCGGCGGAGATCGCCGGCCGCTCCCGTGGCACGCCCCGCATCGCCAACCGGTTGTTGCGCCGGGTGAGGGATTTTGCCCAGGTCCGTCACGACGGTCTGATCACCCGGGAAATCGCCGCCCGGGCGCTCGAGGTGTACGAGGTTGACGCGCGCGGACTGGACCGGCTGGACCGCGCGGTGCTGGAGGCGCTGCTGAAGCTCTTCGGCGGCGGACCGGTCGGCCTGTCCACCCTGGCGGTCGCCGTCGGGGAGGAGTCCGAGACCGTCGAGGAGGTCGCCGAGCCTTTCCTGGTAAGGGAAGGGCTGCTCGCGCGCACCCCGCGCGGGCGGATCGCGACGGCGGCGGCCTGGCAGCACCTGGGTCTCACTCCGCCGCAGCCGGCCCGGGCGCCGCGCGGGGCGCAGCCCGAACTGTGGGCGGACGGCCAGGCCTGACCGGGTTGCCTTATCGGGGGTTTATGTCCATGCCAAGGCTCGCCACTTTCGGCGCCGCACTGGCATGCTTGGCGTTGTCCGTTGAGTGCGGGTCGCCTAGACTCCGCCGGACCGCCCCTCTCGCCCGACGGGCCGACGTACACGCACTGGCCACCTGACCGGTGACCGACTAAGGACCCTGGCTGTGTCTCAATACATCATTCTTGTCCTCCCGCTCCTCGCGATCTTCCTGATGTTCCGCTCGCAGAAGAAGCGGCAGGCGCAGATGCAGACCATGCAGTCCGCGCTGCAGCCGGGTTCGGGTGTCCGGACCATCGGCGGCATGTACGCGCTGGTCAAGGCGATCAACGATGAGACGGTCGAGCTCGAGGTCGCTCCCGGTGTGGTGGCGCACTACACCAAGGGCGCCATCGCCGCGGTCCTGGAGCCGCTCGAGTACGAGGCGATCATCAACGGCCGTCCCGCCGAGGACGAGTCGGAGGACGACGTGGTCGAGGCCGCCGAGGGCACGGACGCCGACGAGAAGCCGCTGAGCCTGTCCAAGGACGAGGCGAAGGTCGGCGCCGAGGCTCCCGAGAGCAAGTAGTACGGCCGGGGGGGGCCTCTCTTCCCCGACCAGCGGCATCCGCCGCAAGCCCACAGGACCTCTTGGGCCGCCGTGCGTCCGTCTCTCCCGGGCCCCGCCCTGTGCGGGGTCCGGGGCCGGCCGCCGGGCGGCATGGACAGGGAGAAACGAACAAGGTGGCAACACCCAAGTCGCGGTCGCGCGACGGATACCCGGGGAGGGCGCTGGCGCTCATCCTGGTGGTCACCGTCGGCCTGGTGGCCCTCATGTTCGGGACGGGCTACACCAAGCCGCGTCTCGGTATCGACCTCGCCGGTGGCACCAGCGTCACGCTGACCGCCAAGTCGGACGATCCTTCCGCGATCAACAAGGCAAACCTTGACACCGCGGTCGGCATCATCCAGAAGCGCGTCAACGGCATGGGTGTCTCCGAGGCCGAGGTCCAGACCCAGGGCAACAGCAACATCATCGTCAACATCCCCGACGGTGGTAACACGCAGGAGTCCATCGACAAGGTCGGTGACACCGCGAAGCTGTACTTCCGCCCGGTCCTGGCCGCCGCGCCGAGCGGTGTGAGCGCCCAGCCGCAGCCGAGCGGGTCGCCGTCGTCGGCGCCCAGCGGCTCGGCCAGCCCGTCCGCCTCGGGCAGCGCCTCCGCGCCCGCCTCGCCGAGCTCCTCGGCGAGCAAGGCCGGCCGCGCCGTCTCCGGCGCCCTGCAGGCCGACCCGACCTCCGCCGCGAGCGGCTCCGCCTCGGCCCCGGCCACCGGCTCGGCCGCTCCGAGCGCCGGCGCCAGCGCCCCGGCCGACCAGCCCGACATGACTGCCGCGCTGACCCAGGGCACCGCCCCGGCCGAGCTGCAGAAGCAGTTCACCGCGCTGGACTGCTCGGTCAAGGAGCAGCGGAAGAACTACCAGTCCAGCGACCCGGCCCAGCCGACCGTGGCCTGCTCGTACGACGCCGAGCAGGGCCTCTGGTACAAGTTCGCGCTCGGTGGTGTCGCCGTGAACGGCCAGGACGTCACCAAGGCGCAGGCCGTATACGACACCCAGAGCGCCAAGGGCTGGATGGTCGACCTGTCGTTCAACGACGCGGGCTCGAAGGCCTTCGCGGCCACCACCGGCAAGCTCGCCACCCAGCAGTCCCCGGGCAACCAGTTCGCCATCGTGCTGGACGGCGCGGTCGTCTCGCACCCGTACGTCTCCGAGTCGATCACCGGTGGCAGCGCGGTCATCTCCGGCACCTTCACCCAGGCCGACGCCAAGTCGCTGGGCAACGTGCTGAGCTACGGCGCGCTCCCGCTGGACTTCGTGAAGAGCGACGTCACCACCGTCTCCCCGCAGCTCGGCTCCGACCAGCTGAAGGCAGGCCTGATCGCCGGTCTGATCGGCATGGTCCTGGTGGTCGTCTACTCGCTGGTCTACTACCGCGGCCTGGGCCTGATCTCGATCGCCGGCCTGGTGGTCTCCGCGGTCCTGACCTGGTCGATCATGAGCCTGCTGGGTGCCGGTGTCGGCTTCGCGCTGAACCTGCCCGCGGTCTGTGGCGCGATCGTCGCGATCGGTATCACCGCCGACTCGTTCATCGTGTACTTCGAGCGCATCCGTGACGAGGTCCGCGAGGGCGCCCAGCTGCGTCCGGCCGTGCAGCGTGCCTGGCCGCGGGCCCGGCGCACCATCCTGGTGTCGGACTTCGTGTCCTTCCTGTGTGCCGCGGTGCTGTACCTGGTGTCGGTCGGCAAGGTGCAGGGCTTCGCCTTCACCCTGGGTCTGACCACCCTGCTGGACGTCGTGGTGATCTTCCTGTTCACCAAGCCGCTGATCACCCTGCTGGCCCGCACGAAGTTCTTCTCCAGCGGTCACCCGTGGTCCGGCCTGGACCCGAAGCGGCTCGGCGCCCGTCCGCCGATCCGCGGCTCGCGCCGCCGTCCCGCCCCCTCCCAGCAGACCCAGGAGGTCTGACCCATGTCGCTCCGCAACATCGGTCACCGCCTCTACCAGGGCGAGGTCTCGTTCGACTTCGTCGGCAAGCGGAAGATCTGGTACTCGATCTCCGCGGTGATCGTCCTGGTGGCCGCGATCGGCCTGGCCATGGGCCTGCACCTGGGCATCGAGTTCAAGGGCGGCTCGGTCTACACCGTGCACAAGCCCGGACTGACGGTGTCCCAGGCGAAGGACGTCGCGAACAAGATCACCGGCTCCAACACCGCGCTGGTGCAGACCACGGACAAGGGCGACGTCCGGGTCCAGATCAGCGCCGAGGAGTCGGTGCCGGCCGCGACCTTCACCAAGGAGTTCTCGAAGGCCGTCGGCGTCGAGGAGAAGGACATCAACGCCCAGGTGATCGGCCCCTCCTGGGGTTCGGACATCTCCAAGAAGGCGCTGACCGGCCTGGTCATCTTCATGGTCCTGGTCACCGTCTACCTGGCGATCGCCTTCGAGTGGCGGATGGCGCTGGCCGCGCTGGTCGCGCTGATCCACGACCTGCTGATCACCATCGGTGTCTACGCGCTGGTCGGCTTCGAGGTCACTCCGGGTACCGTGATCGGCTTCCTGACCATCCTCGGTTACTCGCTCTACGACACGGTCGTCGTCTTCGACACCGTGAAGGAGAACACCAACGGCCTGACCAAGCAGTCGCGCCGGACCTACAGCGAGGCAGCCAACCACGGCCTCAACCAGACCCTGGTGCGTTCCATCAACACCACGGTCGTCGCGCTGCTGCCGGTCTCCGCCCTGCTGTTCATCGGCGGCGGCCTGCTCGGCGCGGGCACCCTCAACGACATCTCGCTGGCGCTGTTCATCGGTCTCGCCGCCGGTGCCTACTCCTCGATCTGCGTCGCCACCCCGCTGCTCGCGCAGCTCAAGGAGCAGACCCCGGAGATGAAGGCGCTCGCCAAGCGGGTCCTGCAGCGCCGGGCGTCCGAGGCGAAGGCGGCCGAGGAGGCCGAGGCCCGGGGCGAGGACGGGATGATCGACGAGGAGCTCGCGGCAGGTATGGTCGGACAGCGCAACCAGCCGACCAGCCGCTCCCGGGGCAAGGGACGGCCGTCCGGCAAGCGCTGAACCCCGCTGTCAGTTAAGGAACCCCCGTGACCTCCACCACCGACCCCGCCCTGTCCGAGCTGCTCAACAGCCGGATCCGGGACGTGCAGGACTACCCGAAGCCGGGCGTCCTGTTCAAGGACATCGCCCCCCTGCTGGCCGACGCCGAGGCGTTCGGCGCGCTGACCCGGGCGCTGGCCGAGCGGGCGAAGGAACTCGGCGCCACCAAGGTGGTCGGCCTGGAGGCGCGGGGGTTCGTGCTGGCCGCGCCCGCCGCGGTCGCGGCCGGACTCGGGTTCGTCCCGATCCGCAAGAAGGGCAAGCTGCCCGGCGACGTGTTCTCCCGCTCGTACGACCTGGAGTACGGGTCGGCGACGCTGGAGGTGCAGTGCGACGCGTTCGCCCCCGGCGAGAAGGTGCTGGTGGTGGACGACGTGCTGGCCACCGGCGGCACCATCTCCGCCTCGCTGGACCTGGTCCAGGAGGCCGGCGCCGAGCTGGTGGGCGTCGTGGTGCTGATGGAGCTCGGGTTCCTGACTGGGCGTGAGCGCCTGGAGCCGCACCTGCACGGTGCGCCGCTGGAGACCCTGGTCGTGGTCTGAGCGGGAAGACCGCTTTCGGGAGCCGCCCGGGAACAGATCCTGTTCCCGGGCGGCTTTCCGCACATGTGGGGTCGGCCGGGCGCGGAAGCCCGTCGCGCCGCCGGTACGATGAAGATTGATCCGTCTGCACGTAGGAGTGTCCTTGCCCGACGAGGTTGTGCCCACGGCTGCGACTGCCAGTTCCCGCCCTTCCCCCGGCGGGATGCGGGCTCGCCTCGCTCGGCTGGGCGGACAGCGCAGTTCGATGGTCAACCCGGTGCTGGAACCGCTGTTCCGGACCATCCGGGCCAACGACCCGAAGGCCGACCCGGCCCTGCTCAAGGACATCGAGCGGGCGTACGCGGTGGCCGAGAAGTGGCACCGCGGGCAGAAGCGCAAGAGCGGCGACCCGTACATCACGCACCCGCTGGCGGTGGCGACCATCCTGGCCGAGCTGGGGATGGACGCGCCGACGCTGATGGCGGGGCTGCTGCACGACACCGTCGAGGACACCGACTACGGCCTGGAGACGCTGCGGCACGACTTCGGTGACTCGGTGGCGCTGCTGGTCGACGGCGTCACCAAGCTGGACCGGGTGAAGTTCGGCGAGGCGGCGCAGGCGGAGACCGTCCGCAAGATGGTCGTCGCGATGGCCAAGGACCCGCGGGTCCTGGTGATCAAGCTCGCCGACCGGCTGCACAACATGCGCACCATGCGTTACCTGAAGCGGGAGAAGCAGGAGAAGAAGGCCCGCGAGACGCTGGAGATCTACGCCCCGCTGGCGCACCGGCTGGGCATGAACACCATCAAGTGGGAGCTGGAGGACCTGGCGTTCGCCATCCTCTACCCCAAGATGTACGACGAGATCGTCCGGCTGGTGGCCGAGCGCGCCCCGAAGCGCGACGAGTACCTGGCGACCGTGATCGACCAGGTGCAGGGCGACCTGCGCGGGGCGCGGATCACCGCGCAGGTGACGGGCCGCCCGAAGCACTACTACTCGGTCTACCAGAAGATGATCGTCCGGGGCCGGGACTTCGCCGAGATCTACGACCTGGTGGGCATCCGGGTCCTGGTCGACACCGTCCGCGACTGCTACGCGGCGCTGGGCACCATCCACGCGCGGTGGAACCCGGTGCCGGGGCGGTTCAAGGACTACATCGCGATGCCCAAGTTCAACATGTACCAGTCGCTGCACACCACGGTGATCGGTCCCGGCGGCAAGCCCGTCGAACTCCAGATCCGCACCTTCGACATGCACCGCCGCGCCGAGTACGGCATCGCCGCGCACTGGAAGTACAAGCAGCGGGCGGTGGCCGGCGCGTCCAAGGTGCGCACCGACACCCCGACCCACAAGCGGCAGCACGACAAGGCCGACGCGGTCAACGAGATGGCCTGGCTGCGGCAGCTGCTGGACTGGCAGAAGGAGACCGAGGACCCCAGCGAGTTCCTCGAGTCGCTGCGCTTCGACCTGTCCAGCAACGAGGTGTTCGTCTTCACCCCGAAGGGCGACGTGATAGCGCTGCCCGCGAAGGCCACCCCGGTGGACTTCGCGTTCGCGGTGCACACCGAGGTCGGCTGCCGGACCATCGGCGCCCGGGTGAACGGTCGGCTGGTGCCGCTGGAGTCGACGCTGGAGAACGGCGACACGGTCGAGGTGTTCACCTCGAAGGCGGAGAACGCCGGCCCGTCCCGGGACTGGCTGAACTTCGTCAAGTCGCCGCGGGCCCGGAACAAGATCCGCGCCTGGTTCTCCAAGGAGCGCCGCGAGGAGGCGATCGAGCAGGGCAAGGAGGCGATCGCCCGGACCATGCGCAAGCAGGGCCTGCCGATCCAGCGGATCCTCACCGGGGACTCGCTGGTCACGCTGGCCCACGAGATGCGCTACCCGGACATCTCCTCGCTGTACGCGGCGATCGGCGAGGGCCACGTCGCCGCGCCGGCCATCGTGCAGAAGCTGGTCCAGGCGATGGGCGGCGAGGAAGGCGCGGTCGAGGACCTCGTCGAGACCACCACCCCGTCCCACCAGCCGCGCTCGATGCGCCGCCGGGCCAAGGGCGACCCGGGCATCATCGTCAAGGGCGTCGACGACCTGTGGGTGAAGCTGGCGCGCTGCTGCACGCCGGTGCCCGGCGACCCGATCGTCGGCTTCATCACCCGCGGCAACGGCGTCTCGGTGCACCGCGCGGACTGCGTCAACGTCGAGTCGTTGCAGCAGCAGCCCGAGCGGATCATCGACGTCGAGTGGGCGGCCACCCAGTCCTCGGTGTTCCTGGTGGCCATCCAGGTGGAGGCGCTGGACCGCTCCCGACTGCTGTCGGACGTCACCCGGGTGCTCTCCGACCAGCACGTCAACATCCTGTCCGCGGCGGTGCAGACCTCCCGCGACCGGGTGGCGATGAGCCGGTTCACCTTCGAGATGGGCGACCCGAAGCACCTCGGCCACGTCCTGAAGGCCGTCCGCGGCGTCGAAGGCGTGTACGACGTCTACCGGGTCACCTCGGCCCGCAACAAGTAGCCCTCCGCGCCCGG
This sequence comes from Kitasatospora sp. NPDC051984, assembly GCF_044593455.1. Lineage (NCBI taxonomy): Bacteria > Bacillati > Actinomycetota > Actinomycetes > Kitasatosporales > Streptomycetaceae > Kitasatospora > Kitasatospora sp. NPDC051984. The sequence goes on from NZ_JBIUCB010000008.1 coordinate 123,973, forward strand.
CCCTCCGGGTGCAGGCCGCCCCCGCCCCGCCGACACTGGCCGGGTGGGGGCGGCCCGCTCATTCCCGGAGGCACCGTGCACGCGATTCGGACGACGACGGCGATGGCCGTCGCGGCGGCGGCCGTCGCGGCCCTGACGGCCGGCTGCGGCTCGCGCCACTCCACCGGACCGGGCGCCGCCGGCAGCCCGGCGGCGGCCACCGCGAGCGCCACCGCCCCCGCACCCGGCACCGACAACGGGGTGGCCGGCCGACCGGCCGACGAGATCCTCCGGCAGTCCGTCCAGGCCCTCACCGACGCCCACGCGGTACGGGCGGTCGGCACGGTCGGCGGCGAGGGCCAGGCGATCACCATCGACCTGCGGCTGGACACGGCGGGCAACTGCACCGGCACGCTGGGCCAGAGCGGCGTGGGCAGCTTCCAGGTGGTGAAGGCCGGCCAGCAGCTGTGGGTCAAACCCGACCAGGCGTTCTGGCAGAGCCACGGCGGATCCGCGCTGGCCGACGCCGTCGGCGACCGCTACCTGAAGACCACCAGCGACGACCCCGACTTCGGCGACATCGCCGGCCTGTGCGACCTCGGCGCCCTCGCCGACCAGCTCGGCAGCGCGGCGAGCGACCTCGCCAAGGGCGCCACCAGCACCGTCCAGGGCCGCCCGGCGGTCGCCCTCACCCGCAGCACCGACAGCGGCACCGCCACCCTGTACGTGGCCACCTCCGGCCCGCCGGTGCCGCTGCGGCTGGAACAGTCCGTCGGCGCGGTCGACTTCAGCGACTTCGGCACCCCGGTGCCCTCCGCCACCCCCGGCCCCGACCAGAGCGTGGACATCGACCAGCTCCAGCCCGAGGCCAGCCCGACCACCGTCTGAGCGCCCGCACGCAGAAGGGCCCGGCCGCCGTGACGGCGACCGGGCCCCTTCCTCGACGAAGCGTCAGGAGCTGAACTCCTGCAGCGACTTCTGCGCCTGGTCGAGCAGCGCCTGACGGCCCGCCAGCTCGGCCTCCAGCTTGGCGGCCTTCGACGCGTTGCCGGCCGAGCGGGCCTTGTCCAGGTCGGACTGCAGCTTGTCGACGGCGGACTGCAGCAGCGCGGTCATGCCGGTGGCGCGGGCGCGGGCCTCCGGGTTGGAGCGCTGCCACTCGGCCTCCTCGGCCTCGCGGACGGCGCGCTCCACCGCGGCCAGCCGGCCGTCCAGCTTCGGACGGGCGTCGCGCGGGACGTGACCGATCGCCTCCCAGCGCTCGGAGACCTCGCGCAGCGCGGCCTTGGCGGCCTTCAGGTCGGTGATCGGCAGGATCGCCTCGGCCTCGACCAGCAGCGCCTCCTTGGCCTTCTGGTTCTCGCCCTGCTCGGCGTCACGCTCGGTGAACACCGCGGACCGGGCCTGGAAGAAGACGTCCTGGGCGCCGCGGAAGCGGGCCCACAGCTCCTCCTCCGCCTCGCGCTGGGCGCGGCCGGCGGCCTTCCAGCGGGTCATCAGGTCGCGGTAGGCGGCCGCGGTCGGGCCCCAGTCGGTGGAGTTCGCGAGCTGCTCGGCCTCGGCGACCAGCTTCTCCTTGACCACGCGGGCGTGGTCGCGCTCCGAGTCCAGGGCCGCGAAGTGCGCCTTGCGGTGCTTGGAGAACACCGAGCGGGCGTGCGAGAAACGGTGCCACAGCTCGTCGTCGCTCTTGCGGTCCAGGCGCGGCAGCGCCTTCCAGCTGTCGACCAGGGCGCGCAGCCGGTCGCCGGCCTCCCGCCACTGGTTGGAGTCGGCGAGCTGCTCGGCCTCGGCGACCAGCGCCTCCTTGGCGGTGCGGGTCTCCTCCTGGGCCTTCGCCCGGGCGGCCTTGCGCTCGGTCTGCCGGGTCTCGATCTCGCCGGCCAGCGTGTCCAGGCGCTTGGCCAGCGACTCCAGGTCGCCGACCGCGTGCGCCTCGACGACCTGCGCGCGCAGGTGCTCCAGCGCGGCCTGTGCCTCCTTGGCGGCCAGGTCGGTCTTGCGCACCCGGTGCTCCAGGAGGGCGGTCTCCGCCTCCAGGCCCTGGAACTTGCGCTCGAAGTAGGCGAGGGCCTCCTCGGGAGAGCCGGCCTGCCAGGAGCCGACCTGGCGTTCGCCGTCGGCCGTCCTCACGTAGACGTTCCCCTGCTCGTCGACACGGCCCCACGGGTCGCTGCTCACAGCGCCTCCTCCACATGACGCCACGCCCACGGGCGGGAGCGTCGTCCACAGTTGATGTGCGGCGGACCGATGGAGTCCGCCGTCCCGAGCCGTCGTTGTCGTGCCGAGGGTGACGGCCGACGGTCTGGGCACCCTATACAACAGCAACATAGGCGACCAGCGCCGGTGCTGTCCGCATCCGGCGCCGGTCGATTTTCGCGGCGGGTCAGCCCTTGGTCGCGGTGACGGCCTTGAGGTCGACCGGGGTGGCCGGCGGGCCGTCCGTCGCGCCGCCCTTGACGCCGGCCTCGGCGACCTTCTGGAGCACGTCCAGGCCGCCGGTGATCTTGCCGAACGGGGTGTACTGGGGCGGCAGTTGGGTGTCCTTGTAGACCAGGAAGAACTGGCTGCCGTTGGTGTTGGCGCCGGCGTTGGCCATCGCCACGGTGCCCGCCGGGTAGGTCGCGCCGGTCAGGTTCTCGTCCTGGAACTGGTAGCCGGGGCCGCCGCGGCCGGTGCCGGTCGGGTCGCCGCACTGGAGGACGAAGATGCCGTCGGTGGTGAGCCGGTGGCAGGTGGAGCCGTCGAAGTACTGCTGACCCGCCAGGAAAACGAAGGAGTTGACGGTGTGCGGCGCCTTCTTCGCGTCCAGCGAGAGGGTCACCTTGCCCGCCGAGGTGTCCAGCGTCGCGGTGTACGGGGACGCGGCGTCGATCGACATGGCCGGCTCGGCCGCCCACTTCTTGCCGCTCTCGGACGGAGTCGGCGCGGCGGACGCCTTCTTGTCGTCCTTCTTGTCCGAGCTGAACACACCGGCCGCGGTCGCTCCGATGCCCGCCAGCACCACCAGGGCCGCCACCGAGGCCACCACGACGTTGCGCTTCTTGCGCTTGGTCGCCGCTTCGGCGCGCGCCTGCATCTGGCGCTCGTACTTCTCGCGGGCGAGCTGTCGCCGACGCTGTTCGCTGCTGACCACCGGACGTGTCTCCTAATGCGCTGTGGGGCGAGGGACTTGTGACTGTCGTGTGCGCATCGTCGCACCCGTCGGCGGCCAAGTGTAGGGACCCCGCGCGTCAGCAGGGGATCAGTGCCACATGAGAAAGGCCTGAACGCGCGCGGGAACCGGTTCGCCCGCGGCCCGGTGCCGCCGGTAGGCTGCGGGGGAAACAAGACCGCCACCGTTACGAAACGAAGGACTCGCGTGTTCGTCGCCGGATTCCCCGCCGGGGCCTGGGGCACCAACTGTTACCTGGTCGCTCCCGCCGCAGGTGAGGAGTGCGTGATCGTCGATCCCGGGCACGAAGCGGCAAGCGGCGTCGAGGAGTTGATCCGCGAGCACCGGCTCAAGCCGGTCGCGGTCCTGCTCACCCACGGGCACATCGACCACATCGCCTCGGTGGTCCCGGTCTGCGGCGCGCAGGGCGTCCCGGCCTGGATCCACCCCGAGGACCGGTACATGATGGCCGACCCCGAGAAGGGCCTCGGGCGCTCTCTCGGGCAGCAGTTGATGGGCTCGATCACTGTCGGCGAACCGGACGACGTCCGCGAGTTGACCGACGGCAGCGTGCTGGAACTCGCGGGCATGCGGCTCACCGTCGACCACGCCCCCGGCCATACCAAGGGGTCGGTGACGTTCAGGACGCCCGCCACACCGGACATCCCGCCGGTGCTGTTCTCGGGCGACCTGCTGTTCGCCGGCTCCATCGGGCGTACCGACCTCCCGGGCGGAGACAGCGGCGCGATCATGCGCTCCCTGGCCCGGGTGTGCCTGCCCCTCGACGACGCGACCGTGGTGCTCTCCGGCCACGGCTCGCAGACCACCATCGGCCGAGAGCGCGCCACCAACCCCTACCTCCAGCAGGCAGCAGGGGCGGTCGGCGCCCAGGCTTTCCCGCGACGAGGAATGTGACGGAAGAGAAGTTGAGCACCTTCACCGCCCCCAAGGGCACCTACGACCTGCTGCCCACGGTCAACTCCGCGGCCTACCTGGCGATCCGCGAGCGGCTGTCCGCGCCGCTGCGCCGCGCCGGGTACGGCTACGTCGAGACCCCCGTGTTCGAGGACGTCAAGCTGTTCTCCCGCGGCGTCGGCGAGTCCACCGACATCGTCACCAAGGAGATGTTCACCCTCGCCAAGCGCCCCGAGAGCAGCGAGGACCTCGCGCTGCGCCCCGAGGGCACCGCGTCGGTGGTCCGCGCCACGCTGGAAGCCAACCTGCACAAGCTCGGCAACCTGCCGGTCAAGCTCTGGTACTCCGGCAACTTCTACCGCTACGAGCGCCCGCAGAAGGGCCGCTACCGGCAGTTCTCGCAGGTCGGCGCGGAGGCGCTGGGCGCCGAGGACCCGGCGCTGGACGCCGAGCTGATCATCCTCGCCGACGACGCCTTCCGCTCGCTCGGCCTGCGCGAGTACAAGCTGCTGCTGAACTCGCTCGGCGACCAGCAGTGCCGCCCGGTCTACCGCACCGCGCTGGTGGACTTCCTCTCCGGCCTCGAGCTGGACGCCGACACCCGCCGCCGCGCCGAGATCAACCCGCTGCGCGTCCTCGACGACAAGCGCCCCGAGGTGCAGGCCCAGCTGGTGGACGCGCCCATGCTGCGCGACTACCTGTGCGAGGACTGCAAGGCGTACGACGAGAAGGTCCGCGAGCTGCTCACCGCCGCCGGGGTCGCGTTCGTCGACGACCCCAAGCTGGTGCGCGGCCTGGACTACTACACCCGCACCACCTTCGAGTTCGTGCACGGCGGCCTCGGCTCGCAGTCCGCGATCGGCGGCGGCGGCCGCTACGACGGCCTGTCCGAGATGCTGGGCGGCCCGGCGCTGCCCTCGGTCGGCTGGGGCCTGGGTGTGGACCGCACCTTCCTCGCGCTGGAGGCCGAAGGCATCGAGCTCGACCTGCCCGTCACCACCGAGGTGTACGCGGTCGCGCTCGGCGAGGAAGCCAAGAACGTGCTGTTCGCGAAGACCGTCGAGCTGCGCCGGGCCGGCGTCGCCACCGACCTCGCGTTCGGCGTCAAGAGCATCAAGAACGCCATGAAGTCCGCGAACAGGTCCGGAGCACGCTTCGCCCTGATCGCGGGCGACCGGGACCTCGCCGAGGGCGTGGTCCAGCTCAAGGACATGGAGTCCGGCGAGCAGACCCCCGTCGCCCTCGAGGCGCTCGTCACCACCCTGAAGGAGAAGCAGCTGTGATCCGCACGCACGACGCGGGCACGCTCCGACCGGAGCACGCCGGCACCACCGTCACCCTGGCCGGCTGGGTGGCCCGCCGCCGTGACCACGGCGGCGTGGCCTTCATCGATCTGCGGGACGCCTCCGGCACTGTGCAGGTCGTGGTCCGCGACCTGGAGTCGGTGCACGGGCTGCGCTCCGAGTACTGCGTGAAGGTGATCGGCGACGTCCGGGTCCGCCCCGAGGGCAACGAGAACCCGGACATCCCGACCGGCGCCGTCGAGGTCGTCGTCGAGTCCATCGAGGTGCTGTCCGAGGCCGCGCCGCTGCCGTTCCAGGTCGCCGAGTACGAGCCCGGTTCGGTCAACGAGGAGGTGCGGCTCCGCTACCGCTACCTCGACCTGCGCCGCGAGGGCCCGGCCCGCGCGCTGCGGCTGCGCTCGAAGGTCAACCACATCATCCGCACGGTGATGGAGGAGAACGACTACCTCGACATCGAGACCCCGTACCTGACCCGCTCCACCCCCGAGGGCGCCCGCGACTTCCTGGTCCCGGTCCGCCTCCAGCCCGGCCACTGGTACGCCCTGCCGCAGTCCCCGCAGCTGTTCAAGCAGCTGCTGATGGTGGCCGGCATGGAGCGCTACTACCAGATCGCCCGCTGCTTCCGCGACGAGGACTTCCGCGCCGACCGGCAGCCGGAGTTCACCCAGCTGGACATCGAGGCGTCGTTCGTCGACCAGGAGGACATCCTGGCCCTCGGCGAGAAGGTCATCGCCGCGATCTGGCGCGAGGTGCACGGCTACGAGATCCCCAACCCGCTGCCGCGGATGACGTACGTCGACGCCATGTCGCGCTACGGCTCCGACAAGCCGGACGTCCGCTTCGGCCAGGAACTCACCGACCTGACCGAGTACTTCAAGGGCACCGAGTTCCGGGTCTTCCAGGCGCCGTACGTCGGCGCGGTCGTGATGCCCGGCGGCGCCTCGCAGCCCCGCAAGCAGCTCGACGCCTGGCAGGACTGGGCGAAGGCCCGCGGCGCCCGCGGCCTCGCGTACGTCCTGGTGGACGCCGAGACCGGCGAACTGCGCGGCCCGGTCGCCAAGAACCTGTCCGAGGAGCACCTGGCCGGCCTGGCCGCCGCCGCCGGCGCCAAGCCCGGCGACGCGGTGTTCTTCGCGGCCGGCAAGAAGACCGCCTCGCAGGAGCTGCTCGGCGCCGCCCGCCTGGAGATCGGCCGCCGCTGCAACCTGATCGACGAGTCCCAGTGGGCCTTCCTCTGGGTCGTGGACTTCCCGATGTTCGAGCCGATCGAGGACGACAAGGGCGAGTTCCAGGGCTGGCACGCGGTGCACCACCCGTTCACCGCGCCCACCGCCGAGTCGCTCGCCACCTTCGACACCGACCCGGGCAGCGCGCTCTCCAACGCGTACGACCTGGTGCTCAACGGCTCGGAGCTGGGCGGCGGTTCGATCCGTATCCACCAGCGCGACGTGCAGAAGCGGGCGTTCGACGCGATCGGCCTGTCCGAGGAGGAGGCCGCCTCGCAGTTCGGCTTCCTGCTGGACGCCTTCAACTACGGCCCGCCGCCGCACGGCGGCATCGCGCTCGGCCTGGACCGCGTGGTCACCCTGCTGGGCGGCTACGACACCATCCGGGACGTCATCGCCTTCCCGAAGACCTCCACCGGCGGCGACCCGCTGACCGGCGCCCCCACCCCGATCACCCCGGCCCAGCGCCGGGAGGCCGGCGTGGACGCCAAGCCGAAGGCCAAGGACGGCGCCAAGGCGGAGGCCGAGCCCACCGCCTGACCCACCGTCTGACGCACCGTCGAAAACTGACGGCACATCACAAAGATCACGATTCGTTCCGGCCCCGGCCGGTGCCCGCCTACCAGGAGTAGGCTCGCACCGCCCGGGGCCGGAACGCTGCACGACGGGGTGCAGGGCGCAAGAGGGGTCAAGGATGACCGTACGAACCAGAGTTGAACTCCCCACCGACACCGCCGAGACCCGGCGCGTGCACATGGCGGCCTTCCCAGGCCCCGAAGAGGCGGACCTGGTGGACGCGCTGCGCCGTGACCCCGCCTGGCTGCCGGAACTCTCCCTGGTCGCCGTCGACGACCGCGAGGTCGTCATCGGCCACGCCCTGCTCACCCGGCTGAAGATCGGCAACGGCAAGGGACTCGCCCTCGCCCCCGTCGCCGTCGCCCCCGAATGGCAGCGCAAGGGCGTCGGCACCGCCGTGGTCCGGGCCGCGCTGACCGCCGCCGCGGAAGCCGGCGAGCGCGTCGTGGTGGTCCTCGGCGACCCCGGCTACTACGGGCGGTTCGGCTTCGCGCCCGCCTCCGGACACCGCATCAGCGGCCCGTACGACGTCCCTGACGTGTACTTCCAGGCACTCCTGCTGTCCGGCGCGGACAGCGCCCCGCACGGCGTCTGCCGCTACGCGGCGCCGTTCGACGAAGTCTGACCGACGCCCGCCACTGGCCGTCGGCCGACCTGCGTCGACCACCGGCGGCCCGTAGCGTGAGTGCTCGTCGGCGGCACGGTGAGAAAGGCACACGAAGTGGCGGACCCCAAGCGAGGCAGGAAGCCCCGCGGCGCCAAGAGCGCCCCGCGCATCCCCAAGCGGATCTACGAACCCGAACTGCTCCGGCTCCAGCAGGAGCTGGTCAAGATGCAGGAGTGGGTGCGCAGCGAGGGCATCCGGATGGTCGTGATCTTCGAGGGCCGGGACGCCGCCGGCAAGGGCGGCGCGATCAAACGCGTCACCGAATACCTCAACCCCCGCATCGCCCGGATCGTCGCCCTCCCCGCCCCCACCGAACGCCAGCGCGGTCAGTGGTACTTCCAGCGCTACGTCGAGCAGCTCCCGGCGGCCGGCGAGATGGTGCTGTTCGACCGGTCCTGGTACAACCGGGCCGGCGTCGAGAAGGTGATGGGATTCTGCACCGAGGAGGAGTACTGGCAGTTCCTCCACCAGTGCCCCACCTTCGAACGGATGCTCATCGAAGCGGGCATCGTGCTGCGCAAGTACTGGTTCTCGGTCAGTGACATCGAACAGGAACGCCGCTTCCGCGACCGCCTCGACGACCCCATGCGGCAGTGGAAGCTCTCCCCGATGGACGTCGAATCCATCACCCGCTGGGAGGACTACTCGCGGGCCAAGGACGAGATGTTCGTCTACACCGACATCCCCGAATCCCCGTGGAACGTCGTCGACAGCGACGACAAGCGCCGCGCCCGGCTCAACATGATCGCCCACCTGCTGTCCTCCGTCCCGTACCACGAGGTGGTCCGCCCGGCGATCACACTTCCGGACCGGCCCGAACCGCGCGGGTACCAGCGGCCGCCGCGCGACCTCCAGAAGTACGTCTTCGACCACACCGCGACACTGCTCGCCCGGTGACCGCCCCCGGTTGACCCGGCCGACGTGGCGGGCGTGCGATGGAGGGGATCCCGCAACGGCTGGAGGCACTCCCATGTATGTCCGTACCGTCTACGCCACCGGAGACCCCGCCCTGTTGGAGGACAGCCTCGACGCGCTGCGCGGCGAGGCTGTCGAACTCCTCTCCACCCAGCCCGGCTACCGCGGCTACGGGCTGTTCGCCAACCGGGCGCTCGGCACGCTCACCATGGGCTCCTGGTGGGACAGCCCCGAACACGAAGCCGCGAGTGACACTGCGTTGGCCGACCGGCGGGACACGTTGCTGGTGCCGTTCGCCGCGACCGTTGCCGTCAACCGCTGGGACGTTGTCGCGGCGGAACCCGGGCCCGCGGTGGAGAACGGGGGCTTCCGGCTGACTCGCTTCGCGTACGACGCGGCCGGGTTGGACGGGGTGGTGAAGGGATTCGAGGAGAGCGGCCTCCCGGCGATCAGGGAGATCGACGGGTATGTGGGCGCCGCCATGCTCATCGACCGCGGGCGGTCGGTAGGGGTGGTCGGGACGATCTTCGCGGACCGGGGGGCGTTCGAGGCCTCGCGCGGGGCGCAGGCCGCGGTTCGCGCGGCGGCGAGCAAGGCTTCCGGGACGGTGATCTACGGGATGGAGGAGTTCGACGTCGTCCTGCTTCACCGGCCGCCGGAGGGCTGAGAGCAGGCGGGCGCGGGGAGACCTGCGCGAGCGGAGGGGCGCGAGAACAGGGGCGCGTGGGGGCACCTCCCGGCCCGCTAGGGCTGGGGGAGAACTGCGCGACAAGCGCACATCACGTCCGCGAGGTCGCGATCACGTGCAAGTGGCTGTCCTGCGTCGGGATCTGGCTGGTGGGCGCGTTCCCCCTTCGCGCAGTTCCCCGCGCCCCTGATTTCGCACCGTATAGGGTTGCGTTCCGTGGACGAGCCCGACCTTTTCACGCATGCAGCCGAGGAACGCCAGAGTGCCGAGCCGGGGCGCGCCCCACTGGCGGTGCGGATGCGGCCGCGGACGTTGGACGAGGTGGCCGGGCAGCAGCAGCTGTTGAAGGACGGGTCGCCGTTGCGGCGGCTGGTGGCGGGCGCCAAGGGGCCGGCGGCGACGAGTTCGGTGATTCTGTGGGGGCCGCCGGGGACGGGGAAGACCACGCTGGCGCATGTGATCAGCCAGGCGGTGGAGGGGCGGTTCGTCGAGCTTTCGGCGATCACGCACGGGGTCAAGGAAGTCCGGGCGGTGATCGAGGGGGCGCGTCGGGCGGTCGGGATGACCGGGCGGGAGACGGTGCTGTTCCTGGACGAGATCCACCGGTTCTCGAAGGCGCAGCAGGATTCCTTGCTCCCGGCGGTGGAGAACCGGTGGGTGACGCTGATCGCGGCGACCACCGAGAACCCGTACTTCTCGATCATTTCGCCGCTGCTGTCGCGGTCGTTGCTGCTGACCCTGGAGTCGCTGACCGACGAGGACATTCGCGTCCTGCTGCGCCGGGCGACCACCGACGAGCGCGGGCTCGGCGGGAGCGTGGAGCTGGCGGAGGAGGCGGAGGACCACCTGGTGCGGTTGGCCGGGGGTGATGCCCGGCGGGCGTTGACCATGCTGGAGGCGGCGGCGGGGGCGGCGCTGGAGCAGGGCGGGGGCGTGCTGACGCTGGCGGCGACCGAGACGGCCGTGAACAAGGCGGCGGTGCGGTACGACCGGGACGGCGACCAGCACTACGACGTGGCGAGTGCGCTGATCAAGTCGATCCGGGGCAGTGATGTGGATGCCACGCTGCACTACCTGGCGCGGATGATCGAGGCGGGGGAGGACCCGCGGTTCATCGCGCGCCGGTTGATGATCTCGGCGAGCGAGGACATCGGGCTGGCAGATCCGACCGCGCTGTCGACGGCGGTCGCGGCGGCGCAGGCGGTGGCGCTGATCGGGTTCCCGGAGGCGCGGATCATCCTGTCGCAGGCGGCGATCGCGCTCGCGCTGGCGCCGAAGTCGAACGCCGCGTACCTGGCGATCGACGCCGCGCTGGCGGACGTCCGGCAGGGGCTGGCGGGCGCGGTGCCGCCGCATCTGCGGGACGCGCACTACGGCGGGGCGAAGAAGCTCGGGCACGGCAAGGGGTACCAGTACCCGCACGACCTGGCGGAGGGCATCGCGGCGCAGCAGTACGCGCCGGACGCGGTGCACGGCAAGGAGTACTACAAGCCGACCAGGCGGGGTGGCGAGGCCCGGTACGCGGAGATCGCGGAGTGGACCAGGGCCCGGCTCAAGGGCGAGTGAACAGCCTGTAGACTGTCCGCAGTGTGTCCCGGGCCCGGGGTTCCGCGAGGAACGACCGGCCGCACCAGCGGGGCAACCAACGGAGGCCTCCCGCAAGGGAGTTCTCCAGGAGCGGCGCGCACCGGTTTTCGGTGTCGCGGGCAGCCCGCCACCTTTCCCGGTCGGTGGGCGTCTCGTGTGCAAGCACATAGTGCCCGGTCGCGGAGAGCGGCTGACCATCCGGCGACGGACGGTTTTTCTCCGGGCCGCGAGAAGCGTCCTCCGTCAACACCTGGTGACAGCCGTATCTGAACAGGAAAAGGAAACATGGCGAACCAGAAGCGCCCCAAGGTCAAGATCGCCCGTGCTCTCGGCGTTCCGCTGACCCCGAAGTCCGTCAAGTACTTCGAGGCCCGCCCGTACCCGCCCGGCCAGCACGGCCGTGGCCGCAAGCAGAACTCTGACTACAAGGTCCGTCTGACCGAGAAGCAGCGTCTGCGCGCGCAGTACGACCTCAGCGAGAAGCAGATGGCGCGTGCCTTCGAGGCCGCCAAGAAGGTCGAGGGCAAGACCGGTGAGGCGCTCGTCGCCCTGCTGGAGGTCCGCCTCGACGCCCTGGTTCTGCGTTCGGGCATCGCCCGCACCATCTACCAGGCCCGCCAGATGGTCGTGCACGGTCACATCGAGGTCAACGGCTCGAAGGTCAACAAGCCGTCGTTCCAGATGAAGCCGGGCTACGTCGTCACGGTGAAGGAAAAGTCCAAGGAGAAGGTCCCCTTCCAGGTGGCTCGCGAGGGTGGCAACGCCGGCGAGGGCCAGACCCCGAAGTACCTCGAGGTCAACCTGAAGGCCCTGGCCTTCCGCCTGGACCGCGCGCCGCAGCGCCGCGAGGTTCCGGTTGTCTGCGACGAGCAGCTGGTCGTCGAGTACTACTCGCGCTGACCCGCGAGCGGAACGCCCCCTCGGTCTTCGGACCGCGGGGGCGTTTCCCGTTTCCGGTCAGGTGTTCAGGGCGCGGTGGACGGCGGTGTCGAGGTCGAGGCGGGTGCCCAGCCGGAACGCTTCCTCGTACTGCTGCGCGGTGAGGGCGGCGCGGGCGCGCTGCTCGCAGGTGCGGTGCGGGCCGCGGAAGGTGCGGGAGCCGAGGAACGGGGTGCCGAGGGCCGTCCAGAGCCGGTGGGCGGCGCCCTGCAGGACGCGCGCCTCGTACGGGTCGGGGGCGGGGTCCTCGGTGGCGAGCAGGGCCAGCAGGTCCATCGCGAGGGCGAGGCCGAGCGGGTCGCCCAGCGGGTGGGTGAGGCGGATCGAGTCGCGGGCGAAGCCCCGGGCGGCCCGCGACTCGCCGGACTGCCGGCGGGCGTGGGCCAGCGTGTACAGGCCGTAGGCGTGCGCCCACTGCTCGCCGTGCGTCTCGCAGGTCTGCCGGACGCGTTCCGCCCAGGCGGCGGCGCCCGGGCCGTCGCCGAGGAACAGGTGGGCCAGGGCGAGTTCGGCCATGGCCATCAGGACGTGGGTGTCGAGCTCGCCGAGGGCGGTGTAGTGCCGCAGTGCCTCGTCGAGGAGTTCGGCGGCGCGGGCCGGGTCGTCGCCGATCAGGGCGGCGCATCCCTGGCGGTGGACGGCGTGGGCGAGGGCCCGGCGGTCGCCGGTGGCCAGGGCCTGGCGGTGGCACCGCTCGAGGGCGGGGCGGGCGCGGGCCGGGTCGCCTTGGAGGGTGGCGAGGTGGCCGGTGATCCAGAGGGCCTTGGCGCGGGCTTCGGTCGCTTCGGGGGCGCGGGCGAGGGCGCGGTCGAGCCAGTGGCGGCCCTCGCCGAGCAGGCCGGTGCCGAGCCAGAAGTACCAGAGGGCGCCGGCCAGGGTGAGGGCGGGCTGTTCCTCGCCGGGTTCGGCGAGCGAGAACTCCAGGGCGGCGCGCAGGTTCGGGTGGGCGAGCCGGGTGCGTTCGGCGGTCTCGGCCTGCCGGGGGCCGAACCACTCGACCTCGCCCCAGGTGGCGACGCCCAGGTACCAGTCGCGGTGGCGGCGCAGCAGCCGCCGGTGGTCGTCGCCGGCCCGCAGCCAGTGGCCGCCGTAGTCGCGCAGGGTGTCGAGCATCCGGAACCGGGCGGGTTCGCCGTCGTGGCGTTCGAGGACGGACTTGTCGGCCAGCGAGTCGAGCAGGGCGAGGACGTCGTCGAGGTCCAGCCCGTGGCCGCCGCAGACGTATTCGGCGGCGTCCAGGTCGAAGTCGCCGGCGAAGACCGACAGACGGGCCCAGAGTAAACGTTCCTGCATGGTGCAGAGTTCGTGGCTCCAGCCGATCGCTGTGCGCATCGTCCGGTGCCGGGACGGGGCGGTGCGGCCGCCGCCGGTGAGCAGCCGGAAGCGGTCGTCGAGCCGGGCCAGCAGCTGCTCCACGGACAGCCCGCGCAACCGGCCGGCGGCCAGCTCCAGGGCCAGTGGGAGGCCGTCCAGGCGGCGGCAGAGCAGCGCCACCCCGGCGCGGTTGGCGCCCGCCAGGCGGAAGCCGGGCCGGGCGGCGGCGGCCCGGTCGGCGAACAGCCGCATCGCCTCCGAGTCGGCCCCGCCGCCTCCCGGCTCGACCGGCAGCGGGGCCAGCGGCAGCAGGTGCTCGCCGGCCGCCCGCAGCGACTGGCGGGAGGTGGCCAGCACCCGCAGCCCGGGCGCGGCGCGCAGCAGCGAGTCGACCAGTTCGGCACAGGCGTCGACCAGGTGCTCGCAGCCGTCCAGCACCAGCAGCACGCGGCGCTCGGCGAGCGGCAACCGGCCGGTGGGGTCCAGGGCGGCCCGTACGGCGGGGCCGAGCAGCAGCGGATCACGGACCGGCGCGAGGTCGGCGAGGCGCGTGCCGTCCGGGAAATCGGGGGCGAGCCGGGCGGCGGCCCGCAGCGCCAGCCGGGACTTGCCGACCCCGCCCGGGCCGGTCACGGTGACCAGCCGGGAGCGGCCCAACAGGGCGGTCAGGGCCTCGAGTTCGGCGGCCCGGCCGATGAACGCGGTGGCTTCGGCGGGCAGTCGGCCCGGTTCTCTCGGCGCTGCCGCCATGCCATCCATAGGGACGCCCCCGTCGCTAGGAACCCGTTCACCGGTGGGCGCGCGCTTCCGCGAGCCAACTCACCAACGAGGTGACCGGGCGGTAGGTTACGCGCGGTGTTCGCACATCCGACCGGTTCGGGGGCGGGCGTACCTGCCGATATCCGGTCGGGGAGCGGTCGGCCGCCACGGTAGGGTTCAGCTCTGGGATTGTGATAGTTGCGCAACCCCGGATTGCAAGAGTGTCGCAGCGACAGGCGAGGGAGCGCGCGAAGGTGTCCGTGGGAGAGCTGGCCGGGCTGCTGGTCGCCGTCTTCTGGGCGGTCCTGGTCACCCTGCTCGCCGTGGTCCTGGTCCGGCTGTCCAAGGTGCTGCGGGAGGCGACCGTCCTGGTCTCCGCCGTCACCGAGCAGGCCGTGCCGCTGCTGCAGGACGCGAACGCCGCCGTCCGCAGCGCGCACGAGCAGTTGGAGCGGGTCGACGAGATCACCGCCAACGTCCAGGACGCGGCGGCCGACGCCAAGGCGCTGTCCTCGACGGTGGCCGCCACCGTCGGCGGGCCGCTGGTGAAGCTGGCCGCGTTCAGCTACGGCGTGCGCCGGGCCGTGAACCGGCAGCAGGCCGGGCCCGTGGTGCCGCAGCAGAGCGGTGAGCGCGAGGAGCTGGCCCGGCTGATCCGGGCCGAGGTTCGGGCCGCGACCGCGCCGCGCGGCGGGCTGCTGGCCCGGGTCCGCCGGGCCGTGAGGGGCTGACCGGCGATGGTGCGCAGAATCTTCTGGATGGCGGTCGGCGCGGGCGCCACCGTCTGGGCCATGAACAAGGCCAACGAGGCGGTGCACCGCCTCACGCCCGACTCGCTGTCCGGCACCGCCGCCCGCGGCGCGCTCCAACTCGGCGATGCCGCCCGGCAGTTCGCCCGCGACGTGAAGGCCGGCATGGCCGAGCGCGAGCAGCAGCTGCGCGCCGACCTCGGCCTGGACGGCACCGCGGTCGTCGAGCCGCCCCGCCGCCGCACGCTCAGCGGCGCGGCCGGGTCGAGCGGTGGCCGAGCTATCTCGGCGGCCCCGGGCTCCCCGGCCGCCGCCCTGCCCACGTCCCGCGGCACCCGCCGCACCACCCCCCAGACAATCGTTGCCAAGCCCCGTCAGCGCGAGCTGCCGGGCAGCACGACCGATCGGAAGGACCCCCACTGATGGAGTCGGCAGAGATCCGCCGCCGCTGGCTGCGCTTCTTCGAGGAGCGCGGCCACACCGTCGTACCGTCGGCCTCGCTGGTCGCCGACGACCCCACCCTGCTGCTGGTCAACGCCGGCATGGTGCCCTTCAAGCCGTACTTCCTCGGCGAGGTCAAGCCGCAGTTCTCGCGCGCCACCAGCGTGCAGAAGTGCGTCCGCACCCTGGACATCGAGGAGGTCGGGAAGACCACCCGGCACGGCTCGTTCTTCCAGATGTGCGGCAACTTCTCGTTCGGCGACTACTTCAAGGAAGGCGCCATCAAGTTCGCCTGGGAGCTGCTCACCAGCTCCGTCGCGGACGGCGGCTACGGCCTGGACCCCGAGAAGCTCTGGATCACCGTCTACAAGGACGATGACGAGGCCGAGCAGATCTGGCGTGACGTCATCGGCGTCCCGTCCGAGCGGATCCAGCGCCTGGGCATGAAGGACAACTTCTGGTCGATGGGCGTTCCCGGCCCGTGCGGCCCGTGCTCGGAGATCAACTACGACCGCGGCCCCGCGTACGGCGAGGAGGGCGGCCCGGCGGTCAACGGCGAGCGCTACCTGGAGATCTGGAACCTGGTCTTCATGCAGTACGAGCGCGGCCACGGCGACGGCAAGGACGGGTTCGAGATCCTCGGCGACCTGCCGAGCAAGAACATCGACACCGGCCTCGGCCTGGAGCGCCTCGCCGCCGTCCTGCAGGACGTCGACAACCTGTTCGAGATCGACACCAGCCGGATGATCCTCGACCGCGCCGCCGAGCTCACCGGCCACACCTACGGCGCCGACCACAAGTCGGACGTCTCGCTGCGCGTGGTCACCGACCACTTCCGCACCGCGTTGATGCTCGTCGGTGACGGCGTCACCCCCGGCAACGAGGGCCGCGGTTACGTGCTGCGCCGCATCCTGCGCCGCGCGATCCGCAACATGCGCCTGCTCGGCGCCACCGGGCCGGTCGCCAAGGACCTGATCGACATCTCGATCAAGGCGATGGCCCCGCAGTACCCGGAGCTGGAGACCGACCGCAAGCGCATCGAGACGGTCGTGGTCGCCGAGGAGAACGCCTTCCTGCAGACCCTGCGCTCCGGCACCAACCTGCTGGACGCCGCCGTCACCGAGACCAAGGCCGGCGGCAGCGTGGTGCTCTCCGGCGAGCAGGCGTTCAAGCTGCACGACACCTACGGCTTCCCGATCGACCTGACCCTGGAGATGGCCGAGGAACAGGGCCTCCAGGTCGACGAGGCCGGCTTCCGCCGCCTGATGCAGGAGCAGCGGGACCGCGCCAAGGCCGACGCCAAGGCGAAGAAGATGGGCCACGCCGACGTCGCCGCGTACCGCGAGGTCGCCGACAGCGCCGGCGCGTCCGTCTTCACCGGCTACAACCACACCGAGGGCGAGGCCACCGTGGTCGGCCTGCTGGTGGACGGCGTCCCGTCGCCGGCCGCCAGTGAGGGCGACGAGGTTGAGCTGATCCTCGACCGCACCCCGTTCTACGCCGAGGGCGGCGGCCAGCTCGCCGACCACGGCCGGATCCGGCTGGACTCCGGCGCGGTCGTCGAGATCCGCGACGTGCAGCAGCCGGTGCCGGGCGTCATCGTGCACTCCGGCGGGGTGCTGTTCGGCGAGGTGGTGCTCGGCGCGTCCGCGTACGCCACCATCGACACCGAGCGCCGCCGGGCCATCGCCCGCGCCCACTCGGCGACCCACCTGACCCACCAGGCGCTGCGCGACGCGCTCGGCCCGACGGCCGCCCAGGCCGGCTCCGAGAACGCGCCGGGCCGCTTCCGCTTCGACTTCGGCTCGCCCGCCGCCGTTCCCGGCAGCGTGCTGGTCGACGTCGAGCAGAAGATCAACGACGTGCTGACCCGCGAGCTGGACGTCACCGCCGAGGTCATGACGATGGACCAGGCCCGCAAGCAGGGCGCCATCGCGATGTTCGGCGAGAAGTACGGCGACTCGGTCCGCGTGGTCACCATCGGCGACTTCTCCAAGGAGCTGTGCGGTGGCACGCACGTCGGCAACACCGCCCAGCTGGGCCTGGTGAAGCTGCTCGGCGAGTCCTCGATCGGCTCCGGCGTGCGCCGCGTGGAGGCGCTGGTCGGCGTCGACGCGTACAAGTTCCTGGCCCGCGAGCACACCGTGGTCTCCCAGCTCACCGAGCTGGTCAAGGGCCGTCCGGAGGAGCTCCCGGAGAAGATCTCCGGCATGCTCGCCAAGCTCAAGGACGCCGAGAAGGAGATCGAGAAGTTCCGCGCCGAGAAGGTGCTGCAGGCCGCCGCGGGCCTCGCCGAGGGCGCGGAGGACGTCAAGGGCGTGGCCCTGGTCGCCGCCCGCGTCGGTGACGGCACCGGTGCGGACGAGCTGCGCAAGCTGGTGCTGGACGTCCGCGCCCGGCTCGGCAACCGCCCGGCCGTGGTCGCGGCGTTCACCGTCGCCAATGACCGCCCGCTGACCGTCATCGCCACCAGCGAGGACGCCCGCGCCCGCGGCATCAAGGCCGGCGAGCTGGTCCGCACCGCGGCGAAGACGCTCGGCGGCGGCGGTGGCGGCAAGGACGACGTGGCGCAGGGCGGCGGCACCAACCCGGCCGCCGTCGGCGAGGCGATCGAGGCCGTCCGGGCACTGGTGGCCGAGCGCGCGTGAGCGAGGAGCACATCGAGTTCCCGGAGAAGGTCTTCCGGCGCGGCCGGCGGATCGCCGTCGATGTGGGTGACGCCCGGATCGGGGTCGCGGTCTGCGACCCCGACGGGCTGATCGCCACACCCGTGGAGACCGTCCCCGCCGGGGGCCGCTCGCAGGCCCGGCTCAAGGCGATCGTCGAGGAGTACGACGCGATCGAGGTGGTGGTCGGCCTGCCGCGCTCACTGAGCGGCAAGGAAGGCCCGGCCGCCGCCAAGGTCCGCGAGTACGCGGGCCGGCTGGCCATGCTGACCTACCCGGTCGGCGTGCGGCTGGTGGACGAGCGGATGACCACCGTCACCGCCGCCGCCGGGCTGCGCGCCTCCGGCCGGTCCTCGAAGAAGGGCCGCTCGGTGATCGACCAGGCCGCGGCCGTGGTGATCCTCCAGTCCGCGCTTGAGACCGAACGGGTGAGCGGACGCGCACCCGGCGAGAGTGTCGAGCCGGTGGCCTGACCGGCCAGGTCTAGGTTCCCGATCGGGGCCCGGGGGGGCGCGCGGCCGCCCCGGCCCCCCCCGGTTTGCCCCCCCCCGGGGGCCCCCCCCCGGCCCCCCCCCAACCCCCCCCCCCCCACACCCCCAAGGCAGAGGGGGGGGGGGGGGAAGAGGGG